>JAGZZN010000015.1 GCA_018377375.1 Streptococcus parasanguinis
CACATGACACAGGGCTCAATCGTGACAAAAAGCGTCGTATCCAGCAGGCGCCAGCTATTTTCACGCTGATTGGCCTCCTCGATCGCCATGATTTCCGCATGCATGACCGCCCGCTGCAGCTCCTCACGCGCATTATGTCCACGCCCGATAATCTGACCATCCTTGACCAAGACACAGCCAATCGGTATTTCCTCATGGGCCAAGGCAATCTCCGCCTCCTTCAGGGCTTCCCTCATAAACATCGCTTTTTCCTCTATCGTGTAGTCCATCTCTTCCTTCTTCCTTTTAGTTTCTTTGTTCATTATACCATAGGCAGCTTACGACTCACAAAAAAAGCCGCCGATTGGGCGACTCTTATGGGAGATTATTATGAAAAAGTTTAGGAGGTTTAAACAAAGTTAGGAGGTCTTTGTTTATGCTTCTAGTATAGCTGGCCTATCTTAAATAAAGCTTAAGTTCTCTGAGTATTGATGATTTTGGAAATATCACCACTTAGAATCTCAAAAATATCTGACAAATTGCTGGCTTACTACTATCCGCTTTGTCGCAGAACCAACTATTGTGGCATCGCTCATCCTTTACGTAACTCAAGGATTTGGTCATAGCGCTCTTCTTCATCAATATGATGGGCTATTTCTAGTACCGTGATCGGCAAAGAAAAGATTAGGTCTCTAACCAGACGACTATTTTTTTCGTCCAAAGCTGATGTCACTTCGTCCGCTAATAAAATATCCTTCTCGCGTAAGAGAAAACGAGCCAACTCTAATCTGACACGCTGACCTCCTGAAATGTTTTCACCATTATTATGAATTTCTACATTCAAAATATCCTGAAATTCATCTATTAAGCCAACTCGGTCCAATACCTCCAATAATTCATGGTCCTGAAAAGGCTGACCAAAAGTTAGATTATAGCGGATAGTATCGTTAAACAGGAAGGAATGCTGGCTAATTAAACCGATATTCCCTTGGAAATGACTCGTTATTTGATTTCCATCATACTGAACGAAAATGTCACCCTCATCACATACTTCTTCTCCTAAAATCAAGCGAAAAAGAGTCGTCTTTCCAGACCCGCTCGGTCCTTTGATTAAGACCTTCTGACCTACTGAAATCGTCGCCGTCAAATCAGAAAAAAGCTGACGTTCAGCAAAACTTTTTGAAATATGATTTAAGCGCAACGATTCGAGATTTTCAACAAATTGATCCTTTGTCTCTTCGAAATCAGGTTCTTCCTCGATAATCTTAAACAGGCGGTTCGCAGTCGGCAAGGCACCTTGGAGATTGGCTGCACTGTACATCAGAGTTTGGATCGGTTCTACCAGCATCCCCGCAGCAACATACATAGAGATGAGGCTTGTAATAGAAATAGAATTTCCCTGTAAACTCAAATAAAAGCCTAAAGCAAGAGGAACAACCTGACTAAAAAAGACCATAAATCCATTAAAGAAAAAAATAATATTATGTGTGAAACAAAATCTTTGGATGGCTTTTTGATATTCTCCGTTTAAATCATTCACGCGCTCTTCATTCAGCCTCATGGCCTGATTAATCCGTAAGGTTTGGCTGCCTTGCATACTATCCGAGACAAGCCCATGTAATTTCGTTCTAAGCTTGGACCAGCTGTCTCCCGAATCTTGTAAACGACGATTCATGATGAACTGAGGAATAGGTCTCATAATCGTAAAAATGACAAAAATAAGTCCTAAGAGAAAATTTTGTGAAACAATATAAATGGCTGTAACAAGGGCGACAAATCCCCAACTCACCATAACATTTATATTTTCCAAATAATTATCGCCCACATATTCCATATCTTGAGTTAGCAGACTAACTTTTTCATCATTGGAAAATTTAGGATTCAATATGACTTTCTTAAATAAAAGGGCACGGACACTTTTGTTGATTTCTCTTCGGAATATATTGTGCGAATAGTTTGAAAACAGCATCAGACTATAAATAACAAGATAGACAGACAAACCAAATAAAACAAAATTGAGAATTTTTCCATAAGAAAGGCCGTCTTGATCTAACTTCAAGGCCTTCGTTAAAATCAGAGGTTGCGCCAACACCAAACCACTATTCACAATACGCCCTAAAAAAATAGGAAAAAGATACTTCTTATCAATGTACTTATAAATATTTCTCATAATTATCATCCATCAAAATAGAGGGCTAGCACAACCCTCTTCTCTAAATTTATTTAAAATCGTGATTATTTACAATCACAATTATAGTTAAATACTCTAGGTTTAGCATTCATTTTGTCATCGAATTTGTTATTCACTTTAACCTTCACCGAAAATTACAATCTCCATGTGTCAAAATTGTTAGTTCCAATAATTCAGCATCTGTATCGCTTATTTTAGATAGATACTTTTCGACCTCATACTCACCCTCACTTAAATATTTATTTTTATCAAGATAAGCATGAAACTCTTTCCTAATCACATCATTGCTGTCGACTACTCTATTCAATTCATTCGTAAGAAAAAATGAATGATTGGTTTTAGTATTAAAATACAACGTACCATCATCAGTACTATATTTTAATATATATCGTGACAAATTCATATTATCACCTCTTAATCTGTGTGACTTAACCTGCAGTAAGTGTACACCGATAGAAATATTAAATCAAGCAATATTCAGCAGATTAGAAAAGTTCCAACTTTTAATATTTTGGAAAAGGTTATCCTATAAAAGCTGCAATTTCGCCAACTTCTTGAGCAATATAGGTGGCGCCGGCTTCTTCCAATTCTTCCCTGCTTCCAAAGCCATAAAGGACACCGATAGAATCAAGCTTTTGCGCTTGAGCGCCAAGCACATCGTGCTCCCTGTCTCCAATCATGATGGTATGCGCCAAATCTGTAATCCCATTTTGCTCCAAGGCATACTGGATAACATCGCTTTTTTTACTACGTTTTCTATCCATGGTCGCACCAGCGACAAAGTCAAAATAATCATACAAACCAAAGTGTTTGAGAATTTGAATGGAAAATTCTTCAGGCTTTGACGTAGCTACAATCAACTGTTTGCCAGCCTGCTTGAGAGAAGCCAGCAAGTCAGGAACGCCTAGATAGACCTCATTTTCATAAAGGCCTTTTTCGGAAAAATACTCATGATAGTAGTCAATGGCCTTTAAACATTCTTCCTTAGAAAATCCATAAAAGCGCTCAAAAGACTCCTGCAAGGGCGGACCGATGAAAACTCTCAATGCTTTCTTGTCTGGCACTTGAATCCCATATTTTCCTAAGGCATAGGCCACCGAGTTGGTAATCCCTAGTTCTGAATTGGTCAAGGTGCCGTCTAGGTCAAATAAAATCGTTTGATACATTTTTTCCTCTTTCTGCTTTCAAAAAGAGGCTGGGACAAAAGTCCTAGCCTCTCAATTGTCTTTGGATTGTCGAGCAAGACGCAGTGGTTGAGTGGCTCTACTACGCTGATTTCATCAGCTTTTACAGCCCTACTCAACTGTGCGGAGGTGGGACGATGAAATCGAATTCTAACGAATGACCGATTTCTGTCCCACTCTCTTATCTTCATTTGCTTATAAACTAGACCACACACTTTCAAGGATATTGGTTTGGTCACGATCTGGTCCGACTGAGAAGGTTGAAATGCGCACACCAACTAATTCACCGACACGGCGGACATAGTTGCGGGCATTTTCTGGAAGCTCATCCAAGTGGCGGACACCTGTGATGTCTTCTGACCAGCCTGGTAATTCTTCATAGATTGGTTTGCAACGTTTGAGTTGCTCCAAGCTTGCTGGGTAGTGGTCGATGCGTTCCCCATCCAAGTCGTAGGCTACACAGATTTTCACTGTATCCAAGCCGGACAGAACGTCGATCGAGTTCAAGCTAAGGTTGGTAATTCCTGACACGCGACGGCTGTGGCGCATAACAACGGAGTCAAACCAGCCCACCCGACGCGGACGGCCAGTCGTTGTACCGTATTCATGCCCCACTTCACGGATGCGCTCGCCCACTTCATCGAAGAGTTCCGTAGGGAATGGGCCATCACCAACACGGCTGGTATAGGCTTTACATACACCGACAACCTTGTCGATCTTGCTTGGGCCGACACCTGATCCGATGGTCACCCCACCTGCGACTGGGTTTGAAGAGGTTACAAATGGATAGGTTCCTTGGTCGATATCCAACATAACCCCTTGGGCTCCTTCAAAGAGCACGCGCTTGCCGTTATCCAAAGCATCGTTCAAGATAACAGAAGTATCGGTTACATATTGCTTGATTTGTTGACCATATTCATAGTATTCTTCGAAGATATCGTCAAATGACAGAGCCTCTGCATCATAGAGTTTGGTAAATTGACGGTTCTTTTCTTCCAAGTTGATACGAAGACGTTCCGCAAAGACGTCGCGGTCCAAAAGGTCCGCGATCCGGATTCCCACACGCGCAGCCTTGTCCATGTAGGCTGGTCCAATCCCTTTGATGGTCGTTCCGATTTTGTTGTCGCCTTTAGACTCTTCTTGGAGACGGTCCAATTCGATATGGTAAGGAAGGATGACATGGGCACGGTCTGAAATGCGCAAACTGTCCGTTGTCACACCTTCTTCATGAAGATAAGCCAACTCTTTGACCAATGATTTAGGGTTGACCACCACGCCGTTTCCGATGACAGAGATCTTTTCAGGGAAGAAGATACCAGAAGGAATCAAGTGCAACTTGAACTTTTTGCCGTCGATTACGATGGTGTGCCCGGCATTGTCCCCACCTTGATAGCGAGCAATGACTTCTGCATTGGCTGATAGGAAGTCTGTAATCTTCCCTTTTCCTTCATCACCCCATTGGGTTCCTACTACAACAACTGATGTCATAATTCTTTTTCATATACCATAGATAGTTGCCTATCTATGCCTTTCTTCAAACTAAGGGCAGGAGTCTCACCTGCAAGTTTGTCTTACACTCTATTATAAGCAATTTTTAATGTTTTTTCAAGATCCACTCGGCTATCGTTTATTTTTCTCCTTTCTTTTTAAACCAACTTCTCTATGAAACTCGTCTTTTACTTGGAAATTGCTTCTTTCTAGAAATAACGTTCGGAATTTTCTTTTCTTCTCGTCCTTCTTCTGAAACGACTGATTTTCGGAATTCTCCTTGCCCCCACTTTGCTTGATTTGTGCTAAAATAGTAGGTATGGACAAAATTATTAAAACTATCTCAGAAAGTGGTGCTTTTCGTGCTTATGTACTAGACAGTACAGAAACTGTACGAACAGCCCAAGAAAAACATCATACACAAGCTAGCTCCACGGTCGCACTTGGCCGTACCCTCATTGCCAGCCAAATCTTGGCGGCAAACGAGAAAGGAGAAACTAAAATTACGGTCAAAGTCCTTGGGACTAGCTCACTCGGAGCTATCATCACCGTGGCAGATACCAAGGGAAATGTGAAAGGCTACGTGCAGAATCCTGGAGTGGATATCAAGAAAACCGCGACCGGTGAAGTTCTGGTCGGACCATTTGTCGGAAACGGAGAATTCTTGGTCATCACAGATTATGGTACGGGAAATCCTTATCACTCCATGACCCCTCTTGTAACCGGTGAAATCGGAGAAGACCTGGCCTTTTATCTGACAGAAAGCCAACAAACACCATCTGCAGTTGGACTCAATGTTCTGTTGGATGACGAAGATAAGGTTAAAGTGGCGGGTGGCTTCTTGCTCCAGGTCTTGCCAAATGCCAAGGAAGAAGAAATCGCGCGCTTTGAAAAACGCATCCAAGAAATGCCTGCCATCTCCACACTTTTGGAATCTGAAGACCATATTGAAGCTCTTCTTGCCGCTATCTATGGGGATGAACCTTTCAAACGCCTCTCTGAAGAAGGACTTCGCTTCCAGTGCGACTGCAGCCGTGAGCGTTTCTTGAACGCTTTAGCAAGTCTGCCAGCTAGTGATCTAAAAGAGATGAAAGACGAAGATCACGGTGCAGAGATTACCTGCCAATTTTGCCAAACCCACTACCACTTTGACGAAAATGACTTGGAGGAACTCATTCGTGACAAATCTTAATACGCCATTTATGATCGGGGATGTCGAAATCCCTAACCGTACTGTCCTAGCCCCAATGGCTGGAGTGACCAACTCGGCTTTCCGGACCATTGCCAAAGAACTGGGAGCAGGGCTCGTTGTGATGGAAATGGTCTCTGACAAGGGAATCCAGTACAACAATGAAAAGACGCTTCACATGCTCCATATCGATGAAGGAGAAAATCCTGTATCGATCCAACTCTTTGGAAGTGACGAAGATAGCCTCGCACGCGCAGCTGAATTTATCCAAGAAAATACCAAGACCGATATCGTCGATATCAACATGGGTTGCCCGGTGAATAAAATCGTCAAGAACGAGGCTGGTGCCATGTGGCTCAAGGATCCAGACAAGATCTACTCCATCATCAATAAGGTTCAATCTGTCCTTGATATCCCCCTCACTGTTAAAATGCGGACGGGTTGGTCGGACCCTTCCCTAGCAGTTGAGAATGCCCTCGCTGCTGAAGCCGCAGGTGTCTCTGCCCTCGCCATGCATGGACGGACTCGGGAGCAAATGTATACGGGGCATGCGGACCTTGAGACCCTTCACAAGGTTGCACAAGCTCTGACCAAGATTCCATTTATCGCAAACGGAGATATCCGTACGGTTCAAGATGCCAAACAACGGATCGAAGAAGTCGGTGCTGATGCGGTCATGATTGGTCGTGCTGCTATGGGCAATCCTTATCTCTTCAACCAAATCAACCACTACTTTGAAACAGGAGAAATCCTGCCTGATTTAACTTTTGAAGACAAGATGAAGATCGCTTACGAACACTTGAAACGCTTGATCGATCTCAAAGGTGAGCACATTGCCGTTCGTGAATTCCGTGGCCTCGCCCCTCACTACCTCCGTGGTACCTCAGGTGCAGCCAAACTCCGTGGAGCCATCTCGCAAGCCAGCACTCTGGCTGAGATTGAAGAACTCTTACAATTAAAAGCATAGAAATACAAACAGGACCTCATGTGAGGTCCTGTACTATTTTTAAATAAGTTAAGCAATTCGGCAAAGAAATATAAATATGTTTTAATTTTTTGAGCGAATCAAAAAAATACCGAAACTTTCCGCTGTGAGAAAAGTGCCTGAAACACGATTGTTTCAGGCACTCGGGAGTTTTGAGACCTTAGGCTCAAAACTAAGTCATGGAACTTCTTCGAAGTTCGCTGACGTCCGTACTCACCTAAGGAAAGTTTCTAAGATGACTTTGTCATTAATCTAAAACAGGACCTCACACGGGGTCCTGTTTCTATAGATTATCTGTTTGCAGGCCGAGTTGTTTGACTCTGGCGGTGTAGTAGGTCATGATCAAAAAGAGGTTGGCTGTGATCAGCCAGATGGCCCATTGGTGAATGAAATGCATGAGGATGGCTACGCTAATAGCTCCCGCAATAAAGCTTCCAACGACAATCCCGTAATTCATGGCCTGACGCCGATACTCGTCCAAATCTCCCTTTCCTCGAGTGATTCGGTACAAGGCCGTCAGCATCTTGCGATAATTTCCGGAAGTCATAAAGATCACATAAGGGTGATTTTCGATGAGGCTCCCTGTAAAGGTCAACATCATCATCCCTGTCCCAAAAGCAATAAAGGGAACTTCTACAGGTGGTATGACAGACACCAAGGGAATCAGGAGTGTCACCACAAACAAAGGAAGCAACATCTTGGTCCGCCAAAAGGCTGTCTTGCGATATTCTTTGATATGGAGGGCAACCAGAAAGCCGATCGAGAAAAATATAATCGATGAAAAACGCATGACGGTATTTTCGACACGGGGATCGTGCCAATCAGCGATGAGAAGCAGGAGGTTCCCCGTTTGGGTCGCGACCAAACTCCGGTAGTGCATGTGGCAAAAAACATCAAGACCCCCTCCGATAAAACCAAGCAGAGCCCCCATCAGTCGTGTATTTTGTGGTAAAATTATTTTTTCTTCCATCGTCTTGTCTCTTTTGATCTCAATTATGTTTATTATACCACTTTGCACACAAGTGGAGCAGGAAAAATCAGAAAAAGCCCTTCCGTTACTAAAAGTAAGGGAGGGCTGATAGAATGAACTCCGCTCGATCTACTGTTTTAGGCGATAGGTCTTACGTGGTTTTTTCTTAGGTACTCGCTTGACCCCCACTTCTTCCACGAATTCTCCGAATTTTACGAGGAAGTTATTGCTAACGATGGGACGTCCTGGATTGATCAAATTGACCAATTCGGTTGCTTCATAAACGGTGAAATGCTCCTCTAACAGATAGAGGAAGGTTGGATTCCAGTCGAGACGTCCCTGAATCCGCTTGATCGATTCTTGAATGATTTGATAGTGGTCAAAAGCAAAATCAGAAGCAGTTAAAACCTTTCCCTCTAGCAAGCACTGGGACTTTTTGAAGTCGACATCGAGAAAAACGACTTCCTTGGCATCGTCACCTGCATGAGCTAAGTCTACTGCTTCTGCTGGCAGATAGACCAGATGGGCAATGGTAATGACCCAGCCTCTGGGGTCCCGCCCAGGGGTGGAAACTGTCATGAGTTGTTCCACCTTATTCACTGGAAGATCGAGCCCGACTTCTTCTTTGACTTCTCGGATGCAGGCATGAGTCGCATCTTCATCCTTGTTCACAAAGCCCCCCACCAAGGCGAGGCGGTGTTGATAAGGGTGGGCCTTGCGGCGAATGGCTAAGAGCTTGAGCTGACCTTCAACAAAACAGTAAGCCACCATGTCCGCTGTAACACTTGGAGTTTCATAAGTTGGCAGATCTTGCTCCTTGTACCACTTGAGAAAGTCTGCTTCACTAGCGACCGTCTCAAAATACTCTTTCTCCGTCATTCCTGCTGGAATCGAGAGACTTGCCATCTAAGCCACCTCCTTCTTGAGGGCTTTGGTCCATTGGTACCAGCCCACTAAACTATTGAGGGTGTAAACCCAGTACATCCCTTGAATGTGAAGACTCTGATCCCACCAGAGATAGATACTAAAGACGTTGGTCGCAATCCAGAAGATCCATTGCTCCCGGTAAAGGCGGGTCATTAGGAGCTGGCCGACCCCATTGGTTGCATCGGTGATACTATCGCGGAAAGGGCGAGCGCTATGGATGCTCTGATAAGCAAAGCCCATACCGATCCAAATCACAGCACACAAGGCCAAGTAGCGCATCCACTCAATCAAGTTTAATTTCTTGGCTTCAAAGTGAGATTCTTCGACCTTACCTTGATCATTGATCCGATTAGAGAGCCAAACATAAAGGCCGATTGGTTGCATGATGAAGAAATAAAGTGTTGTCAGAACTTCCCCGTAGAAGTTCTTATTGAGGGCTAAAACAAGGTAGATCGCTGAATTCACTGCTCCAAATAGGTAGTTACTCGCACGTCCTTCGGCAACCAGGATGACGCAGACAATGCCTGTCCAAGAGGCAAACAGTCCCAGCCAATCATGCTGTCCTGTCCGATTGGTCCATTCTAAGAAGAAGGGAACGCTGGAAAGAAGAAGGAGATAGATCCATTGAAAGGCTGTGCGTCCTACAAAAAGGTCCTTCCAAAGAAGTTTCATAATATTGACAAAGCCTTGTTTTTTCGCTTCTTGGTGAACATTTTTAAAGTCTTGGCTAAAAGTTGCGAATTTTTCAGATAGGTTTTTCATAAGCTGCTCCTTAGTCGGCTTGGTAGATGGCATCGATCACCTTCTTGGCTTCTTCGTAGTTGCCGAGGTAGTCTGATGCGAGGAAAGTGGTCGGAATGTTTCCTAGGTATTGCTGGCGCAATTGGTCCAGGTAATTTGAAAAGCTGGTGCGGATCTCTTCGTCAGCCATGGTCATGTCTCGGAAACCATCATTGACATAAGAGCCGATTGGCTGGACAAAGAGGATCAAATCCCATTTTTCTTTGGAGAGAATACTGACAAAGAGGTTGTCGAAGGTATCGGTCATGCTGGCATCCTGGCCTTCGACTTCCATATAGTAGTCGTAATAACCCTTGGTCACCAGGGAATTGGTATCTGCGATGACAAGGCCTCGATTGGCACTACTATCGATGAGCTTAGAGGTTTGATCATACTGTCCTAAGAGTAGGTAATAGTAATCTTTTGGCGTGAGCTCATCATCTCGAACATTGTTCTTGATCTGGTATTCACGGGCATACTCAAGACTAACAGGTGCATCGTAAAAGCGGGCTAAGTCCTTTGCAAGGGTCGTTTTCCCGTTGCTGGCGCTCCCCATGATCAAGACTTTTTTCGTGAACTGGCGACGGAAGGGCTGGGCGATGTATTTCCAATATTTGCTTGGATTTTCCCGGATCATGGTAGCAGAGATCCCGAAGCGACGCTCTTCTAAATGAACTTCAAACCCTCTAGCTTCCAACTCTTCCTTATAGGCTTTCTCCCCTACATAAAAGATCAACTCTTCTGTCTCTGTTTGATACTGGATGGTGTCTAGGGCTGTCTGTAACCAAGGCTCCCAGCCCAAGGGATAACGAGGAAGTTCTGTCTCATCTAACTTATAGACTTGGGTCAACTCATCATTAGAGAAGGCTTCGCGGATATAACGGAAGCGTTTTTGTAAGGTCAATCCCACTTCTTCACCACGGTCCCCTTCATAACCAGATACAATGACACGAACGCGATCACACTGACGCTTGGCCCGTTGGATCAGGTCAATATGTCCTTGATGAAGAGGCGCAAAGGTTCCAAAAACCAGGGCAATTCTTTCTTTTTTCATATGAACTCCTTTTTATAATTTTTTATAAATAGATTTTCTTTATGTTTTTATTATAAACTATATTTTCCATCTGTCAATAGTTTTTTATAAAAAAATATATTTTTCTTCAAACCAACAAAAAAAGATCTGAAAAGAGAAGCTTCTCCTTTCAGATCTTTCGAATTTTATTCACGAGTGAGGGAGTGGCTGACACCGTCTTTCAGAACCGTCACACTAGATACAGAGCCATCTTTTCCAACTACGATATCTAGAGTCGCCGCAGACCCATCGCCTGCTGAGAGATTAGCATGGTAATGACCATCATCCAAGGTATAGTTATAAGCACTGATACCATAGGCTACGGGTTGGCCCCCAGGAAGTTGGATGGTCACTTGACCACCTTGGCCAATAGTGACTCCAGTGTCGCGTTTGTCAGACCAATTCCCAGCTGCTGCAGAGAAATCCCCTGCTGCTACAGAATAGACTCCCTTGTATTGGGCATTCTCCGTAGCAGAAGCTTGCTTCTTAGCATGGGCATGACCGTCTTCTAGACTTGGCAATTTTGCTTTCGCTGGTGTTGCTGGAGTAGCTGCTTCTTTTGTTACGGGTGCTGCTGGTGTCGCTTCTTTAACTGGAGCAGGTGTTTGACTAGCTGCTGCTTGGTTATTTTTGCTACCAACAGTATGACTTTCTTCTGATTTGCTATCAGAGGATGAAGAGGCAATTGGATCTTTACTAGTGATCACTTTTTTCTTAGAAGAAGAACTTGTTTGTTTAACCTGACTGGTCTTTGAACTGCTTGCTTCTGAAGTTTTTTCTTCTTTATTCCCTCCACAAGCTCCTAGGAAAAGACTAGCTGTAAGAGCTAGCGCTGCTAGGGAAATGATTTTTTTGTTTTTCATAACAGAACCTCTTTTTGTAACATTTGTAATATTTTGTAACATTATTGTAACACTGTTATATGAGGCTGTCAATAGTTTCTCAAATATTTTTCTAATTTGAAAGAAGTTTTAGGTAAATCCCTAAGCCATAGTAGAAAAAAGCCGGACAAACTAGCCGACTAGAGCACGTGTACAAACTGTTCTTTTATACAAATATAATACCTCCTATAAAGATAAAATAATTTTATTCGTTAGGGGTACTCAATGATCTACTGAAACTTTCCGCTGTGAGAAAAGTGCTAGAAACACTATTGTTTCTAGCACTCGGGAGTTTTGGAACCTTGGATCCAAAACTAAGTCATGGAACTTCTTCGAAGTTCGCTGACGTCCGTACTCACCTAAGGAAAGTTTCTAAGATAACTTTATCTTTAATCTGAAGCCGGACACACTGTCCAGCTTCTCATTATTGATACACTTCTTGATAGAATTCGATCTTATCCCCTTTTTTAACGGTGGTTTCAGCAGCACCTTTTGGAGCCATTTCGCCATTGATCTTGTACATCCAGTAAAGCCCTTTGGCTTCGTCTTGGCTGTGACCGTCAATTGAGGTGATCATGCCATTTTTTTCTTCAATATTGTAGTTGGCTTTGAGCACTTTCATGAGGTTGCTCTCTTCTGCTACTTTCAAGGTTTTCGATTGCGCTTTTTGACCTTCTGGCGTCACGCTAATCGTAATCGAAATTTCGTTTTTCTTGGCAACTTCTGTGCTAGAAGCTGTTGTTTGATGGTTTGTGCTATGAGACGAAGCGCAACTCGCTAAAAGAAGAGCTGCAAGTAAGGTCATCAAGCTAGAAATGGTTTTTTTCAACATAAAATCTCCTAAAGATTTGATAGATAATGGGATAGAAAATGATCGTCGACAGAGCATGGGCAAGGTTAAAACTAAAACCATTGACCAAAGCATAGGTCCACCAAGGAATATGGTATATCAAGGCATAAACACTATCGATCAAGACCCCATAAGCAAAGGACAGTAGGCCCACAAAAAGGATCTGAAGGACAAAGGGCAACCACTTGTAACTGATGCGCCAAATGAGCATCAAACAGCCAAAGGCGACAATCTGAAAGAACACAATCAGGCTCATCCCCAGGAAAAAGGCGGAGACAAACATGGTGATCATCATCACAAGAAAAGCAAAGCTATACCCTTCAAATATCACCAAGAGAAAAAAGATGGCAGAAATAGGTTGGACATTTGGGAAAGGGGCAAAAGCCTGACGTAGAGCGACACAAAGGGCCGCCAAAAGCGAAATACGGGTTAATCGCTGAAGCGTCATGACATCCTCCTAGACAATCTCAAACTTGATCGTTCCGGCTGTCGTTCCAACCTTGATCGTTTGTCCTTCTTGGGCTTGGCCTTTCAGCAATAGCTCTGCTAGTTGATCTTCCACTTCGGTCTGCAAGACACGACGCAGTGGGCGAGCTCCCATTTCTGGATCGTAGCCTTTGGTTGCTAGCAACTTGAGCGCTGAAGGCTGGAATTTGAGGGTCATGCCTTGTTCTGCCAAGGTCGCGATGAGCGGTTTGACCATGACTTTCACTACCTGCTGCATGTCCTCGCTTGAGAGACTATGGAAGACCACCTTTTCATCAATCCGGTTGATAAACTCTGGACGATAGGTCTTCTTCAACTCTTCAAACATGCGTTTTTCCATATTGGCTTGGTCAAAGCGGATATCTTTGGCCCCAAAGCCAACTGTCTTATCATCCCGAAGGGCTGTTGCTCCCAGGTTTGAGGTCATGATGATAATGGTATTGGAGAAGTCGATCTTCCGGCCTTTGCTATCGGTTAAGACTCCGTCATCCAAGACTTGCAAAAGGACATTGAAAATATCTGGATGGGCTTTTTCCACCTCATCAAATAAGAGAACTGAATATGGTTTGTTGCGGACTTTCTCGGTCAACTCGCCTCCTTCTTCGTAGCCCACATAGCCTGGAGGGGCACCGTTGAGGCGGCTGGCCGCGAATTTTTCCATGTACTCACTCATATCAAAACGGATGAGGGCCGATTCATCATCAAACAGAACCTCCGCCAAAGCTTTGGCCAGCTCTGTTTTTCCGACACCGGTAGGTCCTAGGAACATGAAAGAACCGATCGGACGTTTATTGCTGCGGATACCTGATTGATTTCGTCGAATAGCCCGACTGATACTCGAAACGGCTTGGTCTTGACCAATCACGCGCTTGTGCAATTCTGCTTCTAAGTTTAGGTACTTCTTGGCATCGGTTTGGGTCAGTTTTTGAGTTGGAATACCCGATAATTGGCTCAAGGTCACCAAGACATCTTGGTCAGTGACTTCTTTTTTGTAGACAATGGGAGCGGTCTCTACTTCTAAGAGCTGGGCTGCTTTCTTCCACTTGCCGTCCATCAAGGCCCGGTCTAAGGCGGTCAACTCTTCTTTTACGTGACCGTTGGAATCGCGGTTTTGTACGGTAGCTGCCGCTTCATCCAAGAGATCAATGGCTGAATCTGGCAATTGACGGCTGGTCAAATAGCGGTGGGCATATTTGACAGCTGTTTCGATCGCTTCATCAGTAATGGTCACATGATGGTGGTCCTGGTAGGTCTCTTTCAAGCCTTGGAGAATTTGGATGCTATCTGCAACACTTGGCTCTTCAATGGTGACTTTCGCAAAACGCCGAGAGAGGGCTGCATCTTTTTCGATATGCTTTTGGTACTCATCTTGGGTCGTTGCTCCGACTGTACGCAAGGTTCCTCGCGCCAAGGCTGGTTTTAAAATATTGGCTGCGTCTAAGGTCGAATCAATACCGGATCCTGACCCCATAATGGTATGCAGTTCATCGATAAAGAGAATCACGTGGCCGTCTTCTTCGATGTCCTGGATAATATTGTTCATCCGTTCTTCGAAGTCCCCACGGAAGCGCGTCCCTGCAACGACATTCATGAGATCCAATTCAAGAACACGCATTTGCGCGATTTCAGCTGGAACATTGCCACTAGCGACCCGCTGAGCCAGACCTAATGCAAGAGCGGTTTTTCCGACCCCTGCTTCTCCCACCAATACAGGATTGTTCTTGGTCTTGCGGCTGAGGATTTGGATCATGCGTGAAATCTCTGCATCCCGGCCGATCACAGGCTCAAGCTGGCCTGCACGCGCCATTTCTGTCAAATCACGGGTATAATCTTCAAGACCTCCACTGGTGCTTGGGGGCATGCCCATCATATTTCCCATGGTTTGGCGGTTAGGGTTTTGGGCCCGGTAGAGGCTCCGGATGGCTTTGATATCATTCTTGTCCCAGCCTGCCTTGTCTTCTAAATTCTTGCGAAGGGAGGCAATAGGAACTCCCTTGTCTTGCTCTGTAAAGGCAAAGCCGGCAAACTCCATGACTTGGCTCGCCAAGGTCCCACGGTCTGCTAGAAGAGAGAGGAGCACATGCTCTGTTCCCAAGGTCTTGGCATGAAGGACCTGGGCAATCTCTCTTGCGTGCTTCATAATGGCTTCCATCCGATAAGAAAATGGGAAGATTTCATACCGATTGTCGCTTTGAAAAGCTTGGCCTGTAATATGCTCCGCCGCATCCTGAAACTCATCGATCTGCATAGGATAATCGTTAAGTACAGAACCTGCCACGCTATAGGGATTATTGGCCATAGCCGTCAGGAGATGCCAAGTATCTAAGGTATGTCCCTGATAGTGGCCTGCTAGTATTTGGGCCGCTTCTATACTTTCTAACAGTGCTGTTGAATAGTTCATCTAGTCGGTATTTCCTTTTCTATCTACTTGTTGAATGATTTTTTTCAGCATACTTGCTCGTAGGATGAGAGCATCTCGACCTAGGACCTCATCGGAGGTCGTCGCAAGCAAGAGCTGAGTCTCACGTTGTGTCAATAATTTTTCTTCATAGAGCATCTGGAGGATATCATTGAAGACCTGCTGGCTGATGGTCTCTCCAATATTGGCTGCCAAGTCTTGGAGCATCTGATGGTGATCTGAAAACTGGACCTTGCCAATACGGATATAGCCCCCACCACCGCGCTTGCTCTCTACAATATAGCCTCGGCTCTCGGTAAAGCGAGTCTTGATAACATAGTTAATCTGACTGGGTACGACCTGAAAGACATCGGCTAACTCACTTCTTTTGAGCTCTGCCATGCCAGCTTGAGCCAGCAAGGCCTTGATATAAGCTTCAATGCTATCAGATGTGTTCTTATTTGCCATGATGCTCCTTTCTGACTTGTTTTTTTCTAGATGGATGCTCTGCTCTTTGGCCCATAAAAAATGGCCTTGGAGTGTTCCTTCTCATCATTGACCTTATTTGACTATTATACAATTTTTACGGCTGTAAATAAAGTAAAGACTCCATGGAAATAGGAATCTCTTAAGAATACAAAGCAAAAGAGGCTAGCGAGAACTAACCTCTTATGCAAAGAATGAACTACTCTTTGCGACGAGCGAATTTGGCGCCTCCGCCCAAGAAACCTAGACCAAGAAGGCCTAACCAAGCAAAGAAACCACCTTCTTTTGTACCGGTTTGAGGTAGTTTTCCTTCCGATTGTAGAGAAGGACTTTCAACCACTTCTTTTTCCGGATGGTCTGAAGTCGAAACAGAAACTGCTTCTGGGATTTTCGGTTGAAAGAGAACTGGTCTTTCTTTTTCTTTTTTCTCTTCAGCTTGAGAAAGAGTCGCAACTTCTGGTTGCACCTTACTTGGAGTTACAGGAGTGGTTGGAGTCGGCATATCAGCTATCAACGGACTTTCTTCCGCTTCCTTCGTTCCGACTTCTGTGATCTGGTCCTGGGCCTCCACTTCGACAAAGGCATCGACTTCTGTCCGAATTTCTTTGCCTTCTTCTTGTCGAACCTCGATCAATTTCAACCGGCGTCCGACCTTTCCTGCTTGAAGGATCCGGCTTTCGCCCTTGGCCAAGTCCTTGTTCTCACGTGTTTGACTCTCAAATGGAATCTCCTCCGCTTCGATGAGAAGTTCTGGCTTTTCAAGAATCAAATCCCGAATACCTTCTTCTGGCCGTGTCTGCGTCAGGGGTTCATAATTGTGAGCATCTTCTAAGATGGTTTCAAGGGCTTCGACTTGATTAGCTGCAGCAACCAAATCTGGTCGCTCTTGATCCAACAACTGAGTCAAGTCCGTCAATTGTCCTTGAACCGTCGGTTTGAGGTCTGCTTTCAAGCGATCGAGAGAAGTAGCCTTGATCTTTTCTACTCCTTCTCTGATGATCTGTTGCAGCTCTTCTTGACTGAGCAGCTGACTATCTTTCCCTGAGAGGACAAATCGGTCCACCTGGATGGCTCTAGATGACTGAGGATCATTGAGGGCTGGATCCAGATGCAGGCGTAGCTGGTGGTAGCCTTTTGCTAGGCCTTGTAGATTGACCAAACTCTGGTCGAGCTTGCGTTGATCTCCGTAGCCACTGAAATAATGATCGCCTTCGATCTCATAATCATGGCCCCGACCTTCTTCGAAGGCCATTTCTTTTCCATCCAGGGTGACGCTGTAGAGACCATGACTTGGATCGACCACTCCTCGGCCCTCCACGCCGGTGCCCTTAAAGGTAATGGTCACTTCAATGTGTTTCTTGCCTTCCTCATCGGTCACTTGGTTAAAACTGGACCAAGATTCTGTGCCATTTGAGAAGTTTGGATTGTCCGTCTCATGGTGCCAACCTTGGCTGTAGTGCAGTTTTGGATCTTGGTCATCTACTTCTTTGCGATTTTCTGGAAGCAGGTCCTCGTTCATCACTTGGACTGTCAGTTCTGGAATAAAGCCGACCAGGCTTCCCTGATCTGGATGCAACAATTTGACCTTAAAGTCATAGACATCGTTCGCTTTTCCAACAAAATCAAGGGTTGGGACTTGGACTGTTTTTTCCGTTTCGCCATCTGCGAACTCAAGGGTGACGTTGGTATCTTTGTAGACCTTGCCATGAACCCCTGTTCCTGGTTCTGTGATCAATTTAAGACTGGCACTTCCTTTATAGCCACCTTTTCTCTTGACGACGACTTGCGCTGGGTCGCCTTTCTTAACAGCTAGGGTTGGCTGAGCAAACTCAAAGAGACCCTTTTCTTGGTTATTGAGGGCATAAATCCCTTCCGTTGCGATCGCATCTCCCTTGCTATTGACCAAGGTCAAGGTATGGGAGCCTGCTGCCAAGTCCGGTGTTTCATAGACCTTTTGGCTACGTTTGCGGGTTGGGCTTTGGGTATTGACCGTCGCTAGCTTTTGGCCATCGACATAGATATCCATTTCCCCATGACCAGGGTCGACAGTTGCGACGACATAGGCCTTGGTGCCTTCAAACTGATAGGTCACCGAAGCTCCCTTTTCCTTGGTCCACATAGAGGTGCCTCGAACGCCTTCTCCCTCTTCATTCCATTGGCCATTGGCCCGCTCAGCTGTCCGGTCAGAATAATAGGTCAAACCAAGCGGATAGCCATCGGTTTCTTCAATGCTAGCTGGCGTCTTATAGACAGAGACTCCGTTCAAGATTGGAGTAGCTTGGGCATCGGTGATGGACACCCGGATATAGCGACTATCAACCGGTTGCCCTTTGATCAAACGGCGATACCCTACAGTTGAGCCAGCTCCATAAGGAACCCATTGCCCATTCACTGCCACATCAATTGTGAAGCCAGAAATCCGTTGGCCTTTCTCGATGGTTTCTTTGAGCTCTACCACATCAAAGTGTTGCTCTTTTCCAAGATCAAGGACAAAAGAGCCGGTTTTGGCATCATCTGCAGGTGCCCAACTGGTCTTTTCATCGCCATCTGTCAAATGGCTGGCCTTGTAGAGAGGATTGCGCCGTGTCGAGTCAGCTTCTACCAAAGCTCCTGCCGCATAGTTCACACTGTAGAGTTGGTCCAAGGTCTGGCGGAATTCTTTCAAACGGGCCACATCGGCCTCCGCAAATTTTCCGTCTTGATTGGGTGGAATATTAAGCAGAAGCGGGGTGCCACGGCCGACCGATTTGAAGTAAATGTCCATCAATTCGCGCAAGGACTTAGGCTCTTGATTGTCATGGTAGAACCAGCCGGAGCGAATAGAAACATCGGCTTCTCCCACTGAGTATTGCTTCCCTTCCGGATCCCCGTGATTGAGGTAACTATTGGATGGATTGTTGCGAATCTTATCCGGATTGACCTTATGCCAAACTGGATCTCCAGCGATTCCCTTTTCATTTCCAATCCAACGAACATTGGTCGGCTCAGCTGAGAAGATGGCAATATCCCCTTGGGCCTTGCGAATGGCTTCAAACCACTTGTCAAAGGTATAGGTGACTTTTTGAGCCCCATCGCCACGCGCACCATCCATCCAGACTTCTACGAACTTGCCTTTGTTTCCATATTTAGGATCTTCAAGGATTTCTTTGAGCTGGTTGAGGTAGTATTCATTGTATTGGTCCTCTGTATCCACATGGTAGAGAGGGCTGTGAGCATCCCAAGGTGAGAGATAGACCCCCATGTCCATGTCATACTTGCTGGCAGAAGCAGAAACCTCGGCTAGAACATCGCCTTTTCCATCTTTCCAACCACTTTTGGCAATGGTATGGTCGGTGTATTTGGATGGGTACAAGAGGAAGCCATCGTGGTGCTTGACGACCATGATCGTCCGTTTAAAGCCTGCATCCTTCAGGGTTTTGATCCACTGATCGGTATCCAGATGCTCTGGATAGAAATAATAAGGATCTTCTTGCCCATCTCCCCACTCACGATCGTAGTAAGTATTCATCCCAAAGTGGATGAAGGCTGCTAGTTCTTCGCGATGGTATTGCATCTGAGCCTTGCTTGGAAGTGGTCCGTAATCCGCAATCTCAGTCTCCTCGTTTAGAGAAGTGGCTGGTTGGCTTGCTTCTGTCCCTTGACTGACTGTGCGATTTTCTTTCTCACCAGTAGCTGCTGAGGGCTGTTCTGATTGTTCTTGGTGCTCGTTCACAGTTTTCTCCTCCTTTCCTTGATCTCCTGCATTGCTTGTTTCAACCCGTTCTTCGCGAGTTTCACTCCTCTCAGCTTGTTCCTCTGCGTAACTGGTAGTAGTTCCTAAAAAACAAGTCGCTACGACTACCGAGCAGACGCCTACTGAGAGTTTACGAATGCCAAATTGATTTCTCTGATCAACTAATCTTTTTCCCATATTCCATTCCTTTATGTCACCAGGTAAAGAGGGTGGGGCTTCCCCATCCTCCTTCTTTTTACCTGTGAACTTTTCACCGTTTTTTGCTAGTTTCTCTAGCTGTTTTACTTGGCCTTATTGGCTCTTTTTTTCTGATCGTCCAGCACAGCACTGGCAAGGCCTGCCGCTAGGATTCCAGCAACGAGGCTTGCGACGCTTTCTTCCGTTCCTGTATTTGGTAATCTACCTTCGGAAACTGGAGCAGCTGAAACTGCTGGTGTTTGAGTTTCTTTCTCGACTTCCTTCCCTGCTGCATCTATCCCTTCCTGGCGCACCGCTTTGACCTCAAGAGATGCTTGAGGAGTTGCGATAGCTACTGGTCCTTCTGAAACATGAGGGCGCTCTGGGTTCGGAAGCGGTTGTGGTTGTGGCTGTGGCTCTGGTTGCGGTTGTGGTTCTGGCTGCGGTTGCGGCTGTGGCTCTGGTTGTGGAGTATCTGGAAGTACCTCTTTCGTGCCCACCTCTGTGATCTCTGCCACTGGATCTAGTTCTACAAAGGCATCTAGTTCCTTCCGGCTTTCCACACCATTTTCTTGAGAAACTTCCACCAAGCGCATTTTGCGGCCTTTTTGACCTTCTTGAACCACACGTTTCTCACCTTTTGGAAGATCCGCATTTGGACGTTCTAAGCGCTCAAAGTCCATCTCTTCCGGCTCAATCACCAACTCTGGCTTGGTATGAACCAGATTCTTAACCCCTTCTTCAGGAATGGCTGAGCCTGTAGGTACTTTTGCGGAGAGAGAAAGTTGATATACTTTTTCGAGCTTGCCATCTTCTGAGACAACTTTGACAAGAACCGGAGCATTGGCACTTTTAGCATCCACGACCGTAACGGCTGTTCCATTCTTGCCTTGTGCTGAAACGATTGGACGGTCTCCCTCATACTCTAGATGATAATCTGTCACATCTGGTTTAAAGCCTTTTAGGTCTTTGCCATTGACTTGGATGGTGACATCAGTTGTTGCCTGAGCCTCTTCTGTTGGGGCATAGGCGCTCAATTCAATGATTCCGATTCCTTTAAGATTTTCATCACGTACCATTCTTAAACGGATGGCTTTAGTTCTGGTTTCATTGAAGCTGAGGTTAGAGATATAACCAGGTTCAAAGGCATAATCCAAGCTGTACGGGATTTCTTCCCAGTTAGAGGCCTGGTTAAATGGATGATCTGGAAAATTTTTCAGATTGCCGTAATCATCTGGGACATCAAAGTCTGGACCAATGTAGCGTTCAAGAACAGTTTTCGTTGGCAGACCTGTTTCCTGATCTGCAAAGAAGTCGACCGCTACTTTATTGACCAAACGCTCTGTTACTTGACCATTTTTCTTGAAGATGAGACCAGCAAATACTTCAGTTTGATCCGGTTCTCTCTTCCAGTTGGTCCAGCGATAGTATTCGTTGTAGCCACCATCGTTGATGTAATCGATATAGTCGATTTGATTTGGATCGAGATCATTGGTTTCACTAGCAAATGCTCTTGTATCTTCTGCATTGTAGTCACGGTTCACAGAGAGGTTTTCTCCTGTCTTTTCTGATACCCGGACGGTCAGCTGAGCTGTCAGATCATAGCCGAGGACTTTTCCTTCCAGCGTGAAGCTGCCTTCATGAGAAAGCGCATCAGCTGGTACAGCCTGCCAGTCCACCGTCAGTTCCTTGCGTTCATAACCTGTGTCCCCTTTAAAGTAGACACCTACTGTAGATGGTAGAACTAGATCTTGACCGACTTTCACAAAACGTCTGCCTGCTTCTACTGCTACTGGAGCAGCTTGTTTCAGTTTTTCTGCATCACTTGTGAGATGGAGGCGGTATTCTTGTAAGATAGTACCATCTTCCGCTTTATGGATGACGCGGATTGGCTCACCTTCGTGGACGCTTGGAACAACCGTTGCAAGGCCGTGATGGCTGGCTGTCGCTTCCACTTGTGGATAAGCCCGATCACGCGCATCGATGTAGTAATCGGTCACACTTGGGTTGACACCTGGCAATACATCGCCATTGACGCGAATGGTCAACTGGCTCTTTTCTTCTGCCGCAATCTTATTGGCAAAGATCTGAATCTCTGAAATAGAGCTTCCACGCTTGCCTTTTGGCGTCTTCATACGGATACGAACGGCATAGGTGTCGACTTTATCAAAACTGAAATGATTCATCTTACCAGCTGCTACCGGTTCTTCAACGGTTAGGTTGCTGACTTCTTTCCAGTTAGCTGGATTGTTAAATGGATGGTCTGTTTCGTCTTTGACACGATTTGGATTGCTTGGAACTGTTGGGATTTGTTCCCCTGTATAGTACTCAATCACATACTCACTTGGAGCCCCAACGCCGTGGTCTTCATGGAAACCAACATGGAGGTTGTCCACTGCTCGCTTGGTCAAGATACCAGAATCCCCAAACAAGATCCCAACCGAATCTTCCGCATTGTTACGACCCCAGTTGGTCCAACGGTTAGCTGGAGCATCGGTAAAGGAGATGACCTTGTCATTGACCTTAGCAACTGGATCCGCATCGTTAGAGTCACTTGCAAAAGCGAGTGGCAAGACTGAGCCTGTCCATTGTTCTGCTACGTTGGCACCCTTGACTGTGTTTGCGGAAACACGAATATGAAGACGGGTTGGAAGATTGGTTCCTTCTACACGACCGGAGAGGACAACTTCTCCTTCTTTAGCCAAGAGTTGCGGATCGACCGCATCCCAGGCCACCTTGGCAGCATAGGTCTTGCCATTGGAGTGATAGGTCCGCACGCTTTCTGGAAGGGCTGGTTTTTCACCAACTGGCGTTGTCGTGCTGACTTCTTCTACAGCGATAATGCCTTCAACTGTGACTTGGGCCTGGGCTTCTTTTTCCACACCCTCTACATGACCGGTGACTGTAAAGCTATGGTAATCCTTGACTTGATCTGCGGTCACAGCATCCCAGGTCACGCGTTTTTCTTTCGGGAATCCCTTGTCATACTCGACCAAGACGGTCTCTGGAAGAGCTGGCAACACGTTTCGATCGGTACTGATCCGTACAGGACGCACCTTCACAACCGTCTTTTCTTCTGGATTTGGCGTGATGGTAAAGTTGACTTCTCCCGTTTGTCCTTGGAAGTTGGCTTCTAAATGAACCAATCCTGCTTCCCGCAATTCCAAACCTTTATTGGTTGCGACCGCTTTTCCTTGACTACCAGCTCTTGTCTTCACATCGATTTGATCTGCTTGGAGGCTAGCCACACTGCCATCTTGGTAATGGGCAATGACTTCAAGTGGTACCGTTTGGTCTTCCTTGAGTTCTTGCCCTTCTGGCAGACGCAATTCTAGGCGCTGGATCTGCGGACTTTCTTCTTGGAATTGGACCACATAGGTCTGTACAGCTCCCGTATCCTGAGCAGTCACAAAGATTTGGGCTTTCAAACCATTTTCGCGATTAGCTTGTAGGACCGTCACTTGAGCATTTTCTGCACTTGCTGTGACTTGACCTGGTTCTTGACCATAAGCGAGGGAACGGAAAATAGTATGGTTGCCACTACCAAATTTTGGAAGAGCTACTCCATCTAGCTGAACCGTTGGTTTCTTAGCCTTGGCTACATCTCCTCCTGCAACCACTAGCGTCGCTTGGACCGTTTCCCCATTGCCTAGGAGACCTGTCGCCTTCAAGCGAGCACCTGGTGTGGACAACTGATCTTCTTGACCAGCTTCCAAGGTCCATTGATCGACCTCATAGTGGGCAGTGGTCCCATCAGTGAAGACTAATTGCACAGCCTTATCCACCGTTGCTAGATCTGCTCCTTGTGGGATTTGTTTGATGACTGGAAGGACTTGTTCCACGCCGATCACATCGACCAGAGCTTCGACCGTGCGTCCTTGAACATGACCTGTCACACGGACTTGGCCAGCACGGCTATAGTCTGCCGCATCCCATTCAACGGCTTCTTCTTGGGCCTTGCCATCACTATAGACCACATTGACCTTACTTGGCAAGGTTGGTTTTTCTCCTAGATAAGCACTTTGTCGAACAGGTTCCACACCTAATACAGTGCGTTCTGCTTGGTCCTTCTTACCTGTAAAGAGGCTGACTTGGTCTGATTGCAAGCGATCTGAGTCTGCATACAGAGTAAAGGCTCCCGCCTGCTCAGTTGATTTGACAATCACAACCCCTTTGCCGTTGAAGGCTTTGCGTTGCCATGAGCCATCTTCCTGCGCTTTGTAGCGTTCACGGCTGGCTTGCTCCCCATTATCGACACCGACAATTTGGCCTTGTCCATGCAAATGGAAATGTACCAAATTATTGGCAGTTGGTACGACACGGCCTTCTTCATCGACGATTTCGTAGGTAATATAGGTCAAATCTTTGCCGTCCGCTGCAATCGCGTGTTCTTCTTTCAACAAACGAACACCCGCAGGCTTGCCGGCTGTTTCGACTTGATCTTTCGCGATCACTTCTCCTGCTTCGTTGCGCGCAATAGCTTCTACTTTACCTGGCACATAAGGGACCAACCACTCTAGATAGAGTTCATCCGGATTTGCCCCTTCTTGGTAAGTCCGGCCATCAGCTGTGGTCTTCTTGGTAAAGGTCTTGACTCCTTGTGATTCCCCATTGACAATCAGTTCCACACTGTGGGCATTGGAGAAGGTTCGAACAGGGATCCGTCCTTCTTCATCCATGACACGATTGGCTAATTCTGGATTGTCCCAGTTCCAATGTGGTAAGAGATGCACCATTGGATGTTTCTCAGCCGATACCCATTGACTTTGGTAAAGGTAAAAATCATTCTTTGGAAGGCCGGCCGTATCGACAATACCGAAATAAGAACTTTTCACAGGTGTATCATTTTGGTTGTGCCATGGGGTTGGCTCACCGATATAGTCCGTACCAGTCCAGATAAATTGTCCTGCATAGCCGGCATGATCACGGTCAAAGGTCCAAGAGGCGGTCGCTGTCCGACCCCAACCAACCCGGTCATTGCCGTAGTCTGATTGTTCATAATGGCGGTCTTCTTGGTTGCTGCCGACCCATTCTCTTTCAGGGTGGTAGTAAGAGCCCCGTGTCCGCGTTGCAGAAGAGGTTTCAGAACCATAAATGAGCCAGTTTGGATGTTTGGCCCGTAAGCTTTCATAGTTAGCTTCTGAATAGTTAAATCCAACCGCATCAAGCTCTGCTGCTACCTTTTCATGGCCTCCTGATCCATCACCAAAGCGGAATTTATCAGCTCCCATGGTGACATAGCGGGTTGCATCTACGTCCTTGATGGTCTTGACCAACCGACGAACGGTTGCGACAGATTTGTCTGAACCATCTGCTTCACCGACTTCATTACCGATCGACCACATGACAATGGCTGGATTGTTCTTGCCCCGCTCTACCATGGTCCGTAGATCGTAATCGGACCAAGTATCCCCCTTACGAGCTTCTGGGTGAGTGGCATCCTTTTCAAAGAAACGACCGTAATCGTATTGTTTCTTGCCACCATACCAGGTATCAAAAGCTTCTTCTTGGACCATCAAGCCCAACTCAGCAGCAATTTTTAAGGTTTGTTCACTCGCTGGGTTGTGGGTCGTCCGAATCGCATTGACTCCCATGTCCTTCATCTGTTTGAGACGACGGTATTCAGCCTTGTAATTTTCCTCAGCTCCAAGAGCCCCGTGGTCATGGTGAAGAGATACCCCGTGGAATTTCGTCGCCACCCCATTGAGGAAGAAGCCACCTTCTGGCGTCCAGTTGAGATAGCGATAACCAAAGCGTTCCTTTTGAACATCTACTAACTGCGAATCCCGATAAACCCGCGTATACAAGGTATAGAGAGCTGGATGATCCGTTTTCACATCCCAGAGGGTTGGTTTTTCAACATGGAGGGTTTGAGATAGGTTGATCTCTTGACCTGCTAGAACAGCTTGTGCTTCACTGCGCGTTTTTTCGCTCACCACTTGGCCATTTTGATCGACAATTTCATATTCCGCATAAATACTATGAGCTTGATCATCTTGGTTGACAATGCGGCTCTTCACCACTGTATCCACTGCCCCATTTTGCTGTTTTTCCAACTGAGGGGTCGTAATCGTAGTCCCATACTGCGCTAAATGAACCTTGTCCGTTACACTCAGCTTAACATCCCGGTAAATCCCACTACCAGAATACCAACGGCTACTTGGTTGTTGATTGACCACATGAACGGCGATGGTATTCTCGCTTCCATCCGCATTCAAATAAGGAGTAATATCATAAGAAAAGGCATTGTAGCCATTTGGATAATGACCAACGAATTGTCCGTTTACATAGACTTTGGAATCCATATAAACCCCGCCAAATTCCAAGCGGACCTTCTTATCTAGATCTTTGTCGTCCAAACGGAAGGTCTTACGATACCAAGCATCCCCTCCGTTTAATTGACCCCCTTCATTTTGAGCAGGAGAGTTGTGATCGAAATCAAAGAAAATAGACCAGTCATGAGGAAGATCTAATTTTTTCCAATCCTTGACATCCACTTGACGCCCTTCTGCACCAGGAGCCGCATTTAATTTAAAATACCAATCTTTATTAAAATCACGTTCTCGATCTTGCACAATATCCTCCGCTACACGATTTTGATCTGGAGCAGCTGTTGCTTCCGTTCCTGTAGCACGCTCAGATGAAGTAGAAACAGGCTGGCCTTCGCCTTGAGGCGCTGGCTTTTCCTCAGCTCTGGTAGGGGTGATGACAGCTGGAGCTTCTGAAACCCTTGCACCAGCTCCAGGAACTTCCGCTTCTGAATTTTCCGTCACAACACTTGGTGTCTCAATCGAAGTCGGTTCACTTTCGAGGGCTGGCTTTTCTTCCGCATGGACCCTTGAAAGACCCAAGGCAGAAAGCCCAATCACAACAGAACAAGCTCCAACTGAGAGCTTACGAATACTAAAAACAGGACGCTTTTCAAAAAAAGACTTTCCCATAAAAACCTCCTCTTAGGATTAACTATTGAATTTGTAAGCGCTTTCTTATACCTGAGAACGCTTACAGAAAATCACATATTAACTATACCAAAAAAATAGGAGGAATAGACCTCGATTTCGCTCCAACTATAGTTAGATTAAGAATTCCTTTAATTAGTGGAAATCTCCTACAAACCAAAAAAATAGAAGCCCACGGCTTCTATTTTTTTATGATCTTATAATCCTGGTTCTTGACCAAGTTCAGCAGCCACCATCCAAATGTTCTTTTCAAGTTCTGCTTTAGCCCCAACAAAGATATCGTTGGTTACATCGTCGCCTTCAGCATCGGTAACATCCAAAGCTTTTTGGTAAAGGCCATCAAGGTAATGGAAGATTTCAAGAACACGTGTCAAGCTTTCTTCTACATTTTTTGTAAATGTTCCACGGCGTTCTTCAATATTGCTGTGTTCCAAAAATTCAGTCATGCTAGAATATGGCGCACCACCAAGAGTGATCAAGCGTTCGCTCACTTCATCTAAGGTTGCATCCAAGCTGTCCATGTATTCGTCCATTTTTGGATGCCAAACCATAAAGCCACGTCCACGCATGTACCAGTGTACTTGGTGAAGGGCAATGTGAGCGACGTAGAGGTCTGCTACCACTTGGTTCAAGATGGCTTTTGTTTCTGGAAGACTTTCTTTATTAGAAGGTGCAAAAGTTGCTACATCAGTAGCTGCTTCATGTTTCATAGTTGTCATATCGTTTCTCCTTTTTATAATGATTCTAATTAACTATGTCTTTATTATATCCTTCCTCCATCAGAAAGTCAAGATAAAAGATTTAAAAAGATCATTCCAAAGTTGGAATAGTTGTCAATTGAAGGAAGATACGATAGAATGAAGAAGACTAATCGAAAGGCACAACCAATGAAATATATCCTTACCTTCCTGATCTCCATGGTTCCCCTCGTTGAATTGCGAGGAGCCATCCCTTTTGCCATTGCAAATGGTATTCCCTTATGGACAGCGCTCCTGATCGGAGTAATCGGAAATCTTCTCCCTGTCCCTCTGATCTTCTTCTTCGCCCGCCATATCCTCACCTGGGGGGCAAAAAAACCGATCATCGGAGGCTTTTTTAGCTGGTGTCTCAATAAGGGCCATAGAGGCGGACAAAAATTAGAAAAAGCCGCAGGAGACAAGGGAATCTTCTGGGCCTTATTGCTCTTTGTGGGAATCCCTCTTCCGGGAACTGGTGCCTGGACTGGTGCCCTTGCAGCTTCTATCCTTGACTGGGACTTCAAACGCAGTAGCCTCGCAGTCATGCTCGGAGTGATCCTAGCCGGCCTCATCATGGGGACCCTGTCCCTGCTTCTAGGAATCGATACCTTCGCACATTAAACAAAAGACTGAAGCAACGGCTTCAGTTTTTGCATACAAAAAAGAGGTTTCCTTCGAAACCTCTTTTTGTTTATTCTTAGTTGTTAAGAGCTGCTGCCATTGTAGCTGCAACTTCTGCTTCAAAGTCATTTGAAGCTTTTTCAATACCTTCACCAACTTCAAAACGAACGAATTCGATAACTGAAGCATTTACTGATTCAAGGTAAGCTTCAACTGTCTTGCTGTCATCCATGATGTAGACTTGTGCAAGAAGAGTGTAGGCTTGGTCAACTTTTGTGTTGTCCAAGAAGAAGCGATCCATTTTACCTGGGATGATTTTATCCCAGATTTTTTCTGGTTTACCTTCAGCTGCCAATTCAGCTTTGATATCTTCTTCAGCTTGAGCAACCACTTCGTCAGTCAATTGTGCTTTTGAACCGAATTTCAAGTGTGGAAGAGCTGGTTTACCAACCATTGCACGGCTTTCGTTATCTTGGTCGATGACGTGGTTCAATTGTGCCAATTCATCTTTCACGAATTGTTCATCCAATTCTTTGTATGAAAGAACAGTTGGTTTCATTGCAGCGATGTGCATTGAAATTTGTTTAGCAAGTGCTTCGTCTCCACCTTCGATCACAGAGATAACACCGATACGTCCACCGTTGTGTTGGTAAGCACCGAAGTGTTGTGCATCTGTTTTTTCAAGCAAAGCAAAACGACGGAATGAAATTTTTTCACCGATTGTAGCTGTTGCAGATACGTATGCAGCTTCAAGAGTTTCGCCTGAAGGCATTGTCAAAGCAAGAGCTTCTTCGTTGTTAGCTGGTTTACCTTCAGCGATGACTTTCGCTGTTGCGTTTACCAATTCAACGAATTGAGCGTTTTTCGCAACGAAGTCAGTTTCAGCGTTTACTTCAACTACTGCTGCAACGTTACCATTGACATAAACACCAGTCAAACCTTCAGCGGCAACACGGTCAGCTTTCTTAGCTGCTTTAGCCATACCTTTTTCGCGAAGCAATTCGATCGCTTTTTCGATATCACCTTCAACTTCAACCAATGCCTTTTTAGCGTCCATGACACCGGCACCAGATTTTTCACGCAATTCTTTTACAAGCTTAGCTGTAATTTCTGCCATTTTTGTTCTCCTATATTTTTTAATAAAATAAGAGGGTCGGGCTGAGCCCTGCCCTCTTAGGTTCGTTACTTATTGAATGAAATTAAGCGTTGTCGCCTTCTACAACTTCAACGATTTCTTCGATTGAATCAGCTTGACCTTCAGTAGCTGCCAATTCAGCTTCTACTGTAGCAACACTGTCTTCACCTTGACGTCCTTCGATAACAGCGTCAGCCATTTTCGCAGTGATCAATTTAACAGCGCGGATAGCGTCATCGTTCGCTGGGATGATAACATCGATATCATCTGGGTCAGTGTTTGTGTCGACCATCGCTACAACTGGGATACCCAATTTCTTAGCTTCTTTAACAGCGATTTGTTCTTTATGTGGATCCACAACGTACATTACGTCTGGGATACGAGGCATGTCTTCGATACCGCCCAAGAATTTTTCAAGACGAGCGCGTTGTTTGTTCAACAATGCAACTTCTTTCTTAGGAAGAACTTCAAAAGTTCCATCTTCTTCCATGCGTTTGATTTCTTTCAAACGAGCGATACGTTTTTGGATTGTTCCCCAGTTAGTAAGAGTTCCACCCAACCAACGGTGGTTGATGAAGTATTGACCTGCACGAACAGCTTCTTCTGCAACAGCATCAGCAGCTTGTTTTTTAGTACCTACGAACAAGATCACTGCATCGTTTGCAGCTGCATCACGCATGAAGTCGTATGCTTGGTCTGCATATTTTACAGTTTGTTGCAAGTCGATAACGTGGATTCCGTTACGTTCTGTGAAGATGTACTTAGCCATCTTAGGGTTCCAGCGACGAGTTTGGTGACCGAAGTGTACACCAGCCTCAAGAAGTTGTTTCATTGAAATTACTGCCATGAGTAGTTTCTCCTTTTTTGTTTTTTTCTCCTCTCTCAGACGTCAACTTGCAGCACGACCACAAGGGCAACGGTGCCACAATGGATCCGAGATGAGTATTTGCTGTCTTAGACAACTCTATAAGTATAGCAGAAATCACTAGAATTCGCAAGCTATTTGAGAGATTTTTTCAGTATTCCCCATCTGCAATGATTTGAAGCAAAAAGTTTTTCTTGACCTATCTTTATTTTTAGGTTACAATATTATATGTTATGGCGGTATAGCCAAGTGGTAAGGCACGGCTCTGCAAAAGCTTGATCGTCGGTTCAAATCCGTCTACCGCCTTGATAATAAAATTTTTTATCATCTTTTATCTTTTAAAAATTCCCCTAGCAATAGGGGTTTTTTTGTTGCCATTTGCTCCATTCCTTGATTATTGATATAATAAAACCTCGCCTGATCGGCGAAGCACATTAGAAAGGGTATTTATGAAAAACATTCGTTTCTTTACGATCGGTCTTCTTTCACTAGTGACACTAGCCGCTTGCTCACCTGCCAATTCTGCGCAATCAGCAAAAACCGCTTCTAGCTCTAGAAAACCGATCAAACAATCTTCTACCAAAACATCATCTAGTAAATCGTCGACCACTTCTTCAGACAGCAGTAGCTCAGATGATTTTTCAGGTCGCTTCAGCTTGGATCCAGATGATGGCGCATCTCTCCAATATGTGCCAGGAGCTGCATCCATTCCTGAGATCGAAAAGCTCAAGAACCTCCACCCTACCACCGGTTTTGTATTAAGAACCGAAGATGGACAAGAGGTTGGTGGGCCAAAAGAAAGAAACAGTTACGATGACGTAGTAGCAGCCTTTGGTCAACCCGTAAGTAGTACAGACAGTGCGAATCCTGGCGATGGGGTCAATGTTTGGGCAACAGACAATGGCGATATCATGGCTTTCTTCCGCAATAATGTGTTAACAGATATCACCTTCCGACTAAGAGGGGGCGATGCCAACCACCAGTCTACTGGTAGCATTTCCAAATCCGATACACCAAAAACGGCCCTCGAACGTCTCGGAAAACCCTATGCCATTATGCGTTCAGAAAATGGGACCAGCTATGTCTATAAAGATAGCAACGGAGATGAATCTAGCTTCTCTACACAAGGAAATAAGATCTTCAATGTTACGTCTACTGCAGAGACCAAGCAGTTAAAAAAGATCACTGGCCTGGATAAAAATCAATAAAGATCCATACAAAGAACCCTCCAAGTTTTTCTTGGAGGGTTCTCTTTTTCTTACAATTCAGCAATTTGGTTCAGGTTCACTTCTGCAACTGTATCGTTACCAAACATAGAAATGACCATTTTCACCTTGTTGTTATCAATTTCAGTGATCTTACCAGTATAGTCTGTGAAGGCCCCGTCGATGATGCGAACTGTGTCGCCCACCTTGACATCCAAATCAAACTCTTGAACGGTTTGACCCATAGAGAGCAAGATGCTGCGGATTTCTTCTTCCAACAATGGAGTTGGTTTTGAACGGTTCCCGTGGGATCCGACGAAACCAGTAACGTTCGGTGTATTCCGAACAACAAACCAAGCTTCATCTGTCATGACCATTTCTACCAAGACATAACCTGGGAAGCGGTTTTCTTCGATTTCTTTTGTTTTACCGTTTTTCTCAACTTGTACGGTTTGAGTTGGAATCTCTACGCGCAAGATGTTTTCTAACATATTGTAAGTTTGCGCACGTTGCAAAAGATTCTCTTTTACCTTGTTTTCATATCCTGAGTAGGTTTGTAGTACAAACCAGCCTTTATCAAAACTGTCCATTTGGGCATCCTTTCTTTCTGTTTAGCCTGCTCGAGCTTTTGTGAACATACTAAAAAAAGCCTCTTGGCTTTCCTTTTCCTAGCTTCATTATACCACATTTTGCAGGAATGCAAAGAGGTTTGCTGATTTATTTTTAAGAAAAGGCAATAAAAAATGGGACCCAGAAGGTCCCACCTGGCTTCTTTTCTTAAAAGAAATTGATCATGTGCAATAGGCCACGTGCAATGACTTTGTCGAACAAATAAATCAATGCAACAAAGAAAGCGGTGTACTCAATCACTGAGATAAAGTTTTTCCATCTTTCCTTGCGATTTGGCCAAGTTGTATCTTTTAGTAAGACGAAAATATCTTTAATGAATTTCACAACTCTCTCCTATCGTGTTTCTTTATGGATGGTATACTTGCTGCAATGTTTGCAGAATTTATTGACTTCTAGACGTGTTGGTTTTGGCGTCCCACTCAACTTAATGGAGTAATTGCGTGACCCACAAACCGTACACGCTAGACTTGCTTTTTTTAATGCCATAACGCCTCCGTTCACCCCATTATAGCAAGTTTTCCACATTTTGACAAGAACAGAAAATCTCCTGTCAAGAAAAAAGCAAATCTAAAGCGTTATCACTCTGGTTTTTGTCTCATTTTTGGTAAAATAAAACAAAAGGAGACGAATATGAAAAGTGATAACCTAAAAGAAAGTAGAAATATCGAAGATCGTCGAGGGCAAAGCTACTCCCAGTCTTCAGGCAATAGTAATCTTGGCGGGGGCATTTTACAGATCTTACTATCGCCGGGGAGCTTCAAAAGCAAGATCGTCCTCATCCTTCTTCTGGTTCTTCTAGGAGGTGGTGGCGCTAGTCTTGGGGGTCTCTTTGGAAATGGGACTTCTTCTCAACCTTACCAATCCACCCAAGTCACGCGCACCAACAAGACCCATGTCGACGATGCAGATGCCGAGTTCGTCAGCAAGGTCCTTGGAACAACAGAAGATCATTGGCACAAGGTCTTTCAAGCTGAAGGACGGACCTACCATGAGCCCAAACTAGTCTTCTATACCGGACGGACACAGACAGGCTGTGGGGTTGGGCAAGCATCGGCTGGTCCTTTCTACTGTCCAACCGACAAGAAGATTTATTTGGATATGAGCTTCTACAAGGAATTAACAACCAAATACAAGGCTAGCGGTGACTTTGCCATGGCTTACGTGATCGCCCACGAAGTCGGCCACCACGTACAAAACGAGCTGGGAATCCTTGGCAAATACCATCGGATGCAACAAGGTCTTTCTGAAAAGGAACGAAATGCCATCAGTGTCCGCATCGAGCTACAAGCCGATTACCTAGCAGGTGTCTGGGCCCGCTCCATTCAAGACCGAAACCTTCTGGATATCGGCGATATCGAAGAAGCCATGAATGCAGCCCATGCCGTCGGGGACGACACTCTCCAAGAGCAAGCCTACGGCTACTCGGTACCAGATAGCTTTACCCACGGAACTTCGGAACAGCGCATGCGCTGGTTCAAACGGGGCTACCAGTACGGAGATCTCCAACACGGCGATACCTTTAGCTTGTCAGATAGTGAACTTTAAACAAATAGAGGCTAGGACAAAAGTCCTAGCCTCTCAATTATTTTTGGATTGTCGAGCAAGACGCAGTGGTTGAGTGGGCTCTACTACGCTGATTTCATCAGCTTTTACAGCCC
>JAGZZN010000016.1 GCA_018377375.1 Streptococcus parasanguinis
CGGGAAAGCCCTTCGCTTGCACCCCCTTGTCTGTGAAGCCTACAATGCCGACTTTGACGGTGACCAAATGGCCATCCACGTACCGCTTTCAGAAGAAGCTCAAGCAGAAGCTCGTATCTTGATGTTGGCTGCTGAGCACATCTTGAATCCAAAAGACGGAAAACCAGTTGTTACCCCATCTCAGGATATGGTATTGGGGAACTACTACCTCACGATGGAAGAAGCTGGTCGTGAAGGTGAAGGCATGGTCTTTAAAGACCGTGATGAAGCGGTGATGGCCCTTCGCAATGGCTATGTTCACTTGCATACCCGTGTCGGAATTGCGACAGATAGCTTGAACAAACCATGGACAGAAGCGCAACAACACAAGATTCTCTTGACAACTGTTGGTAAGATCCTCTTTAACGATATCATGCCTGCAGAGCTTCCATATCTTCAAGAACCAAATAATGCCAACTTGACAGAAGGCGTTCCAGCTAAGTACTTCTTGGAACCTGGTCAAGATGTCAAAGCAGCGATTGAGAAGTTGGAATTAAACGTTCCATTCAAGAAGAAAAATCTTGGAAATATCATCGCAGAAATCTTCAAACGCTTCCGTACAACCGAAACATCTGCTTTCTTGGACCGCTTGAAAGACTTGGGTTACCATCACTCAACCCTTGCCGGTTTGACAGTGGGGATTGCCGATATTCCGGTCGTTGAAGATAAGGCAGAAATCATTGAAGAATCTCACAAACGTGTGGAACAAATCACCAAACAATTCCGTCGTGGTTTGATCACGGATGACGAACGCTACAATGCCGTTACAGCTGAATGGCGTGCAGCCCGTGAGAAATTGGAAAAACGCTTGGTGGATAACCAAGATCCGAAGAACCCAATCGTTATGATGATGGACTCTGGAGCCCGTGGTAACATCTCAAACTTCTCGCAACTTGCCGGTATGCGTGGTTTGATGGCCGCTCCAAATGGACGGATCATGGAATTGCCAATCCTGTCAAACTTCCGCGAAGGTTTGTCAGTACTCGAAATGTTCTTCTCAACTCACGGTGCCCGTAAAGGGATGACCGATACGGCCCTCAAGACAGCCGACTCAGGTTACTTGACTCGTCGTTTGGTTGACGTGGCCCAAGACGTCATTATCCGTGAAGATGACTGTGGAACAGACCGTGGACTTGTGATCCGTGCCATTACTGATGGTAAGGAAATGATCGAGCCACTCGAAGAACGCTTGACTGGTCGTTATACCAAGAAATCTGTTAAACATCCTGAAACAGGTGAAGTCATCGTTGGTCCAGATACCTTGATTTCAGAAGACCTAGCACGTGAAATTGTCAAAGCTGGTGTTGAAGAAGTCACTATCCGCTCTGTCTTTACATGTAACACCCGCCATGGTGTCTGCCGTCACTGTTATGGTATCAACTTGGCGACTGGTGATGCGGTTGAAGTGGGTGAAGCAGTCGGAACTATCGCTGCCCAATCTATCGGGGAACCTGGTACACAGTTGACCATGCGTACCTTCCACACGGGTGGGGTTGCCTCAAATACCGATATCACTCAGGGTCTTCCTCGTGTCCAAGAAATCTTTGAAGCCCGCAATCCAAAAGGGGAAGCGGTCATCACTGAGGTCAAAGGGGAAGTCACAGCCATCGAAGAAGATGCTTCTACACGGACCAAGAAAGTCTTTGTCAGCGGAGCAACTGGTGAGGGTGAATACGTTGTCCCTTACACTGCCCGCATGAAAGTCGAAGTAGGAGATCAAGTCTCTCGTGGTGCGGCTCTGACAGAAGGGTCTATCCAACCAAAACGTCTCCTTGCCGTTCGTGATGTCTTGTCGGTTGAAACTTACCTTCTTGCGGAAGTACAAAAAGTATACCGTAGCCAAGGGGTAGAAATCGGCGACAAACACATCGAGGTAATGGTTCGTCAAATGATCCGTAAAGTACGTGTCATGGATCCAGGAGATACAGACCTTCTTATGGGTACGCTTATGGACATTACAGACTTTACAGATGCTAATAAGGATGTCCTTATCTCTGGTGGAGTTCCTGCGACTGCTCGTCCAGTCCTTATGGGAATTACCAAAGCCTCTCTTGAAACCAACAGTTTCTTGTCAGCTGCTTCCTTCCAAGAAACCACTCGTGTTCTTACTGACGCAGCGATCCGTGGTAAGAAAGACCATCTCCTTGGACTGAAGGAAAATGTTATCATTGGTAAGATTATTCCTGCAGGTACAGGGATGGCTCGTTACCGTAACTTGGAACCACAAGCGATTAACGAAGTTGAAATCATCGAAGAAGTGCCAGTAACAGATGGAACAGTCGATGAAGTTCAAACAGCTGAGGTCGTAGAAGAATAAGAAAAAAAGTCGGAACTACATGTTCCGGCTTTTTTTTGAAAAAATTATAAAAATTTATTATTTGAAAAATAATTGTATAATTATTGATTTATTTTTTTACCAAAAATATTAGCCCGGTAGAAGTCGCGCTGTAAATACTTACAATTAGTGATTATATGGATATGTATTCTAAACACCAAAATAATAAAATGACTAACTATTAGTAATTTCTTTATAAAACCCAAAAACAGTTTGACATTTAAAGTCATTGGCGGTAGAATGGAAAAAGATGTACACAAATTAAAAAAATGTCGAATTACATGTATGTCGACGGGGGAAGTTTATGGGAAAATTGAAAATTATGGTTGTGTTTGGGACGCGACCGGAGGCCATTAAAATGGCCCCTTTGGTGTTGGAGTTGCAAAAGCAGAGGGAGACCATTGAGACCATTACAGTGGTCACTGCCCAGCACCGTCAAATGCTGGACCAGGTTTTAGAAACCTTTAACATCGTACCTGATTACGATTTGGATATTATGGGGAAAAGCCAGACCTTATTAGACATTACCTCTAAAATTCTGAATCAATTAGATCCAGTTATCAAAAAAGAAAAGCCAGATATGGTGCTCGTCCATGGAGATACGACCACTACCTTTGCGGCGAGTTTGGTTGCCTTTTACAATCAAGTCCGCATTGGTCACGTCGAAGCCGGTTTAAGAACCTTTGATAAATATTCTCCGTATCCAGAAGAGATGAACCGTCAAATGACGGATGATCTAGCGGATCTGTATTTTGCGCCGACTGGCGAAAGTAAGGCCAATCTCTTAAAAGAAAATCATCCGGAATCCTCTATTGTGGTGACAGGAAATACTGCTATTGATGCACTGAAACTCACGGTTCAAGAGAACTATCATCACGAAGTACTGGATCAATTAGATCCAGCTAAAAAAGTCATCCTTGTCACCATGCATCGAAGAGAAAATCAAGGAGCTCCCATGAGAGCGGTCTTTGGAGCTCTGAGAGAAATGGTGGATCAAGAACCGGATATTGAAGTGGTTTACCCAGTGCATCTTAGTCCAGCGGTACAAGAGGCGGCAAACGATCTATTAGGAGATCATGATCGGATCCATCTCATTGCACCTTTAGATGTGCTTGACTTCCACAACTTGGCTTCGAGAAGTTACTTCATCATGTCGGATTCAGGTGGGGTACAAGAAGAAGCACCATCATTGGGGAAACCGGTATTGGTATTGCGTGATACAACAGAACGCCCAGAAGGGGTCAAAGCAGGAACTTTGAAATTAGTTGGTACGGATCCTGCCGTCGTCAAATCCACGATGATGGAGCTCTTAACCAACGAACATCTTTATCTAGAAATGGCAAATGCCCGAAATCCTTATGGAGATGGAAGAGCTTCTGAGCGAATCGTGCAAGCTATTAAACATTACTTTGGCCAGGGAGATGCTGCTGAAGAATTTCATGAGGGAGAGAAAGAATAAATGAAAAAAACGGAAAAGTTAAGTAGATGGTTGCTAATTTTGATTGTTTTCGAAGTACTTCTTTTACTTTACTGCTTGTTTTTTGCAAGAGAGATTCTGATTGAAGAAGGATTATTCTTTGTTTTAGGATTATTTTCTGCTATTGTTTTATCAGATTTGTTGTTGACATGGACCATCCTGTTGTCATTTGCCCTAGGGATTGTCTTTTTGGTGGCGGGTGTCGTCTATATCCCATTTCATCAAGCCTTGCTTCTGCTCTTTAGTTTTCCAATCTTGATTGGAATTTTGACCCGAATTCGCTATCACCTCTTTAAAGAGATTGCAAAAGTGAAGGATCAAGAGCCAGAAGCTTACGCAGATTACCGCAACCGCATTGCTTCTTATGGCGGACAAACCAATGATACGATTCAGGTCTTACTCATTCACTGGTCGCATGAGGAATTGTTCTTCCAATTGCAACCGAGAGAGTACAATCGGACCTTGAACCAAATCAACTATTTGTTAACGCATCATCTGAAGCCAAATGAAAGCTTGTATTATGTATCAGACGGTAATTTCTTGATTTTATCTTCTGATAGCGAGCGGGATCTGAAGAGCGATTATATGACGGTCTTAAAACCACAGTTGGAAGGACTGGTGTTCCAAGGAGAAGATGGGGTTCAGGGCATCCAATTTCAGTCAGGATTTCTTGTAGTGGATCAATCCAATCGAACCAAATACCATCGCTATAAAGAAATGATTCGTTACTTAAAACGTCAACTTGAAACAGATATTATTGTGGAATATTAGGAGGAAAACATGTCTCTTACAAATATATTTTTTAATATAGCTGTAGGCATCAGTGTATTTTTTGCCTTGTGCTTTATTGTATTATTTGTAGCTTATACGGTGATTTACCGCCGTGTCAATAAAAACTTTAAGGCGGTGGACCATGATTAGTCAAATTGTGATGATTATTGCCTTGATTTCGATTTGGTTATCCTTAGCCTGGGGGCTAGTAATCCTCTTTTCAGCCGTTCATTTTTGGTTTAAACACAGTGATTTTCGTGTCAATACGGATCCGCTTCCTTATTATCCAAAAGTGACCATTGTCGTACCCGCCCATAATGAGGATGTGGTCATTGCACAAACAGCCAAAGCGATCCTTGATATGAACTACCCACATGATCGTGTAGAATTACTGCTCTTTGCGGATAATTGTTCCGATCGCACCTATGAAGAGTGTTTGGCGGTTAAAGCATTGCCAGAGTATGCCGGACGTGATTTGACCATTATCAATCGAAGCGGGACAGGTGGGAAAGCCGGTGTGCTAAATGACGCTTTGGCGATGGCAACCGGAGACTATATCTGCGTCTATGATGCAGATGCCATGCCTGAAAAGAATGCTCTTTATTTCCTTGTGAAAGAAGTCCTCAAAGATCCAGAACGTCATGTGGCTTCTTTCGGCCGCAATAAAACGCGGAATGCCAATCAAAACTTCTTGACTCGCTGTATCAACCAAGAAATTGTCGTTACCCAACGGGTTCATCATGTGGGCATGTGGCATCTCTTTAAGATTGGACGGATTCCAGGAACTAACTTCATTATTCAAACCGAATTTGTCAAGAGTATTGGAGGATGGAAAAACGGTGCCTTGACTGAGGATACAGATATTTCCTTCAAGATTATGCAAAGTGGGAAGTTGATTGCGCTAGCCTATAATTCAGAAGCCTTCCAACAAGAGCCAGAGACTCTGAAGAGTTACTATATGCAACGGAAACGTTGGGCCAAAGGGAATTATGAAGTGGTTCTTTCCAACTTCAAGCATTTATTTGGTAAGGGAAATTGGCGCGTGAAGTTGGAAGTGACCAACTATTCCTGTGTCTTCTTCTGGTTTAACGCAGCCATCGTCTTATCGGACTTGATCTTTTTTGCCAATATTCTGGCCATGTGTATCCATACAGTGGTGCCAGGTGTGCAAATTCCATTTGCCTTTGATTCTGAAAATATCTACATTGCGCAATTGATGCTCTTCAATTGGATCTTGATGATTGGGCTTTATCTGCTTCAGATTAATGTGGCTCTTGCCTCACAATTTGGTCAAGCCACTACCAAGCAAATTTGGTTGGCCTTGGCTGCCTATTTCACCTATTCTCAACTGTTTATCATTGTGTCGATTGATGCCATCTCTTCGATTGTGATGGATAAACTATTGCACCGGAAAGAAACCAAATGGGTTAAAACAAAACGATTCGCAGGATAGGAGAAATTATGAAAACGAAAAAGATGAGATATGTATGGTTTCTAGTCATCCTTTGCATTTTCTGTTTGACCTTGTTTTTAGCGAGAACGAGAAGTAAAGTGGAGATGCGAAATCGAATTTATCATCAGTGGAATGAGCATTTTGTTGTTTCAAAAGGGAAAGAATCCTATGTTCGAACCACCAATGATAGCAATCAAACAGTAGTGTTATCCGAGGCACAAAGTTATGGAATGCTCATTACTGTTGCAGCTGCCGAAAAAGGACAAGCCCAACAAGCAGACTTTGACCGACTCTATCACTATTATCTAAATCATCGCTTGGAAGGTACCCAATTGATGTCTTGGAAACAAACCATCAGCAATGGAAAAGCAAAGGATGAGGATCATAACGCTACAGATGGAGATCTCTACATCGCCTATGCTCTTCTAAAAGCCGCTCAGCAATGGCCAAAGCAAGCTAAAGACTACCAGGCTCAAGCCAAAGCGATTTTAGAAGATATTCTCGCACACAACTACAATGAAGAAACTGGTGTGTTAACGGTGGGGAATTGGGCCAATCAGGACTCGGAGTTTTATCATTTGATGCGGACGTCTGATACACTGCCAGCGCAATTCCAGATCTTTTATGAAGTGACAAAAGATTCGAAGTGGTTGGATATCAAAGAAAAGATGTTGCAGCAACTCCAAACGATCAGCTCCCAAACCAAAACAGGTTTACTACCTGATTTCATCTGGGTAGATGAGCAAGGAACGCGCGTAGCGGATCCAAAGACGATTGAATCCAAGTATGATGGTGCCTACTCGTATAACGCTTGTCGCCTTCCATACAACCTTGTTCAAAGTAAGGACAAAACCAGTCAACAATTGGTGAAAAAGATGCTTAACTTTTTCAAGAGTCAAAGAAACCTGTATGCAGGTTATGACTTGAAAGGGAAGGCCTTGAACAATCATCAGGCAGCAAGCTTTTTGGCACCGATTGTCTATGCCTCTGAACATGAAAAAGGCTATTTGAAGTTGGTGCAACAGAACAAGTATATCTTTACACAAGATCTACCTCTGAACAACTATTACGATGCAACCATGACAACCATGATTGCACTTGAATTGTTCTAAATACTTGAGAAAAGAGAGTTCCCAGGATGGTCTGTCCATTTTATTGGAACTCTCTTCTTTTGATTCTCGAAAAAAGGACCCAATAGCAATTAGGCAGTCTATTTTTGGAAAATAATGGTGAAAATCGCCTGAAAACTACCTGAAAAAGCATGTTCTGAGCAGAAAACTTTTATTCTCAAAGGATTTTCTATATAATAGAGGATACAAAGGATGGAAGAGTTTATGTATCGAGTGATTGAAATGTACGGGGACTGTGAACCCTGGTGGTTTTTAGATGGTTGGGAAGAAGATATCGTCAGTAGTCGAAAGTTTGAAGACTATTACCAGGCTTTGAAATACTACAAGCAGAAGTGGTTGGAGTTAAATGAGCACTTTCCAAGTTATAAGAGTCGGAGTGATCTCATGACGATCTTTTGGGATACCAAGGAGCAAGAGTGGTGTGAGGACTGCAGTGAAGATGTGCAGCTTTTCCACTCGATTGTCCTCTTAGAAGACGAGCACAAGATCCCTAAAAGCAAGCTCCGCCCAGGCTACGAAAAGGAAAAAGGCAGTCGCAAGCACCGTTCTTGTCAATATACACTCGATTCAAAAAAGGGGACAACCCTATCATAAGAGACATTCGGAAGATTTTTTAGAGCGATCTAGAAAGTCTTCTTTTTTTGTCTTCTTTTTCGAATAGTATAAGTGAGAGGAGGAACTATGGTTCAAGAAATTGCAAAAAAACTGATCCGTATGGGAAAGAAGGAAGAAGCTCAGGATCTTTACTTCATTCCTCGGAAGGAGGAGTACCAAGTTTTTATGAGGGTGGGAGACGAGAGGCGCTTTGTGCAGTCCTTCCCTTTTGAGGACATGACGGCTATTATCAGCCACTTTAAGTTCGTGGCAGGGATGAATGTAGGAGAAAAAAGGCGCAGCCAGCTAGGGTCGTGTGATTACCCATTAGAGGATGGAGTGGTATCGATCCGCTTGTCGACGGTGGGGGATTATCGTGGCTATGAAAGCTTGGTCATTCGGCTCTTGCATGATGAGGAACGTGAATTGCGGTTTTGGTTTGACCAGTTGCCGGACTTGCAGAAGAAATTGGCTGGTCGTGGCCTCTATCTCTTTGCAGGTCCTGTTGGTTCGGGAAAGACTACTCTCATGCATGCTTTAGCGCAAGAGCGCTTTGCGGACCAGCAAGTCATGTCTATTGAAGACCCTGTCGAGATCAAGCAGGACAATATGCTTCAGCTTCAGCTGAATGACCAGATCGGCATGACCTATGACAACCTGATCAAACTCTCCTTACGCCATCGGCCGGACCTTCTCATTATTGGAGAGATCCGAGATAAGGAAACAGCTCGTGCAGTCGTACGAGCTAGTTTGACAGGAGTCACCGTCTTCTCTACGATTCATGCCAAGAGCGTTCGAGGTGTTTATGAGAGGCTCTTAGAACTTGGAGTGAGTGAGGAAGAACTCAAGATTGTTTTACAAGGTATTTGCTACCAACGATTAATTGCAGGAGGAGGTGTGGTCGATTTTGCGACGGAAAACTACCAAGAGCACTCAGCCAGCCGCTGGAACCAACAAATGGATCTCTTGGCTCAATCGGGATATATCCAGCTGGCTCAGGCCCAAGCCGAAAAAATTATCTACCGCTAAACAAAAGCAAATCATCGAATTGTTTTTGAATCTTTATTCGAGTGGTTTTCATCTGTCTGAGATTGTCGATTTTCTGGATCGCTCTCACCTAGTGGAGAGTCGTTTGGTTTCCCAGATGCGAGAGGACCTCTCGAGGGGGCGGAGTTTTTCAGAGATGATGGCGGGGATCGGTTTTTCAGATGCGGTCACGACACAGCTGTCTCTCGCTGAACTCCATGGCAATCTTGCATTGAGCTTGGAGAAAATCAGTGCTTACCTAGAAAACATGCGCAAGGTCAAGAAAAAGCTGATTGAGGTGAGCACCTATCCTCTCATCTTGCTTGGATTTTTAGTTCTGATTATGCTAGGCTTGCGCAATTACTTGCTTCCTCAAATGGATGCTCAAAATATTGGGACGCAATTGATCAGTTCCTTCCCCCAACTCTTTTTGGCCTTAGGAGCGGGACTGGTGATCTTCTTCTTACTCAGCTTTCTCTATTATCGAAAGTCAGGCAAGATCAAGGTTTTTAGAACCTTGTCTCATCTGCCTTTCGGGAAAGGCATGATTCAAGCTTATTTGACAGCCTATTATGCCAGAGAATGGGGTAATCTGATTGGACAAGGATTGGAATTGTCTCAGATTTTTTCCATGATGCAGGGGCAAAAATCCCAGCTTTTTCAGGAAATTGGAAGGGACTTAGCACTTTCTTTAGATCGTGGCCAGTCCTTTTCAGAGACGGTCAGGGGGTATTCTTTTTTCAAAAAAGAATTGTCCCTTATGATTGAATACGGTGAGGTCAAATCAAAGCTTGGAAATGAGCTAGAGATCTACGCTGAAAAAACATGGGAAGACTTCTTTCGTCGGGTCCACAAGGCCATGAATGTGATACAACCCTTGGTCTTTGTCTTTGTGGCTCTTGTGATTGTCTTACTTTACGCAGCCATGTTGCTGCCGATTTATCAAAATATGGAGGTTCATTTATGAAAAAATTAAACACATATAAGGTAAAAGCTTTTACGCTTATTGAAATGTTGGTGGTCTTATTGATCATCAGTGTACTCTTATTGCTCTTTGTGCCGAATTTGACCAAGCAAAAAGACTCTGTGAAAGAGACAGGCAATGCAGCCGTTGTCAAGGTGGTCGAAAGCCAGGCTGAATTGTATGAACTCAATCATACCAATGACCAAGCCACTCTAGCCAAACTGATTGCTGATGGAAATATTACCAACAAACAAGCAGAATCTTATCGTGCCTATTATGCGAAAAATAGTGGAGAAACTCGTGCGGTTGCAGATTAAGGCCTTCACCTTGGTGGAGACCCTTCTAACCTTGATGATCGTCAGCTTTATCTATCTGGGCTTATCAGGATCGATCAAGACGAGCTTTCAACAGGTGGAAGAAAAAGTATTTTTTGCAGAGTTTGAACACCTCTATCAAGAAAGCCAGAAGATAGCACTGGCAAGGCAAACGGAATTGGATGTTGAAGTGAGTGCAAGGAAGATTCAAACGCCCTACCAGACGGTGGAGATTCCTGATTCTGTCACGCTGCAAGATCCCAAAACTATTCGCTTGGACCGAGCAGGTGGCAATTCATCCCTGGCTAATGTTCACTTTCAGACACAGAGAGGAGTGGTGACCTATCAGCTTTCGCTTGGAAATGGAAAAATTAAAAAGAGCATCCGTTCCCGCTAGTATACTCATAGAATCCCTAGTAGCTTTGAGTTTATTTGCCATGATTACGACCCTATTATTAGGGGAGATCCGGCGTTCGCGCAAGGAGCGACTAGCGGATTTCAATGAAGTAGAGGTCTTATCTGTCGCTCAAATGGCGCTTCAGACAGGGCAAAATCATCTGGAGGCCAATGGCATTCAGGTTCATGTTGACAAAGATGCCGATCAACTCACGGTCTATCATCAAGGAAAGGTGGTACTGCATGTGGAATAAAGGAAGGGTTAAGGCCTTTACTTTGCTCGAAGCCTTGGTCGCTCTCTTGGTCCTTAGTGGGGGTGTGTTGGTCTTTCAAGGCTTGACTAAGCTCCTGCATGCTGAATTGGACTACCAAGCACACCAAAAGCAGGAGGAATGGATACTTTTTCAGCAACAATTGCAGGTGGAATTGGACCGGAGTCATTTTGAAAAAGTAGCGGACAATCATATCTACTTGGTTCAGGATCAAAAACCAATTGCTATTGGCCAATCTAAAGGAGATGATATCCGAAAAACAGATGATAAGGGCAGAGGCTATCAGCCTATGATTTCAGGGGTTCGCTCTAGCCAAATTTGGCAGGAGGGAGAGCTCCTTCATCTGCGGTTGAATTTTGAAGAAGGTCTAGAAAGGGAGTATGTCTACCATGTGGTACCAGCGATACAAAATGAAAAAAGTTAAGGCTGGTGTCTTGCTTTACGCTCTCTTGATGGCAGCGATTTTTAGTCTCTTGCTTCAGTTTTACCTGCATCGTCAGGTTGCGGAAAGACGGATCTTAAAGACGAGTCAAGATCGTCTACGGGCCTATGCTTTGGTGCAATTGGCTCTTGAAAAGAGAAAGAGTGATGAGAAGACATCAGAGATTCATTTAAAGTCTGGAGTTGTTCAGCTACAGCAGGACACTGGTTTTCTTCATGCTCAGGCTAAGATGAATGGCGAAAGCTATGAGTTTGTCCTTCCTGTAAGGGAAGAAAAGGAAAACAAGAAGAGTCAAAAAGAAAAGAAGAAGACACAGAAAGATAAGGAGAAGGCAGAGACCGAAACGCCTTCTGAAGAGACGCCAAACGAGACCAAGGAACCATCAGAAAATAGCGAAAAAGACTAATTTTTGGTATGATAGGGTGCGGAGGAAATCATGAATTTCGAAAAAATTGAACAAGCCTATACCTATCTATTAGAAAACACTCAAAGTATTCAAAATGAATTGTCGACCAACTTTTATGACGCCTTGATTGAACAAAATGCCATGTATTTGGAGGACAAGACGGATCTAGATATTGTTAATAACAATAGCAAAAAATTAAAAGAACTAGGTTTAAGTAAGGAAGAATGGCGCAGAGCCTACCAATTCCTTTTTATGAAAGCTGCTCAGACAGAACCTTTACAAGCGAATCACCAGTTCACACCAGATGCGATTGGTTTTATCATTACATTTTTGATCGATCAGTTGGCTAAAAGCGACCAACTGGATGTCTTAGAAGTGGGAAGTGGAACCGGAAATCTCGCTGAGACTATTGTCAACAATAGCCGCCTCACGATTGATTACTTAGGATTGGAAGTGGATGATCTTTTGATTGACCTATCTGCTAGTATCGCAGATGTGATGGAATCCAGTGTTGTCTTTGCACAAGGCGACGCGGTGCGTCCGCAAGTGTTAAAAGAAAGTGACTTGATCGTTAGCGACTTACCGATTGGCTATTATCCAGATGATGCGATTGCACAGCGCTATCAGGTTGCGAGCTCCGAAGGCCATACCTATGCCCATCACCTCATGATGGAACAGGCTTTGAAATACCTGAAACCTCAAGGAGTAGCTATCTTTTTAGCCCCCAATAACCTCTTGACAAGCCCTCAGAGTGACCTTTTAAAAGCTTGGCTAACAGACAAAGCTCAACTCCTTGCCATGCTGACCTTGCCAGAATCTCTTTTTTCAAATACAGCCTATGCTAAGACGATTTTCGTCCTACGAAAACAAGAAGAAGAGTCTGTTCAGCCCTTTGTCTATCCGTTTACCGATCTCCAGGATCAAGACCAGGTGGTTCACTTTATGGAAAGTTTCCAAAACTGGTTAAAGGATAGTGAAATTTGATCAAAGATCTGATATAATAGAGGAAGTGAAAACGCTTAATGAGGTGAATATATGTCGAAAACAATTTCTATTAATGCAGGAAGCTCTAGTTTGAAATGGCAATTGTACCAAATGCCAGAGGAAACTGTTCTTGCAAAAGGGTTGATTGAACGGATCGGTTTGAAAGATTCTATTTCAACTGTTAAATTTGATGGACGCTCTGAAAAACAAGTATTAGATATCCAGGACCATACACAAGCTGTAAAAATTTTGTTGGATGATTTGATTCGCTTTGATATTATCAAATCCTACGATGAGATTACAGGTGTGGGCCACCGCGTCGTTGCTGGTGGAGAATACTTCAAGGATTCTGCCTTGGTAGATGACGAAGTCCTTCGAAAAGTAGAAGAATTGTCTTTGTTAGCACCTCTTCATAATCCTGCAAATGCAGCTGGAATTCGTGCCTTTAGAGAGATTTGTCCAAATATTACCAGTGTTGTGGTATTTGATACTTCTTTCCATACAACCATGCCGGAAAAAGCTTATCGTTACCCTCTTCCAACCAAATATTACACAGAAAATAAGGTTCGTAAATATGGCGCTCATGGAACCAGTCATCAGTATGTAGCGGGTGAAGCTGCTAAACTTCTTGGAAAACCATTAGAAGAATTGAAATTGATCACCTGCCACGTTGGAAATGGTGTATCTGTTACAGCGGTTGACAAGGGAATCTCTGTCGATACCTCAATGGGCTTCACCCCTCTAGGTGGAGTCATGATGGGAACCCGTACAGGGGATCTCGATCCAGCGATTATTCCTTACTTGATGGAACATACAGAGGATTTCAATAAGCCTGAAGATATCAGCCGCATCCTTAATCGTGAATCAGGTCTTCTGGGTGTTTCTGGATCTTCTAGTGACATGCGGGATATTCATACAGCGATGCACAATGGAGATGAAAAAGCTAAATTGGCTTACGATATCTTTATCGATCGTTTGCAAAAATACATCGGTCAATACTTGGCTGTCTTGAATGGTGCAGATGCCATCATCTTTACAGCAGGAATCGGTGAAAATGCAGTAAACGTTCGTTCTTCTATTATCAATGGAATCAGCTGGTTTGGCTGCAAGGTCGACCCTGAAAAGAACGTCTTTGGAGTTGTCGGAGATATTTCCACAGATGATTCCCGTGTGAAGGTATTGGTGATTCCAACGGATGAAGAGTTGGTGATTGCGCGTGACGTTGAACGTTTCAAAAATCAGTAAACTGAAATAAAGTGAGAAGGCTGGAGGCGAAAGCCCCAGTCTTCTCACTTTATACAAGAAAGAGGTTGTCCATTGAAAAATATACAGTCTTTTATTCGAGAGCACCCATTATGTAAGAATGCCCTCTGGCTCCTTCTTTTTGTGCCCTTATTCTTTCTCTCGCAATTCCCCCTCATCACTATGGTTTATTCCCTTCAAGGAGGAGTAGATGCAAGGTGGATCACTGTCCTCACTCTCTTGGTGACAGTGGCGGTGCTCTTTGTTTTTTATAAGGTCATCAAGATGAGCCCTCTGGAGAACTTAGATGTTCGGGTCATAACCTGGCCGGTTCTGGGGAGAAATTTTCTTTTTCTTCTCTTGTTGATGGCTAATAACTTGCTAGCCTATCCCTTATTGAAACAAGAGGCAGGTGGTACGACAGCAAACCAAGCGGCTCTGAATGAACTACAATCTCATGCTCCTTTTCTTGCTATGGGCATGGTCGTGATCCTTGTCGCTCCGATTCTAGAAGAGCTGCTCTGTCGGTCCATCATCCCTCGTTTGATCTTTCGAGGGGCAGAACCGATCGGTTACCTAGCCGGTGCTCTCTTTTTTACTTACTTGCATGGACCGAGTACCCTAGGGGAATGGGTAGCTTACGGAGGCATGTCCTTGATCTTAACTTGGGTGGCTTATCGCTACAAGCGGATCGAGTATAGCATTTGCCTTCATATGACCTTGAATGCGCTGGCTTATTATTATCCGGTGGTCATACTCCTTTGTTTATTGCCAGTATGGAGAGTTTTCTTCCATGATAAATTATGATAAAATGGTAGGTACCAATGAGTTTTGATGCAGAACCATCCTACAGAAGGTCAGAAATCCGTATGGAGAGTAGACTCAGAGGTTTAGAACACTTGTTCTAGCCTCTTTTGTTCGCAATCATGCTGTAGGAAGGGAATCAAAGGAGAACGAAAATGATTGATAAAAAATGGCTGAGTGGCCAAGGGACCCTTCTTTGTGGGATCTTAAATGTCACTCCGGATTCATTTTCTGATGGCGGTAAGTATACGAGTGTGGATGCAGCCTTGCAGCAGGCGAGAAAACTGATCCAAGAAGGAGCTCAGATCCTCGATATTGGGGGAGAATCAACCAGACCAGGTAGTCATTATGTAGAGATCCAAGAAGAGATTGACCGTGTGGTTCCAGTGATCGAAGCCATTCGGAAAGAAAGTGATGTCTTGATCTCAGTGGATACCTGGAAGTCCCAGGTGGCGGCGGCGGCGCTCGAAGCTGGGGCTGATATTGTCAACGATATTACTGGTTTTCTTGGAGATTCTCAGATGGCTGCTGTGGTTGTGGAGCATGAAGCGAGCGCTATTCTCATGTTTAATCCAGTGATGGCAAGACCGCATCATCCAAGTTCCACTATCTTTCCACGTTTTGGTTTTGAACCAGTCTTTTCAGAGCAAGAACTTCAAAAGATGGCTCAAGAACCGATTCAAGACTTGATGTGGAGTTTCTTTGACCGCTCGCTTGCTGAAGCGAAAGCAGCCGGTGTCCAGATGGATCGTATTATGTTGGATCCTGGGATCGGATTTGGGTTGACCAAGCGCGAGAACTTACTCTTATTGCAAGAGCTAGAGACGATTCACCAAAAGGGCTATCCAATCTTTCTTGGAGTCTCTCGGAAACGCTTTGTGGTCAATATTATTGAGGAAGCTGGATTTGAGACAGATCCTGCAACGGAGACTGGTTTTTGGAATCGGGACCTGGCTTCGAGCCATTTGACCAGTATTGCAGCCAGTCAAGGAGTCGAAGTAGTGCGGGTGCATGATATTCCTCTTCACAAGATGGCAGCCAGTCTGGGCCAAGCCATTTTCCAAGCCCAAGAGGCAGCAGATACCAATTTAAAACAATACAAGTAAATGAAGACAAAAGAACATCAGTTGGATCTTCGTTGGCTAGAAGCCTATCGTTCCCAAGATCCACATTTCGGCTTGGAGCGCATGGAAGCTCTCTTGGCTTTGAGAGGAAATCCTCACCTAGACTGTCGGGTCATTCATGTTGCGGGGACCAATGGCAAAGGATCTACCATTGCTACCTTGTCCCAACTCTTGAGGCAGGCAGGTTTACGCGTTGGAGTCTTTACCTCTCCTTATCTGATCTATTACAATGACCAAATCACCATTAATGGCGAAGCCATTTCAGATCAAGACCTGCAAACCTACCTGGATAGTTACCAGCAGTTCCTGCAAGCTGAACAATCAAAGGCCGTCTTTCAAGGGTTGACGGAATTTGAAGTGATGACGGCGATTGCCTATGATTATTTTGCTCATGAGGAGCTGGAATATGTGATTATGGAAGTCGGTATGGGGGGACGACTAGATAGTACCAATGTCTGCCAGCCCGTTCTGACCGCAATCACTTCGATTGGCTTGGATCATGTCGCCCTTCTTGGGCCAGATCTGGCTTCCATCGCCCGTGAAAAGGCTGGTATCATTAAGCCAGGAATTCCTCTGGTTCTAGGGAAATTAGAAGCAGAAGCCAGCCAAGTCATTGAAGGTATTGCGATTCAGAAGCAGGCACCGATAACAGCCTATGATAAGGATTACCAAGTTGAGCTAGAAGCCTCTTGTCTATCGGGTCAATCCTTTTCTTATCACAGTTCCAAAAGAGAAAAAGCCTCTTATCAAGTAGCGCTCTTAGGTCATCACCAGGCCAGAAATGCAGCTCTTGCTATCAGTATCTGTGATGTACTTTTTGAAAGAGATGGGCGTGAACTCTTGTCAAGAGAGTTAGTGGATGAAGCCTTGCATCAAGTCGTCTGGCCTGGCCGGATGGAAGTGGTCTCGCAAAATCCCATGGTCTTGCTAGATGGGGCCCATAATCCCCATGCCGTTGCGCCTTTGATCGCAAGTCTTCGGGAACTGTTCCCAAGGCAAAAAAAGACCATTCTTTTTACCTGCATCCGGACCAAAGCTTTAGAAGAGATGCTCATTCAGTGGCAGGAACTGGAAAATAGTCGCTTGATCCTAACGACCTTTGAAGATCCAAGAGCCTATTCTCAAGAAGAGATAAGAGCTGCTGCGAAAAACCATCAGCTTGAGGAAGTCAACTGGCAAGAGTTTCTACAAAACTGGCAAGCAAAAGGCGATGAGCTCCTCATTGTAACGGGATCGCTCTACTTTCTTAGCCAGGTACGACCTTATTTATTAAAAACAGAAAAATCCAACTAGGAGATGATATGGATACAAAGAAAATTGAAGAAGCAGTGAAAATGATCATCGAGGCAGTCGGTGAAGATGAGAACCGTGAGGGACTTCAGGAAACGCCGACCCGCATTGCCAAGATGTACCAAGAAATCTTTGCAGGATTAGGGCAGACAGCAGAAGAGCACCTGTCTAAATCATTTGAAATCATTGATAACAATATGGTGGTCGAGAAGGATATCTTCTTCCATTCCATGTGTGAGCATCACTTTTTACCATTTTATGGAAAAGTGCACATTGCCTACATTCCAAATGGCCGTGTGGCTGGGCTTTCCAAACTGGCTCGTACGGTCGAAGTTTACGCTAAAAAACCACAGATTCAGGAACGTTTGACGGTAGAAATCGCAGATGCCTTGATGGAATATCTTGGAGCACAAGGAGCACTTGTCTGGGTAGAAGCAGAGCATATGTGTATGAACATGCGTGGTGTCCGTAAACCTGGGACCGCTACAGTGACAACCGCTGCACGTGGACTGCTTGCGACAGATAAAGACTTGAAAAATGAAGCCTATAAACTCATGGGCCACTAATGGCCGGCTATAAGAGGTGAAGAGAGTGGATCAATTACGGATCAAGGACTTAGAGATATACGCCTATCATGGTGTTTTTCCGGCAGAAAAAGAATTGGGACAACGCTTTGTCCTAGACCTATGGGTGGATTATGAGATGACCCGTGCAGCCCGCACAGGAGATTTGGATGCTTCGATCCATTACGGGATCTTAGCGGAACAGTTGACCGAGTGGATGCAGGCAGAAAAGATCGATCTGATTGAAACGGTTGCCTTTCAATTGGTGCAAAAAATTTTCGAAAGCTATGCCTTTGTAGAAAAAGTTCGTCTGGAGTTGAAAAAACCTTGGGCTCCTGTTCCCTTGCCACTCGAGACTTGTTCGGTGACAATCGAACGAGAGAAAAAACGAGCCTTTATTGGCCTTGGTACCAATATGGGAGATAAACAACTGCAACTAGAGACGGCGCTAGAAAAAATCAAGGGTCGAGGCATTCATCTTCTTCAAACATCCACAAGGATTGAAACAGAACCTTGGGGAGGAGTGGAGCAAGACACCTTTTTGAATCAGGTGGCAGAGGTTGAAACCTGGATGACCCCAGAGGATTTACTAGAAACCTTACTTGCCATTGAGCAAGAAATGGGGCGTGTCCGTGAGATCAAGTGGGGGCCACGTGTGATCGATCTAGATCTGCTTTATATGGAGGACACGATTTGTTACAGCCCTAGCTTGATCTTGCCACATCCTTATGTGGCAGAACGAGCCTTTGTATTAGAATCTTTAAATGAAATTGCTCCTCATTTTGTGGACCCTGTTCAAAGAAAGTCCATTCGCCAATTATGGGAGGCTGTCAAATAATCTCTCTTCTTTGCTTCATAAAAAAACAATCCCTTGAGCAGGGATTGTTTTTGTTTGTCTTGATTTATTTACGATACAAGCGATCGTACTGGTAGACAGGGTCCATGGTGACGTTGATACCGAGCTTGCGAAGGACGTTCTTGTCCTCGTCTGTCAGCATAACAGTTGAATGGGCTTCGCTGCCTTTCAACTTGCCTAATTCTTGCATAGCAAGCTTAGCGTCTTCATTAGTCATAGCCGTAATGGCAAGGGCAATAAGGATCTCGTTCGAGTGAAGACGAGGGTTGCGGCTACCCAAATGATTGATCTTCAGGCCTTGGATCGGTTGCACGTATTCTGGCTCAATTAATTTGGTTTCTTTGTCAATATGCGCTAATTTCTTAATCGCATTGATTAAGAGGGCTGCGGTTGGGCCAAAGAGATCAGACGTTTTTCCGGTTACCATCTCGCCGTTTGGCAATTCAAGCGCCAAGGCGGGCTCCCCTGTTTCTTCTTCTTTTTGGCGGGCAAGGACGGTCACTTTCCGATCATTTGGAGTAATCCCCAAATCATTCATCAAGAGCTCAATTTTCTTCACAGCCCCTTCACCGACACGCTCTGCTTTGACATCTAAGATGGTTTGGTAGTAGCGACGGATAATTTCTTGTTGGGAAGCTTCAATCGCAGCGTCATTGTCCACAATGGCAAAGCCAACCATGTTGACGCCCATGTCTGTTGGAGAAGCATAAGGTGAGGTTCCTAGGATGCGTTCCAACATGCGCTTCAAGACAGGGAAGATTTCAATATCGCGGTTGTAGTTGACCGTTGTTTCCCCGTAGGTTTGGAGGTGGAAGGGATCGATCATATTGACATCGTCTAGATCGGCAGTCGCTGCTTCATAAGCCAAGTTGACTGGGTGGTGCAAAGGAAGATTCCAAACTGGGAAGGTTTCAAACTTAGCATAACCAGATTTGATCCCATTTAATTGGTCATGGTACATATTGGACATACAAGTTGCGAGCTTACCAGAACCAGGTCCAGGAGCCGTCACAACGACCAAATTGCGACTAGTTTTGATGTAGTCATTCTTTCCCATTCCTTCAGGAGAGATGATGTGGTCCATATCGGTCGGATAGCCCTTGATCGGATAGTGGAGATAAGAGGCGATCCCGCTCTTATCCAGTTGTTTGCGAAAGGCGTCTGCTGCAGCTTGTCCAGCATATTGGGTGATGACGACAGAGCCTACAAAGATCCCTAATTCATTGAATTTGTCGATCAAACGCAGTACTTCTTGGTCATAAGAAATTCCTAGATCTCCACGGGCTTTTGAGTGCTCAATGTTGTTGGCGTTGATGGCAATGACAATTTCCACCTGGTCGCGCAATTCTTGGAGCAACTTGATCTTATTGTCTGGTTCGTATCCAGGGAGGACACGAGCAGCGTGGAAGTCTTCTAACATCTTACCACCAAATTCAAGGTAGAGCTTGCCATCGAATTGGTTGATCCTCTCAATAATGTGGTCACGTTGCAAGTTCAAATACTTTTCAGAACTAAAAGCTTGTTTTTTCATGTAAAACTCCTGTATATAAGGGAAGGATCTGCCACACAAATCCAAGGATGAGTGTTCCGTTCCTTACCATTTCATTCTTTCATATTATATCAGAAAACAGATGGAAGATAAAATATTCTAAGATACTTTCCTAAGATGAGGTTAGACATCATAGAATTTGATTGTTCAGGCATATTTTTTACATAAAATGACCTAAGTGATGCTAAACAAATAAAATGAGGTAGTCTATTAAGGTCATTGCAGGGTGCACTTAAACTTTCCGCTGTGAGAAAAGTGCCTGAAACGACTCAGTTTCAGGCACTCGGAATTATTGAGACCTTAGGCTCAATAATTAGTCTTGGAACTTCGGAGAAGTTCGCAGACGTCCGTACTCACCTAAGGAAAGTTTTTAAGAGGATTTTATCCTCTATCTGAAAGTCCCTTACGGGGACTCGTGATAGATGTTACTTAATAGTGTTTGATCAAATCAACTGTAGAGCGATCCAATTTCTTAACCAACGCTTGTAAGAAGGCTTGCGCTTGCAAGAAATCATCCATGGCATAGAGGGTTTGGTGAGAGTGGATGTAACGTGCACAGACACCAATGGTTGTTGATGGGACTCCACCATTCTTCAAGTGTGCTGCACCTGCATCGGTACCACCTTTGGCACAATAGTATTGGAATTTGATGCCCGCTTCTTCAGCAGTAGTGAGCAAGAAATCCTTCATATTTGGTAGCATGATGTGACCTGGATCATAGAAGCGAAGCAGTGTTCCTTCCCCAATCGCTCCTTGGTCTCCAAAGACATCGGCCGCTGGTGAACAATCTACAGCAAGGAAGATTTCAGGATCAAATTTAGTGGTTGAAGTGTGGGCTCCACGCAGTCCCACTTCTTCTTGAACGTTGGCCCCTACATAGAGTTCGTTGTTTAAGGCTTGGCCAGAAAGGCTCTTGGCCAATTCGCTGACCATCAAGACGCCGTAGCGGTTATCCCATGCTTTTGAGATGACGTTTTTACCATTAGCAGTGAGAATCGCAGAGCTATCTGGGACCAAAGTATCTCCAGGACGGACCCCATAGCTTTCAGCTTCGGCTTTAGAGCTAAATCCTGCATCAAAGACGATGTCGCTAATGGCAGGTACAGTTGGTCCACCTGTTCCACGTGTCAAATGAGGAGGAACAGATCCTGAAATAGCAGGGTATTCACGTCCGTCACGTGTAAAGAGTTTGAAGCGTTGGCTGCTGACGACCATCGGGTTCCAACCTCCGATTGGGACAACACGGAAAGTTCCGTCAGCTTTGATTTCGCTGATCATGAAGCCAACTTCGTCCATGTGGGCAGCTACTAAGATACGAGGAGCATCGGCTGCTGTTGAGTGTTTGACCCCGAAGATCCCACCGAGACCATCTGTCACGATTTCGTCCACATGAGGGGTCAATTGTTGGCGCAAATAATCCCGTACAGGAGCTTCGTGACCTGAGATAGCAGGGATTTCAGTTACTTCTTTGATTTTAGAAAATAAATCAGTCATAGGTTACCTTCTTTCTGATGCTATTTTAACACTTTTTCTACAAGGATGGTAGCGTTATTATGGAAATCAGTCTCTAAAATCGGAGGGAGAGATCCAGCTTAGACCGTTGTCCCTCTGCTTATTTTGTGTTACAATAGGCACTATGAAAGCTAAAAAAATTATTTTGTCTAGTCTGGCTGTAGCAAGTGCAGGAGCTCTTGCGGCCGGTGTTTATAAAATCGCGAAAGATCAAAAGCGTCTCCGTACCCAAGAAGAGTTGGTAGCAGAAGTACGGGAGCAAATGGAAGCCATGGGGACGATTGCGACCCTGTATGTGGAACTCTACGAGTCTAGTGAAGAGCGCTTAGTAGGTGGTGTCATTTTTGAAGATGAGCGCCATTACCGCTTTGTCTATGAGGACGGTCTCTTGCATTACGAAGAGGAAAAACTATGATTACACCGAGTTCTCTAGAAGAAATTGCTTCATATGTAGAGCAAGAGGGCAAGAAAGTGTTTGTCTTTTCAGCAGATTGGTGTGGGGATTGCCGTTATCTCAAACCTTTTTTGCCGGAGATTGAGGCTGAAAATCCCGAATTTACCTTTATCTTGATTGACCGCGATGCCTATATGGATCTGGCGAAAGTCTGGGATGTTTATGGGATCCCAAGTTTGGTGGTTCTGGAAAAGGATAAGGAAATCGGTCGATTTGTCAATCGGGATCGGAAAACTAAAGCGCAGATTACAGCATTCTTAGCAGGATTAAAATAGGAGAAAAAACATGATTGTAACATACAACAAAGAACAAGTCGGCGATGTATTGATGCTGACCATGAAAAATAGCGGGGAAGCCAAGCTCGCAGTGGAGAGAAAAGGAAAAGTGGCTCGCGTTTACCGTGAGGACAAGCAAGAAACCGTTGCCTGGAATATCTTTGATGCCTCATCTTTCTTCGCCATCGAAGGCAAGGGCCAAGTCTTTTTGACAGATGAGCAAGTAGCTCGTTTAAATCAAGAATTGGAAGTAGAAGGCTTCGCAGAACGTTTGGTCAATGATCGGGAACCAAAATTTGTGGTCGGAGAAATCCTTGAAATGGTAGCCCATCCAGATAGTGACCACTTGAATATCTGCCAAGTAGCAGTTGGATCAGACAAGACAGTTCAGATCGTAGCAGGGGCTCCGAACGCGCGAGTGGGTCTAAAGACCATTGTTGCTCTTCCAGGTGCCATGATGCCGGATGGTTGCTTGATTTTCCCAGGGGCTCTTCGTGGAGAAAAAAGCTATGGCATGATGTGCAGTCCGCGTGAATTGCACTTGCCAAATGCTCCTCAAAAACGAGGCATTATTGAATTGGATGATGCAGAAGTAGCAGGGACACCTTTTGATCCTGCTCGTCACTGGCATGAATAAAGAGAAGAATCTAGGATGTTTTGAATCCTAGATTTTTTTGATTTTGGTTTCTCACCCTCCATTTTTTAAAATTTTTTCGAATAAATAGATAGGAGGAAAATGATGTATAATAAAGTTATTTTAATCGGTCGCCTGGTAGCGGCCCCAGAATTGCATAAGACCAGCAAAGACAAATCCGTTGCCCGAGTGACCGTTGCTGTCAATCGTCGCTACAAGGACCAAAACGGGGAGCGAGAGACTGATTTTGTCAATGTGGTTGTCTGGGGGAAATTGGCTGAAACCATGGCTAGTTATGCCAGTAAAGGGAGCTTGATCTCTTTGGATGGAGAGATTCGGACGCGCCGCTACGAGAAAAATGGGGTCATGCAGTATGTGACAGAGGTCCTCTGCCAAAGTTTTCAGTTATTAGAGAGCCGCGCTCAGCGAGCGATGCGTGAAAATGGTGGAACGGGAGATTTAGCCGACATCATTTTAGAGGAGGAAGATCTTCCTTTTTAGAAACAAAAAAAGAAAGCTGGTTCGTTTATAGACCAGCTTTTTTGATATTTGGTAGGGATTTCATTCGGGAACGACTCATTTAAAAATAAATCAAAAATATGCGTCTGTACAATAAAAGCCAGCACTTTTCTTGAAAAAGTAGTAAAATAAAGTAATATATATTCAAAATTTTCAGAAAAGGAACGGAGTTTGAAGGGGAAAGAAGAAAGAAAAGAACTGTTAAAATGGCTGATAAAACGGGTTCTACTGGTGATTCCAGTGACCTGCATCCTCTTGTGGATCTATGCTGTTTGTCAAACCAGTAGCATCAAGGATCAGACCAAGATTGGTGTCACCTATATGACCATGAACAATGAGTTCTATAAAAGTATTCATTCGGAAATTAGTCGGATTGCTGATGAAAAAGGAGCTCTTGTATCTGTCCGAGATCCAGAATTGGACGAAAAAAGGCAGAGCCAGCAGATCGATGATTTTTGCGCCCAAAAAGTAAATGTGATTGTGATTAATCCGGTTAAAGGGGATAGTCAGCCCATTTTAAGGGCTCTTAAAAAAGCTAGAAAACAAGGAATTAAGATCATTGCAGTTGATACCCAGCTCAAGCATTTTAAGCCGGATGCCAGCATTGTCTCCGACAACTACCAAGCAGGAGTCTTGATTGCGAAAGAGCTGATGAAACGCTCTTCAAATGCTCGGATCCTTCTCTTGGAGCATAAGGGGACTGTTTCAGCAGATACGCGGATTCAGGGATTTAAGGATACCATCAAAGGACATGGGTCATATGAGATTATCTCGGAACTAGAAACCAAGGGTCAGACGGAGATCGCTATGCCAGCTGTCCGTAAGTTCTTGCAGTCAGGGGGAAATGTCGATACTCTAGTCTCCTTGAATGACCGTTCAGCTATAGGAGCTTTAGCAGCGATCAAGGAGCAAGGGATCACCCATCCCATTGCGATCTATGGGATTGATGGCTCACCAGATATGAAAGCCTTGCTGCACTCGACAGATGATGTCGTAGGAACCGTTGCCCAGTCTCCGTTGAAGATGGGAGACCGTGTGATGGAGGTCATCCAAGATATGACGGCTGGGAAGAGCTACCAAAAAGAGATAACCATTCCGGTTCAAATGATGACAAAGGAAAACATCGATCACTTTGATGTGAATGGGTGGCAGTAATGAGAAAATTTAGAGGTGTGAGATACAGTTTGGCAATTCTGATGGTCGTGAATTTTATCGCTGTGATGCTCAACAGTATCATCTATCTTCAAGCAACCAACTATATCATTGCCCAACGACAAGCCTCCCTATTAGTAGAACGTTTAGAGCGTATTCCTTTTGCGCCTTCGACAACTTTTTGGTTGTCTGCGCTCTTATTTGCTGGGATTGCCTTGATCTCCATGAGTCGTTACCGGTCTCAAACGAGTCGATGGTCCATTTTTGATAAGTGGAACATTCTGGAGATCCTCCTGATGTTGCTCTTGATGTGGGTCCAAAATGTAGCTTATAACGGGCTTATTCTATTAGTTTTTGCGGATATCTTCTATGGTTCCAAAGAGTTGAATACCAAGCGAGACCGCAAGTATTGGTTTGCGTTTATCCTAGTGAGTTTCTTGATGCTTCTTGTGACCAACTCAGACGTCTTTTCGCTTTTCTTTCCGATACCTTCTCTGGATGTCTATATTCATTTTTATCCTGCCTCCATTCGGATTCTGGCCTTTTTCTTAAAGAATTCCCTCTATGCCTTGAATCTGGTGCTCTTCATTATTTCGCTTTTGTTCTATATTATGAATGTTCTTGCGGAAAACCACGAAGTGGAAGAAGAGTTGGCCATGGTTTCGAAGGTCAATACGGAATTGAACAACTATATGGCCTTGTCTGAGAAGATTGCAGAGGATCGAGAGCGCAAGCGGATTGCTCGGGAGATTCACGATACCTTGGGACACGCGCTAACAGGGATCTCGGCAGGTTTAGATGCTGTCGGAGTCTTGATTGATATCGATCCCAATCGGGCAAAAGAGCAGGTAAAAAGCGTATCAGAAGTGGTTCGTGAAGGGATTCAAGATGTGAGAGGCTCTCTCAACCGCCTCCGTCCAGGTGCCCTTGAGGGACGAACCCTCAAAGATGCTTTGGAAAAGATGATCCGTGAGTACCAAACGCTTTCCAACTTGCAGGTTGATTTACACTATGAATGGGTCGATGTCGATATGGACGTCATGATTGAAGATACAATCTTTCGTGTGATCCAAGAGTCTATGACCAATGCGGTTCGCCACGGTCATGCCAGTCAGATGAGCCTTCATTTTTTTGAGAATGAAGAAGATTACCTGATCGAGTTGCAGGATAATGGGGTTGGGTTTGAAACCTTGACCTATGGCTATGGACTCAAGCAGATGATGGAACGAATTTCTATCCTAGGAGGACAGCTTCAATTTGAAAGCCGCGATGGATTTTTCACGCGCATCAGTTTACCGAAATATAAAGAAGGGAGATAGAGATGGTGATAAAAGTAATGGTGGCAGATGACCAGGCCTTGATTCGAGAATCTCTGAAAATTATTTTGTCAGCCCACCCCGATATCGAAGTGGTGGCCACAGTGGAAGATGGGAATCACGTCTTGTCGAGCATTCCGCAGACACATCCTGACCTGATCTTAATGGATATTCGGATGCCAGGCATGGATGGAGTTTTGGCGACAAAAGAAGTCAAAGAGCACTATCCGGATATCAAAATTATTATTTTAACGACCTTTGATGATGATGAATTTATCTATAGTGCACTCAAGTATGGTGCTTCAGGTTATCTTTTAAAGGGAGCCTCGACAGAGGAACTCTATGAAGCGATTAAGGTGGTGTATCAAGGCGGAGCCATGATCAACCCGAATATCGCTAGTAAAGTCTTTCAAATTTTCTCACAAATGGCCAAGACCAACTTCTCTATTGCTGTGGATGAGGACAATGTCAAGGATTTGAGCACGACGGAATGGCGCATTATCCAAGAAGTCGGCTATGGGGAGTCTAATAAAGAAATTGCGGCCAAACTTTTCTTGTCAGAAGGAACCGTGCGCAATTACTTATCAACGATTTTGGCGAAATTAAACCTACGAGATCGAACGCAATTAGCGATCTGGTCAGTCCAAACAGGAGTGACGAGACGTGATTTTTCTAAAGGAAATACAGAATGAAATTGAAGCGAAAGCATCTTTGTTGGGGGATTGGTCTCCTTGTTGTGCTCTGTGTGAGCGCGGGTTTTTATTGGTGGAAACAGCAACCGACCGTACTCCATATCGGCGTTTATGCAGGTTCTAGCTGGGATGTGCCGACCAGTCAACGTTCCCATGCCTTGGATCGTGCGATTCAAAAATTTGAAAAATCCCATCCCCACGTTCGTGTAGAGTATGAAAATGGGATTCCTCAGTCGGATTATTCTGACTGGCTCTCCGAAAAGATTGTCTCAGGAAAGACGCCGGATGTGTTTATGGTCTCTGAGCAAGATCTTTCTTTATTAGCAGCGCGGGGCGTATTAGAAAAGTTAAACGGCTATATGGATCGAAAAGATCAAGCTGCCTTTTATCCCGTTGCCTTTGAATCCGGTGTCTATCAGGGGCAAACCTATGCCTTACCTTATGAAAGCAATCCAATTTTGATGTGTGTCAATAAAGATCTCTTGGATAAAGAAGGTATCGCGGTTCCCAAAGAAGGCTGGACCCTTGAAGAGTTCTATACGATTTGCAAGAAACTAACCAAAGATACCAATGGGGATGGGCAATTGGACCAATTTGGGAGTACAGAATACACCTGGAAAGAAGCCTTGGCGGCAAATGGAGGTCATCTCTTCCAAGGCGGCATGCTCAAGCTGACAGCTCCAGAAGTGAAAGAGTCTTTGACTTTTCTGCAAAAATTGGAAGATCTAAATAAAAATTACAAGGTGAGCTCTAAAGATTTTGACCAGGGGAAAGTTGCCTTCTATCCCATGACCTTGGCCCAATATCGGACCTATAAACCTTATCCCTACCACGTTTCTAAATATTCAAACTTCACCTGGACCTGTATTCCGATGCCTGCTAAGTCAAAAACGACCAAGGCAACCTTAGTCACGACGACTTCTTTTGCTATGTCGGCTCGAAGTTCTCATTCCAAGTTGGCTTGGGAATTGATGCAACTCTTAACAGAAGATCCAGACATTCAACAAACCCTCTTTGCCCAATCCCAAGGGATCTCCGTCATGCCACAGGTAGTCAAGAGTCGCTCTAGTAAAGACCTTCTGCAGGTGGATGATTTTGGAACAGATTCCCTGACCAATCAGACCTTGAACCGCATCATGGAACAAGCTGTTGAAAGTAGTCCGAAAAATGTCTCAAAAGAGGTATTAGAAAAGCTGGACTACTTGATTGGTAATGCATTGCGCGATCAGGATGTCGAGAACCGTTTGCCTCAAATTCAGAGGGAGATTGAAAGTAGTCTACAGGTAGGAGTTTAGAGTAAAATAAGATGGCATTTTGTCAAGTGACAGATGTCATTTTTTTATTGCTAAATGTCATATTAGGAATGTGACATTTGACAATGTAAAACCGCTTTCAAATAATCTACAATAGAGTCAAATAAAGGAGGCGTAGAAAAATGAAATACCTCGTTTTGGTCAGTCATGGTGGACTGGCAGAAGGTCTAAAAACATCACTAGCCATGTTTGCTGGTGATAAGATGGATCAGGTCATCGCAGTTGGACTCAAAGAAGGAAAATCGGTCGATGACTTCGCAGTTGATTTCAGAGAGAGCATTTCAGGATTGACAGCTGATGATTCTGTTTTGGTCTTGGCAGATATCGTAGGTGGTAGTCCATTAACCACTGCAGCCACGGTTCTAGAAGAAGCTGGAAAGCTCGATGGAGCCTTGATCCTTGGTGGGATGAACCTCACCATGGCCTTGACGGCAGTTGTGATGAAGGATGTGTTGGATGGAGACGATTTGTCAGCCACCATCTTATCAGAAGCACGATCTGCACTACAGCCTTTTGAAGTTTCAGCCACTGGTGCTGAAGAAGATGATGACGATATTTAATAGGGAGGTACCTTATGGTAGTAACATTTGTACGGATTGATGACCGCATGATTCACGGTCAGACAGTCACACGCTGGGCAAAGGAAAAACCATGTGATGGTTTGATTGCTGTAAACGATGCAGCAGCATCAAACAAGGTTTTGATTCAAGCTTACAAAGGCGCATCAGACAAGAAAACCTTTGTATGGACAAAGGAAGCCTTTAAAGAAAAATCAGCAAAAGTAACAGAATCAGATAGTCGTTACTTCTTGATCACCAAAAATCCAATCGATATGAAGGAAATTTTGGTCGACCAAGGGTTTGTCCCAGGTGATGTCAAAGAAATCATTGTTGGTCCTGCAAATGATCGTCCTGGAGCTGTAAAATTGGGAAATAACCAATCCATCACTCAGGAAGAAGCAGAAGCCTTCCAAGCCATTCAAGCAGCAGGCTACAAGGTGAAATTCCAATTGTTGCCAGATGTTTCCATCGGGTATTGGGATGATTTCAAATCAAAATTTGGTTTTTAAAACTAACAGTCTTATCTGTTAGGTAAATAAATTTACAAACAAAAGGAGCGTTTGTTATGACAATTTCATGGATTCAAGCAATCTTGCTTGGTATTTTCGCCAGCTTGTCTTCAATGCCTGGTATGGGAGGTTCCAGTATCGGGAACTATACACTCGGTCGTCCTTTGATCGGTGGGTTGATTTCAGGTTTAATTCTTGGAGATGTGACAACCGGTATTATGGTCGGGGTTGCCCTTCAAGTCGTTTATATCGCCTTGGTAACACCTGGTGGTACCGTATCTGCCGATGTGCGTGCCATCTCTTACATCGGTGTTCCTCTTGCTATCTTGTTTGTGCATGCTAATAACATCACAGATGAAGCTGGAATCGCCGCAGCTGCAGCTCCAATCGGTGCAGCCGTTGGGACAATCGGTACAGTTCTTTTCTACGGTACCGCTACTATGAACTTGGTATGGCAACACATCGGTTGGAAAGCCGTTGAAGAAGGAAACTTCAAAAAACTCTACGCAGTTGACTGGGTTTACCCTTGGATCTCTCACTTCCTCTTCTCTTTCCTTCCAACAATGATTATCACCAAATACGGTGAAAACATGGTTGATTTGATGAAACAATACCTTCCTATGGATGGTTACTGGATGAAAGCCCTCTTTACAGTCGGTGCTCTTCTCCCATGTGTCGGTATTGCCATCTTGTTGAAACAAATTGTTACAGAAGCAACTGACTTCATTCCATTCTTTGTTGGATTTACCTTGGCAAAATCTCTCGGATTGAACTTGGTATCCAGTGCCGTTGTTTCATTAATCTTTGCAGTAATCTACTATGAACTTGAAGTGATCAAATCGATGAAAGCTGCTCCAGCTGGAGTGGTGGACCAAGACGATGATGAGGAGGATATTTAAAATGGCTGATAGAAAGAAAATTTCAAAGAAAACATTAGCAAAAGCATTCCATCATTGGTATTATGGTCATTTGACTTGTTTCTCTCAAGAACATATGCAAACCTTCGGGTACTTGACTTCTATGCTTCCAATCGTAGAAGAAATGTATGACACAAAAGAAGAACAAAAGGATGCTATGCAAACCTATACGGCCTTCTTCAACACTGAACCACAACTTGGATCTCTTGTTGTAGGGATCACAGCTGGTTTGGAAGAAGCGCGTGCAAACGGAGATGCAGTAGATGGCGAAACCATCAACGGTATGCGTGCCGGTTTGATGGGACCAATCGCTGGTATTGGTGACTCATTGGTCGTTGGTACCTTGATTCCAGTTCTCTTGGGGATTGCCCTTGGACTTTCTAAAGGTGGTAACGTCGCTGGTGCCCTCTTCTACATCGTCGTATGGAACCTCTTAGTCTACTTTGGTATGCGCTTTGCCTTCTTCAAAGGTTACCAATTAGGGGATAAAGCCGTTGAATTCCTTGTAGGACCAAAAGGACAAGCTCTTCGTAAAGCGATCAGCGTTGTCGGTGGTATGGTTATCGGTGCCGTAGCAGCTACTTGGGTATCTGTTACAACAGCCCTTCAATTCAAGAACGCTGAAGGAAAAGTCTTCTTGAACATCCAAGAAAAGATCGATGGTGTTTATCCAGGTCTCTTGACAGCAGCCTTCATCACTCTTTGCTGGTGGTTGATGTCTAAGAAAAAAATTTCACCAAACAAAGTTATGTTACTTCTCGTTGTAGTGGCTTTGATCGGTGTTGCCCTTGGTATCTTCGACCCACATCTTAAATACTAAGGAAAAGAAAAAACGAATTTGCTAGTAGGAGTTTTTGAGAATGAAGTGAATTGACCTCCTTTATTTGCACTTCATTCTCAATTTTTATCAGGAGGAATCCCATGGTTACAAAACAAGAACTTGTCAATGGATATGAAACAGAAATCAAGTACCAACGCCACATGCTTGAAAACCTTGGTCGTTGGTTCAGCTTACTCTTTATCATTGCCAGTATTGGTGTGGTATTGATCTATCTCTTTCACAAAAGTTTCCTCCCACTCTTGATCTTCGGGATTTTACTAGCCTTGGTTGGAATTTTAGGCATGATTGTTTTTGGATATGGCATCTACCGCGGGCGGATCAATCTTCAAAAAGTGATCGACGATTTCAATCAAAAATTGACAATTTTAAATTGATATTTTAGAAACATCTCATCTATTTTTGAGGTGTTTTTTTCTTGACTATTTCTGACCAAGTGATACAATAGAAACATAAGTTAGCACTTACGTATAGAGAGTGCTAAAAACACGTATGGAGGAATGAACATGTTAAAACCATTAGGAGACCGTGTGGTCTTAAAAGTAGAAGAAAAAGAACAGACTGTTGGAGGTTTTGTCCTAGCAGGTGCGAGCAAGGCTGATACAAAAACAGCTGAAGTGGTTGCCGTTGGTGAAGGTGTGCGTACCCTAAGTGGCGAACTCATCGCCCCAGCTGTAAAAGCAGGAGACCACGTTTTGGTTGAAAGCCATGCAGGAATTGAAGTGAAAGATGGGGAAGAAACCTACACCATCGTTGGAACATCAAACATTCTTGCAATTGTAGAGTAAGAGAAGAAAGAGGTAAGAGAAATGGCAAAAGATATTAAATTTTCATCTGATGCACGTTCTGCAATGGTCCGTGGTGTCGATGTCTTAGCAGATACAGTGAAAGTTACGTTGGGCCCTAAAGGACGCAATGTGGTTCTTGAAAAATCATTTGGTTCACCTTTGATCACTAATGATGGGGTGACCATCGCAAAAGAAATCGAATTGGAAGACCATTTTGAAAATATGGGTGCTAAATTGGTGTCAGAAGTGGCTTCTAAGACCAATGATATCGCAGGTGACGGGACAACAACCGCAACGGTCTTGACCCAAGCCATCGTCCGTGAAGGGATCAAAAACGTCACTGCAGGTGCTAACCCAATTGGCATCCGCCGTGGGATTGAGACCGCTGTTGCAACAGCAGTAGAAGCTTTGAAAAACAATGCGATTCCAGTATCGAGCAAGGAAGCCATTGCTCAAGTAGCTGCTGTGTCTTCTCGTTCTGAAAAAGTCGGTGAGTACATCTCTGAAGCCATGGAAAAAGTTGGCAAAGATGGGGTTATCACGATTGAAGAGTCTCGTGGAATGGAAACAGAACTGGAAGTCGTTGAAGGAATGCAGTTTGACCGTGGTTACCTTTCACAATACATGGTCACTGATAATGAAAAAATGGTAGCAGACCTTGAAAATCCATACATTTTGATCACTGACAAGAAGATTTCAAATATCCAAGAAATCTTGCCATTGTTGGAAAGCATTCTTCAAAGCAACCGTCCACTCTTGATCATCGCAGATGATGTCGATGGCGAAGCTCTTCCAACACTTGTCTTGAACAAGATCCGTGGTACCTTTAATGTCGTAGCTGTTAAGGCACCAGGATTTGGTGATCGCCGCAAAGCCATGCTAGAAGACATTGCCATCTTGACAGGTGGTACAGTCATTACAGACGATCTTGGTTTGGAATTGAAAGATGCAACCATTGAAGCCCTTGGTCAAGCAGCCAAAGTTTCAGTCGATAAAGACACTACTGTTATTGTTGAAGGTTCTGGTAACCCAGAAGCGATCGCTAACCGTGTTGCGGTCATTAAGTCACAAATCGAAACCACAACATCTGAATTTGACCGTGAAAAATTACAAGAACGTTTGGCTAAATTGTCTGGTGGTGTTGCCGTGATCAAGGTTGGTGCTGCAACAGAAACAGAATTGAAAGAAATGAAACTTCGTATCGAAGATGCCCTTAATGCGACTCGCGCAGCCGTAGAAGAAGGGATCGTTGCCGGAGGTGGTACAGCTCTTGTCAATGTCATCTCTGCAGTCGCAGCCCTTGAATTGGAAGGGGATGAAGCGACCGGACGCAATATCGTTCTTCGTGCTTTGGAAGAACCTGTTCGCCAAATTGCCCACAATGCCGGTTACGAAGGATCCATTGTGATTGATCGCTTGAAAAATGCCGAAATCGGAACAGGTTTCAATGCCGCAACAGGTGAATGGGTGAATATGATTGATGCAGGAATCATCGACCCAGTTAAAGTGAGCCGTTCAGCCCTTCAAAACGCCGCTTCCGTAGCGAGTCTTATCTTGACGACCGAAGCAGTCGTAGCCAACAAACCAGAACCAGCAGCCCCAGCAGGACCAGGAATGGATCCAAGCATGATGGGTGGGATGATGTAACCTGATACCAATGATTGGTGCTAAAGCACCGAATCATTGGACGGTAGCCGCTATGTTGCGGCCTACCTAATCATCTTACTAGCTCAAAGGGAGGAAAATATCGTTCCTCCCTTTTCACGTCGTAACCGCTACAAATGATTGAGGCTATACCTCTCATCGTTGGATAGTAGCCACTATGTTGCGGTCTGGCTAATCGTCTTACTAGCTCAAAGAGAGTGGGACAGAAATCGGTAATTCGTTAGAATTCGATTTCGTTGTCCCACCTCCGCACAGTTGAGTAGGGCTGTAAAAGCTGATGAAATCAGCGTAGTAGAGCCCACTCAACCACTGCGTCTTGCTCGACAATCCAA
>JAGZZN010000098.1 GCA_018377375.1 Streptococcus parasanguinis
CAGGTCGATGGGATCTTTCACAATGGGGATTCTGAACTAAAAAGTGATGATCCTGTCTGGGAAGGGATTCACGTTGTCCAAGGAAACATGGATTTTTATGATGGCTATCCAGAACGCTTGGTGACCCAACTAGGGCCAACACGAATCATCCAGACCCATGGGCATCTCTTCCAGATCAATTTTAGTTTTCAAAAATTGGATCTGTGGGCCCAAGAGGAAGAAGCAGATATCTGTCTTTACGGCCACCTTCATATCCCAGATGCTTGGAAGGAAGGAAGAACCCTCTTTGTGAATCCTGGATCCGTTAGTCAGCCACGCGGTCTGATTCGAGAGTGTCTCTATGCTAAAATTGAGATAGATGATTCTAACTTCAAGGTAGAGTATTATACGCGAGATCATGAGTTGTATCCTGAATTGACAAAGGAGTTTAGCAGATGATAGCAAAGGAATTTGAACGTTTCTTGCTGGCGCAGGAAGAAACGTTCTTAACTCCGGCCAAAAATTTAGCGGTCTTGATTGATAACCACAATGTAGACCATGCTGTCTTGTTGTTGAGCCAGATTAGCTATAGTCGTATTCCGGTAGTGACGGATGAACGCAAGTTTGTGGGGACGATCTCCCTAACGGATATTCTATCTTATCAATTGAAACACGAGATTCCTGAGGAGACTTTTGCCTCGATGGATATCGTAGACGTTGCAAAGAAGGAGGTCGGGGTCATCGGCTTAGACTTCAATTTGACAGAAGTCCTTCACAAGTTAGTGGATGACTCCTTCCTTTCTGTGGTGGATGAAGAAGGCTATTTCCAAGGGATTATTACACGGAAATCGATTCTTAAAGCCATCAATTCGCTCATGCATAATTTTTCAAATGAATACGAGATGATTCCAAAATGAAAGAATTTATTGCAAGTTTTATTGATCAAAAAGAACTAAGTGAAAATTCTCAGTCAGCCTATTTCTATGATTTGGACCAATTTGTTGAATCAATTCATGGAAAAGTGACACCGACGAATTTGAGAATTTACCAAGCTTCGATTAAAGATTTTAAACCGGCGGTTCAAAAACGAAAATTATCCGCTGTTAACCAATTTTTATATTATTTGTATCAAGAACGCTTTATTTCTGAATACCATCGTTTGGTCTTGCCTAAAATTCAACCGGCCAAGACCCATGATCGTGAATTGTTGGATCTGACCCATTTTTGGGAAGAATCAACTAACCCACAGGGACGCTTGATGGCCTTATTGATTCTGGAGATGGGCTTATTGCCAAGTGAGATCCTCCAAGTCAAGGTCGAAGATATTCAGCTGGACTTTCATGTCATTCGAGTGGGCAAAGATGGCCAAAAACGGGTTTTAAAGGTTCCAGAGCCGTTACTGGATGAATTGCAACTCTTCCTAGATGGTATTTATCTCTTTGATAATAAAGGAAAATGCTACTCCCGTCAGTGGGGATTCCGACAATTAGAAGCCTTCTTGATCGAAAAAGGCAACCAAGACCTTTCGGCGCAATCGATTCGTGAGCAATATATTTTGAAACAACGTGAACTCGGTGTGGATCTCTTTAGTATTGCGCGTGAATTGGGCCTAAAAACCATGGTGACATTAGAAAAATATAAATAATGGATATTAAAATTAAAGATTTTGAAGGGCCTTTGGACCTCTTGCTCCACTTGGTCTCTAAATACCAGATGGATATTTATGAGGTCCCCTTGATTGAGGTGATCGAACAGTATCTGGCTTATCTGGCGACTCTCCAGGCGATGAAACTAGAGGTAGCAGGGGAATACATGCTGATGGCTAGTCAACTAACCTTGATCAAGAGTCGAAGACTTCTTCCTAAGGTTGCAGAGGAGATGGATGAAGCAGAGGATCTCGAGCAGGACCTCCTTTCTCAATTGGAAGAGTACCGTACTTACAAGCAATTAGGAGAGTTGATGGCCTCACAGCACGAGGAGCGCGCCCTCTATTATTCAAAACCTAAGATGGAATTGGTCTACGACGATACGGAATTGCTTCACGATCGTACAACGGTGGATCTTTTCTTGGCTTTCTCAAAACTATTGACCAAGAAAAAAGAAGAATTCCGTCAGAACCATACGACCATTGTAAAGGATGAATACAAGATTGAGGATCTGATGGACCAGCTGCGTCACCGATTCCACGATCGCTCACAAGTTCTCTTGCAGGACTTGTTTCTAGAAGCAACGGATCTCCAAGAGGTCATTACTCTATTTCTTGCAACCCTTGAATTGATCAAGATTCAAGAAGTAACGGTGATCCAGGATAGGGCTTTTGGAGAAATTTACTTAAATAGGATTGAACATGAGCAAATTAGCTGAAATTGAAGCACTCTTATTTGTAGCAGGTGAAGAAGGAATTACTGCCAGACAAATCGCAGACCTTCTCTCTTTACCTCCGACAGGTGTGGTGCAAAGTTTAGAAAAATTAAGCAAAAAATACCAGGAGGACACAGATACCAGTCTGTGTTTGATGGAGACAGCTTCCCGTTATAAATTGGTGACAAAGGCAGACTACGCTTCAGTTTTACGAGACTATTCTAGAACGCCCATGAATCAAAGTTTGTCTCGGGCTGCCCTCGAAACCTTATCAATCATTGCTTATAAGCAACCAATCACCCGTGTGGAGGTCGATGATATTCGGGGTGTCAATTCCAGCGGTGCCATTACCAAACTACTGTCATTTGATCTGATCCGAGAGGATGGGAAAAAAGAAGTCCTCGGGCGTCCCAATTTGTATGTCACGACGGAGTATTTTTTGGATTATATGGGAATCAATCATTTGGAGGAATTACCAAAGGTTGAGGAAGTGGACATTGATCCAGAGGAAGGTCAATTATTTTCAGAGAGAACAGAGGAACTAGATGAGAATTAACAAATATATTGCCCATGCAGGCGTGGCTAGTCGTCGCAAGGCCGAAGAACTGATCAAGCAAGGCTTGGTTACAGTAAATGGCCAAGTTGTGCGTGAATTAGCGACTATTATTAAGACCGGTGATCAGGTTGAAGTAGAAGGCACTCCAATCTACAACGAAGAAAAGGTCTACTATCTTTTAAATAAGCCACGTGGCGTCATCTCTAGTGTATCTGATGATAAAGGGCGGACAACAGTCGTTGACCTTTTATCTCAAGTGCCAGAGCGTATCTACCCAGTGGGACGTTTGGACTGGGATACATCTGGTGTCTTGATTTTGACCAATGATGGTGATTTTACAGATGAGATGATTCACCCACGTAATGAGATTGATAAGGTCTATGTGGCGCGTGTCAAAGGGATTGCCAATAAGGAAAATTTGCGTCCCTTAACACGAGGGGTGACCATTGATGGCAAGAAAACCAAGCCAGCGACTTATGAGATCTTAAAAGTGGATGTTGAAAAGAACCGTTCAGTGGTTCAGTTGACCATTCATGAAGGGCGCAACCACCAGGTCAAAAAGATGTTTGAAGCTGTAGGACTTTTAGTGGACAAACTCTCCCGAACCCAGTTTGGAAACCTAGATGTCTCAGGACTTCGTCCGGGTGAATACCGTCGCTTGAACAAAAAAGAAATTAGCCAGTTGCACAATCTAGCAGTGACTAAATCTAAAAAATCATGAAAAAAATCCTGATTGCTATGGTCAGAGGCTATCAAAAATGGATCTCTCCCATATTTCCACCTTCTTGTCGCTTTCAACCGACCTGTTCCAATTATATGATCCAAGCGATTGAACGCTTTGGTGTGAAAGGTGTCTTGATGGGGGTTGCGAGAATCTTGCGATGCCATCCTGGGACCCAAGCGGGACCAGACCCTCTACCAGACCACTTTAGTCTGAGACGAAATGAAGAATCAAAGTAGGACGATCACAAATAAACAGAAATGAGAGTGGGACAGAAATCGGTAATTCGTTAGAATTCGATTTCGTTGTCCCACCTCCGCACAGTTGAGTAGGGCTGTAAATGCTGATGTAATCAGCATTTACAGCCCACTCAACCACGGCGTCTTGCGCGAAAATACAAAAACAATTAAGAGGCTAGGACTTTTT
>JAGZZN010000099.1 GCA_018377375.1 Streptococcus parasanguinis
CGAGATACGCGATTATGATTATCAAGCCTTGACCCACAATGAATGGATTCCAAGGAATTTAAACGATTGGCGTTGGCTGACCTTGATTCTGATTGGAATTGTTGTGATTATGCCGGACTTGGGAAATGCGACGATCTTGGCCTTAACGGTCTTGATCATGATTACGGCTAGTGGAGTCGGTTACCGTTGGTTTACCTCTTTACTTGGTTTAGTTGTTGGGGCGTCCACCATTGTCCTTGGTTCAATATGGATCATCGGTGTGGACCGTGTCGCTAAAATTCCAGTCTTTGGTTATGTAGCCAAACGTTTTAGTGCCTTCTTTAATCCCTTCAATGACTTGTCTGGCGCAGGTCACCAATTAGCTAATTCCTACTATGCCATGAGCAACGGTGGTTGGTTTGGCTTGGGACTTGGAAATTCCATTGAAAAACAAGGTTACTTACCAGAAGCGCACACAGATTTTGTGTTTGCGATTGTGATTGAAGAATTAGGTTTTGTTGGAGCTAGCTTGATCCTTGCTCTCCTATTCTTCTTAATCCTTCGGATCATTTTAGTCGGTATTCGAGCAAAGAATCCTTTTAATTCAATGATGGCCATTGGGATCGGTGGGATGATCTTAGTGCAAACCTTCATTAACATCGGAGGAATTTCTGGTTTGATTCCGTCTACAGGAGTGACCTTCCCCTTCTTATCCCAAGGGGGAAATAGCTTATGGGTCTTATCCGTAGCGATTGCTTTCGTTTTGAATATCGACGCTAGTGAAAAACGGGCCAAGATGGAACAAGAAGGCATGGTTTTTGAAGAAAAAGGTAAAATCAAACCTTATTATTAAAAGGGAATTGTTGAATGGCTATTCAAAAAGGAGAAAAAATGGTCTTACAAAAATTAGAGAACTTCACAAATAAAGATATTATCAAAGAAGAAGCCGAAATCTTAACCATTTTATTAGATGATATTACGAAAAATTTGGTTCGTCCGGAAACCTTTGATAAAATTAGGCAGTTGAAGGATCTATCAAAAACACAGAACTATCGTGAGTTGAATCAAATAGTGGAACAATTGACAAATGAAGAAATGACAGTGATTTCACGTTATTTTGCCATTTTGCCACTCTTGATTAACATCTCAGAAGATGTCGATTTGGCCTATGAAATCAATCATTTGAATAACGTGGATGGTGAATACCTCGGAAAACTTTCTTCAACCATCAAAGAAGTTGCGAAAAATGAAGATGCACAAGAAATTCTTGAAAATCTCAATATTGTACCTGTTTTAACAGCCCATCCAACTCAAGTGCAACGAAAAACCATGCTGGATCTAACCAATCATATTCATGCTCTTCTTCGTCAGCACCGGGATGTTAAAGCTGGTTTAATGAATGAGAATAAGTGGTATAACAACCTTCGTTGTAATATCGAAATCATGATGCAAACGGATATGATTCGTGACAAAAAATTGAAGGTTACTAATGAAATTACCAATGTCATGGAATATTACAATAGCTCTTTCTTACAAGCTGTTCCAAATCTTATGTTGGAATACAAACGCTTGGCAAAAGAGCATGGATTAGAGCTTGAACAACCACGTCCGATCACAATGGGCATGTGGATTGGGGGAGACCGGGACGGGAATCCGTTTGTAACAGCTGAGACCTTGAAGCGTTCAGCAACCATTCAAAGTGAAGTCATTTTGAACTATTACATCGAAAAAATTTCTAAATTATACCGTCATTTCTCCCTTTCAACGAGTCTTTCTAAAACAAGTGAAGCAGTAGCTGAAATGGCAGCCCTATCAAGTGATACATCTGTCTTTCGTGAAAAAGAACCATACCGTCGTGCTTTCCACTATATCCAGTCAAAATTGATCCAAACCTTGGTCAATTTAAAAGAATGGACAATGGTGGGAGAAACCAGAGAAGATCGTTATGCGGTAGAGAGATTATTGGGAGAAAATGCTCATCAACAAGGGCCGGTTTCTGATTATATTGGCAATCGTATCTCTGGAGCTCTAAAGAAAATTTCTGAGAAAGAAGCTCCAGCTTATGCATCAGCTCAAGAATTTAAAGAAGACCTTGAAAAGATCAAAGATTCCTTGTTAGAAAACAAATCAGAGTATTTGATTTCTGGTGAATTTGCAGAACTTCTAGAAGCCATCGATGTTTTTGGATTCTATCTGGCCTCTATTGATATGCGTCAGGATTCGAGTGTACATGAAGCCTGTGTGGCAGAATTGCTGAAATCAGCAGGGATTAATGACCACTATTCTGATTTATCAGAGGATGAAAAGTGTCAAGTTCTCTTGAAAGAACTTTTAGAAGATCCACGTATTTTATCGGCAACCCATGCAGAAAAATCTGAACTGCTTGAAAAAGAATTAGCGATTTTCCAAACGGCCCGTGAATTGAAGGATCGTTTAGGAGAAGAAGTCATTCGTCAAAACATCATTTCTCATGCAACCAGTGTGTCAGATATGTTAGAATTGGCTGTGATGTTGAAAGAAGTGGGCTTAGTCGATACGGAAAAAGCTCGCGTTCAAATCGTACCGTTGTTTGAAACGATCGAAGACTTGGATCACTCAGAAGAAACCATGAGAAGTTACTTGTCTCTTCCGATTGCCAAACGTTGGATTGCTTCTAAGAACAACTACCAAGAGATTATGTTAGGATACTCTGATTCCAACAAAGATGGTGGATACTTGTCTTCATGCTGGACCCTCTTTAAAGCCCAACAACAATTGACCGATATCGGAGATGAGTTTGGAGTGAAGATTACCTTCTTCCATGGTCGTGGTGGTACTGTTGGCCGTGGTGGAGGTCCTACTTATGAAGCCATCACGTCTCAACCGTTGAAATCCATTAATGACCGTATCCGCTTAACTGAGCAAGGGGAAGTGATCGGCAATAAATATGGAAATAAAGATGCTGCCTACTACAACCTTGAGATGCTCGTCTCTGCAACCATTAACCGAATGATTGCCGAACAAAAGAGTCCATTCTCTATGTTTGATCGTTTCGGGGAAGTCATGGATAAAGTCGTGAATTGCAGTTACGATATCTATCGTGATTTGGTCTTTGGAAATGAGCACTTCTATGACTACTTCTTTGAATCAAGTCCGATCAAAGCAATTTCAAGCTTTAATATTGGTTCACGTCCTGCTGCTCGTAAGACCATTACAGAAATCGGTGGTTTGCGTGCTATCCCATGGGTCTTCTCATGGTCACAAAGTCGGGTGATGTTCCCTGGTTGGTACGGAGTAGGTTCTAGCTTTAAGGAATTTATCGATGAGGATCCTGAGAATATCGAAACCCTTCGATACATGTATAAAAACTGGCCTTTCTTCCAATCTCTCTTGTCAAATGTGGACATGGTCTTATCCAAAGCCAACATGGATATTGCCTTTGAGTACGCTCAATTGTGTGAAGAAGAAGAAGTTCGCAATATCTATCAGATTATCTTACATGAATGGCAATTGACCAAGGACATCATCTTGATGATTGAGGAACAAGACGAGTTGCTCGCGGAGAACCCTTATCTGAAAGAAAGTTTGGACTATCGGATGCCGTACTTTAACGTCTTGAACTATATTCAGTTAGAATTGATTCGACGTCAACGGACCGGCCAATTACCAGCCGATCAAGACAAGCTAATCCATATTACGATCAATGGAGTGGCTACAGGATTACGTAATTCAGGTTAAAAAAATCGGAACGACTGTTCCGATTTTTTTATTCCCTGAACCCAAAGTCGCAAAAGGTACGTATTGGGCTTGAATAGAAGATTTTAAATGAGAATTTTCAAAGCTAGATCAGGATCTTTCAGCAAGCTGATAAAATAAAAGAAAAGAAGAGGAATAATTAAGAAAATATAGGTAAAAGGCTTGCAATTTTATCTAAAATTCGATAGAATAGTAAGGAAAGTTAGACTGTATTGCCTACTGTCTATCTATAAAATATATTTTATTGGAGGCTTTTACTCAAATGGCAAAAGAAAAATACGATCGTA
>JAGZZN010000017.1 GCA_018377375.1 Streptococcus parasanguinis
CCCATTCCTCACATTTTGTACAGAGATTTTTAGCAATATCCTTTAAACGATATTCCTCGTCGACAATAATCCCTTCTAAGAATCCAACAGGACTATATTTACAACCTTCAACATAATCAAATCTGAGTGAACATAGTGCTAGACCTACAATTGTGTCACCTTCAACTTCAGTAAAGATTGCAGTATTTTTGCCATTCGTATATCTTTTTACTTCATCAATAGCTTCTTTATCGGTCAATTGGGGCCATAATTGTTTCATTAGTTTAGCCGTTTTTATAGAATCTTTTGTTATTCCATCCATATTGATGTTCCTCCGCAAATTACAAGAAAATGTTTCGAATCATGCCGTTACTTTGTTACTCATTGATTGATACCAATACCATCCCCTTCTACTTTTCGACTGTCTCAGATCGGAAGAGCAAAGCCACACACTCGGCGCTTCGCTGTTGCCGTATCATTTCGTCAGTTTCCTTCCTCATTCTGCGAGTCATATACCCCAGGGCACCTTCTCGACCTTCGGTCTCACCTTGTCGCATGGGCAGATCATCTACTTCTACTCCGCCGATACCTCAGCTGGTACAAGCAGAGCTACACACTCGACGTGTGCCGATAGCAATCTCCTGTACTATAGAACGAAAGGGGATTGATAGAGTTTTAAATAATACTGTTGTACGAAAAACATACTAAAGACCCAAACTTTTTTTTACTTTATCTTCAAGATCGACTTTAGACACTTTTTTAGCCAAAATATTACCAAGCATCATTTCCTTACCTATCTCCACAATTTCATTGTGATTATCAAAACTTTCAATAAAAATGTTAGAATTATAATTTGTGAAAGTATTTTTGATTATATCTGATAGTTGACTAATAATGGGCTGAAGCAAAAAAAGTGTATTATTTCTCATCACCAGTATACTATAGCCATCCATATTTACAATCGTGAACTCGACTCCAGTAAAATATTTTTGTATATTTTGAGCGCTTGCAGCAATCGAATTAGAAATTAAGATATAGCTAGTGTTTGGTAAAGCAGCTAATAGGTCTTTCCAATTAGGATATTTAAAAATATAAAAATCATGGAATTGTAATATTGCATTATTGCGATAGGCCAATTGTAAAACTAGTAAAAAACCACTATTCAACTCGTCATCAACGTACATACAATAATAATTTTCTCCGTTCGATAAAACGACGTTTACCGTTAACAAACAGCCTGAAGGAATTACATTAATATACTTTATATTATCTAAACTAAATAACTCTTCTGGATTAGCAATGTACTTTATCTCTGGAGTATCATAGTTCTCTCCACTAATTTCTAAAAATGGGAAAGAATGTGCTAAATCAGGTAAACCGAAGGTATTTGAGTTATCCTCTTTTAAATAAAAACTACTTAATCTGTTACGCACCATGAAATTTGAAGGATAATTTTGCTCTACAATTTTAATATAATCATCAATTCCATTGGTTTCCAGAGTGCTACACTCAATCACATTCTGATCATACTCAAACTCTCCATTAACCCATGATATCGTTTGTATTAATTTACTAAATCTCCTATTGGGATTGAAGTCAAGTCGACGCTCTATGCCACAACTACATTTATTGTAAGAATTGCATCTAGAACAACGCCCTTCTGACATTACAGTTTGTAACTGAGAAAGAGTTGTTATAGATTCTAGACCAAATTTAGTAACATCAATATTAAACGCATCTCTACCAATTAATAGTAGACAATTAATCAATGATTGTATTTTTTCCGTTGTATAATTGATAATCCGAAAATAACCAAGATGCTTGTTCTTATATGAAAGATTCTTAAAATAATTGAAATATACTTTATTATATTCTCTCATGTATATTGCTTCATTTTTAAATGCTTCCACTCCAGATTTCTCAAGGAGTCTCAACATTTCTATATATGTAGCAAGCTGCTCTTGCATTCTTTTATAATATTTACTAACCCCTTGTAAAATTTCATCTCTAGTAGAATCTGTAAGGGATATTTTTTCAAACATTATCAATAGTAGACCCAAAGAAGATGTATGGAAAATTCGATGGTGAACAGTCTCATGTTGAATTATCGGTAATAATTCATGTAAACTCTTATCATGTAGTCCACCATTAATAAAAAATGATTCACCGTTATTGTAATAACCTGACTCAGTTGTATCAAACATATAATTAATCCTTTAAAGTAGTTAGAATGAACGGAACTAGACTGGCTTTGTGATTATATTATTGAACGAATTTATTACTCTAAGAAATGTAAAAGTCTACCGACAAGTCTTCATCAGATTCATGTGGTTTCCAAACTACATTAAAGCCATATCTCTCGCTCCAATCTGGATGCCAGTCGTTATAATATGGGACACGACTGTATTTGCCAAGTGTCACCTCATCCTCAAACTCTGGTGATTCATTACAGGTAATTCCAAACTGGATACCACCAAGTTCCCAGGAATTTCCCCAAACATATTCATCAGAAATAACATCGACCCATCTCGCAGCGTCTATCTCAAAGTCGGTACATAACTTTAACGATTGGAAAGTACTATAGTGCATATTGTAAGGTTTGATATGTATAGCGCAGTCAACGTGATACTTTTCATAATTGGTATTCAATAGGACAACCTTCATTGGAATGGGAACGCCATTCAGTTCCAACCACCAGTATCCAAGTTTATTGTGCAAAATATCGAAATAGTCATCTGCTACTGATTTAGAAAAATCATCTATTTGCAAACATCGACCTGTTCTTAATAATTCCGCTGCAATCTCTTTTGCTTTCTCTTTATCAAAATCAGAATAACGCTTAATCACACGCTTTAACTTGTCAATTGGATATGAGATATCTTTTTGCGAAGCCTGAAATATCTTCACAACATGAGCAATCTTTTCGACGTTGTTGATTCCAACAGGTACAACCACAAAATGGTCTTCCCTGATTGATTCATCCTCACAAATATAGGTGTACTCCTCGCCAAACTCTGAGAAAGTGACTGATGCAACTCTATAAACTACAACTGATGAATTTGAATCAGTTTCTTGATCAGTTAGCTCCTTCTCTTTACGATCTAAATCTATCCACTTATAAAAAGTATAACGATTTGGATTCTCATCCTCACCGAATACCATCAAGCTATGACAATTTGGACATTGCCAAGCATAGTACGAAGCATCAGAAATATCATAATAATCAATCTTATTATTTTCATCTGCGGTATCCATTATCTCTTCCCATAACTCATCCGAGAATACCGAGAAAGCATTCGGGTCTGGGGCAGCATGGTCATTCATTGGATATCCGCATTGACAAGTCCACTTACCCATAATAAAACTCCTGCAGCTAGTAACAAATCATACCGTTTATCGTTTTAGCCTATTATACCACGAAACAACACAAAAAACTGCAACCTTTCGATTGCAGTTTCCTACAAGTCAACTTCTCTTCCTTCAAGGAAAGTTACAGGAATCTGCCCACTTCCTGAGATTGTGATGTTGTCGAGAAATTGGCACATGATATTCCTGTCAAAATAACTACTCAACTTGACCAAAATCCTATCCAGTTTACCATCTCTACAATCCTATATCAGTCGGTAAAAGGCATCACCACACTATGCAGTTCTCTGTTACCGTATCGTTTCGTCTGTTTCCCTCCTCATTCTATGAGACCTATACCCCATGATACCTTCTCGACCTTCGGTTTCACCTTGTCGCATGGGCGGATCATCTTTCTTTTCTAGGAAATCAAGGAAATAAGGCGACTTGGCTGAGATATGGTTAATCATGAAATCAAACATGAGATAGTAGTCTTGACTGAGTGCCTCAATATCGCTCCAATCTCCAAAACCCTCATCAACCTTGGTATAGTCCACGGGTGCAAACCCGCGGTCGCCTGACGATGGAAAGAAGGGAAGAATGTGGACACCACCGACCACATCTTTCAAAGGGCCTTCTAAGACCTGCTTCAAGTCTTTCAGATTTTTTCCAAGACTGTCTGAATAGGTAATTAACATTGCTTAATATTTACTTTCATAACTTGCTCTATTTACCTTCCTCAAAGCGTTTATAGACTGCTATAAATTCCTCAGCAATCGTTCGAAAACCTTCTGCACTCAATAACTGATCCTCAGCGTGCATCAGAATTAGACCTGTTTGGTTTAATTCCCCATTCATTTCTTTTGTCAAAAGTGAGTGGTGAGCATTGTGTCCCTGTACAAATGCTTCTTCGCCTTGTTTAATTCTATCTTTAGCCTGCTCAAATTCACCCTGCTTAGCCAATTGAATAGCATCGATGTACATAGATTTTGCTGTTCCTACATAGGTGATAATTTGAAAACACACTTCGAGTACTTTTTCGTCCATTTTAATGCCTCTCTTACCAATCTTCGTCTTCTAAATCGCTTGTTTCTTGTATTTCAGCTTGTAAAGCTTGTTTATCCATCTGTTTAATAAACGGATAATAAACAAAGAAAGACATAACCAAAATAAGTGTTTGCAACAAGGCTGTTTTCCAACCACCGATGATAAATCCTGAAATAATTGGAGGACAAGTCCACGGAACTTGAACGGCACCATACATAGGTGTCAGTCCAAAATAAATCGCTGAATACTGGATGATACAAGATAAAATAGGCGTTAATATAAAGGGAATTGCTAAAACTGGATTCATTACAATCGGCAAACCAAAGAGCACCGGCTCATTGATATTAAAGATGGCTGGAACCATTTCAAGACGTCCAAGAATTTTTAGTTGTTTTGATTTTGCAAATGCAACCATGTAAACTACCAAACCAATCGTAATCCCGGCACCTGTAACATTGATAAATTGATCAAAAAATTGAATCGTCACAATATGACCACCATTGGCTAGATTTAATTCAAGGCCCTTATCTAAAATGGCTTGGTTTTCCAAAGCATTCGCCTGTAGCAAGCCACTCATGATGCCACCAACTACAGTTGAGCCGTGCACCCCAAACATCCATAAGAATGGTACAAGGAAACACATAAGCACCGCACCAAACAATGAGTCAGTCAAGCCTTGCATTGGTGTTTGAATAAGATTATAAATCACTTCAATCGTTGTGACCTTAAACAATTGTTCAACAAGTCCGACAAAGATCGTTGCCGCTGTGATGATAACAGTAGCAGGAATCAAGGCTGAAAATGCGTTGGCTACACCAGTTGGTACGCCATCTGGCATTTTGATTTTGATATTTTTCTTCAAAAACCAAGAATAGCTTGCTCCTACAATCAAACCAACGATAATGGCACCAATCATCCCTTTCCCGGAAGTCCAATCCTTCAGAATAATGTTACCAACTACATCCCCATTTTTAGAAATCAAACTGGAGGGCTGGATTAGCAAGAAAACTGCTAAGGCAATGACACCTGCCCCAAGCGGCTCCTGTTTTTCTAGCTTAGCATAGGTATACGCAATCCCAATGACTGTTACAATCGCACTGATATTAAAGGTCGCACCAATTGCTTGATTGAGAACAGGGGTAATACCACTAGTTTCTAACATCGTTGCTAGAGCTGGAACTGGAAAATTGGCCAAGATAAGAAAGATGGAGCCAACAATCAACAATGGCATAGAGAAAACAATACCATCTTTTATCGCTGTTACACCTTTGGTATTGACAAAGGCCATCATCCGATCAACAAACTTTTTAATTAGTTTATCCTTCATCATCTTCTCCTTATTTTTTCATCATGTAAGCTTGTTTAAGAACTGCCATACCGTTTACAGTGCCATAATCAGCCATTGCAATCACTTCTACAGGAACATTGTGAGAAGCACAAATTTCTTTTGCTTTTTCAAGTTGGAAACCAACCTGTGGGCCTAATAGAGCCACATCAATATCTCCAACTCTTTGTTCCAATTCACTGATGGAATAAGCTGCAATTGTTGCATCTTTCCCTTTTTTCTGAGCCGCTTCTTTCATACGCTCAACCAAAATACTTGTTGACATACCTGCTGCACAAAACAATCCAATATTCATTTTAATTACTCCTTATAATTCGTTTCCATTTGATGTAATCACTTTTTGATACCATGTAAAGGAATCTTTCTTCATTCGTTGCAAAGTTCCTTCGCCATTATTATTCTTATCGACATAGATAAAGCCATAACGCTTCTCCATTTCACCTGTACCAGCACTAACAATATCGATACAGCCCCAAGGGGTATAACCAATGACATTTACGCCATCTTCTTCAATCGCTAACATCATTTGTTCAATGTGTTGTTTGAGGTAATCAATGCGGTAAGAATCATGGATTCCATCAGGCTCTACCTTATCATAAGCACCGAATCCATTTTCAACTATAAAAAGCGGACAGTGATAGCGATCGTATAAAAGATTTAAGCTATAGCGTAATCCCTCAGGGTCAATCTGCCAACCCCAATCGCTTGATTCAATATAGGGATTTTTCTTAGTATAAACATCTTTGAAAAGCTCTTCTGTTTCCTCAGATGCTGTAGCAGTCACTGTATCACTCATATAGTAACTCAAGCCAATATAATCTACACAACCTTCTTTTAGAGTTTCTAGATCTTCTGGTAAAATATCCAGTTTGATATTATTTTTTCGACAAAAGGCCTCGATATAGTAAGGACGCTCTCCAAAAACATGAAGATCTCCATAGTGAAATAAACGATGCTCCATTGCCTTCTGGCTAGCAAGTATATCTTTTGTATCACATGTATTCGGGTAAAATGGTACCATTGCCAGCATACAACCAATTTTGAAATTTTTATTGATTTTCCGACCCAATTGAACAACTTTTGCAGAAGCCACTGACTGATAATGGATAACCTGCTGTAGTACCTCAACTGGATTTTCATCTTCTTGATAAATGACACCAGAATTAGTCCATGAGCACCAAGGAACATTAATTGCACCTTGATTATTGATCTCGTTAAAGGTCATCCAATACTTAACTTTGTCCTTATATCGTTCCATGACGACTTCCGCAAAACGAACAAAGAAATCAATCAACTTGCGATTACGCCAAGCACCATACTTAGTAACTAGATGATAGGGCATTTCAAAGTGACTGAGTGTGATGACCGGTTCAATTTGATGAGCTAGCAGCTGATCAAATAAATCATCATAAAATTTCAACCCTTCTTCGTTAGGTTCTTCTTCATCTCCATTTGGGAAGATACGAGTCCAGGCAATCGAAGTTCGAAAACACTTAAATCCCATCTCAGCGAATAATTGTATATCGTCCTTATAGGTTCTGTAAAAATCTATTGCATCATGATTCGGATAATATTCGTCAGGTAAGACGCCATCAGTAATCTGTCGAGAGTAGCTAGCACTTCCAACCGTCATCACATCGGCTATCGAAATGCCTTTTCCACCTTTATCATACCCTCCTTCAATTTGGTGAGCAGCAACTGCCCCACCCCATAAAAAGCCTTCTGGTATTTTTGCCATTTTACCTATCCTTTCTGTATTTTGTACTAGCGCTATGAACAAGTCTATTTTATAACATACTGTACCTGCTGACAATAGATATTGAGATAGAAAATATATGTACAGTCGAACAATATTTGTTACATAAAAAAAACAAGAGTTTTCACTCCTATTTTTTTAAATAAACTTGGTAACGTAAGGATTCTAAAAAATAGACAACTGGAATCTGAGTGGTCAAATTAGTGGAACGTAGCGAGGAATCTGCGTAGGCAACTGGCATAAAGTAGGATAAATTTATATCCGATAGCTGTGATAAAGTGGAAATATCTGTATTTGTCAGACTAACAACCTTAGCATTTCTTTCTTTGAATCCCTGTACCAGAGTTAGAACTTCTTCTGTCTCACCGCTGACACTTAGAGCAATAACCAAAACATCCTCCAAATTAGAATGATGCAATTTCAGAGAATAAAATGGGTTAGTAATAGCAAAGCTAAGAATACCGATTCCAGAAAAAAGATATGAGCCATATTCTGCCAAACTTAGACTAGTACCCACCCCTAAAAAGATAACTTGTTTGGCTTGAACGATCAAGTCTGCTATCTCTGATAGTTGTTTTTTTAAAGCTTCATCTTGGACACTAGTCTGTAAAAATTGTATTGCTGGAATATCAATAGGAAAGTAGTGACGATGTTTATTTTCCTTATCTTCCGACCTTGACAAGGCATATTTTAAATCATTGTAGCTATCAAATCCCATCTTTTTCGCAAAACGAATGATGGTTGTTGTCGATAGATTTATAGATGTCGATAGCTCTCTGATAGTCATCGTAGCAACTTTATCTCTATGTTGCAATATAAAATTATACACGCTTAATTCACTATTATTTAGCCCTTTTGCTTTATGATAATCAAATAAATTCATAGACACCCTTATGCTTTTGTAGTATATAGTTGTTTCATTAACATTTCAATAATGAGAATAACAGGTACCTGCGTCGTAATATTAAACCCATTTAAAAATAATTGAGGAACATGATAGGTTATGGAGCAATCAGATAGCCTTGACAATGTTGATTCCAATGTATTTGTGATGGCAATAACTGGACAACCTTTTTCCTTTAATTTTTGTACAATTTTCAATGTTTGAGAAGTCTCACCAGATTCGGATAAGGCAATGACACAAGTTTTTTCCATACTGTTTTGTAGCACTGGTTGCCAAGGATCTTCAATACACATACTAAATTTGCCAATATTTGAAAAATAGCGCGCTCCATATCGACCTAAAGTTCCAGAGGAACCAATTCCGACAAAAACAATCTGTTCAACGTTCTTTAAGATTGCCACAGCCTCCATAATCAGCTGCAAAAAAGTATCTTGCTCAGTATAATCAATGAATAGCTTCAAAGAATTATTGTCTTGATTGTTTAAAATAATTTGCTCATTTTTTAAATATTCTTTATAAGCAATCTTAAAATGGCTATATCCATCAAATCCTAGATGCTTGCAAAATCGTTGTACGGTTCCAACTGATACATGTGCAAGTTGGGCCAATTCCTTGATTGTCATAGAGGATATATTTTCATTTTCTAAAATAGTTGTATAAATAGCATTTTCTAAGTCGTTAAAACTTGCTACAACCTCATAACTAAACATATAATCCCTTTTTCTATCTCTATTGATTTGCTTACAATGTAACAAAAAACTAATAACCAAAGTGTTCTACACTAAAATAATGGAGAGCATAATGGCTATAAAACCAAGTCAGCATTAAAATCTATTAGAAAACCAGACGAATCAGATTTGTCTAACGAGACATGGTTAAGAGAAAATACTTTAAAACAGTATTGCCTTATGTTCTAGATTATATCATATTTTTGAGCATACTTTGAGTATTGTTAGTTTATTGACTTAAAAGAAACATAACAAGAGCTTATCTCTATTAAATTGTCTCAATTTCAATCGTCCATTCTGGAGATATGTAAGGTGGGGACGTTTCTATTCCCATAAACTCCTTGTCAATGGAAACAAACACGTACCCACAGGGTAAATGGAAATAGAAACTGATAATTTCTAGCTATCACTTCTATTCATTCCAAAAATTTTCTCACTCTGATACTTCCCCACGCCAATACAAAAAGCCTTGCAATCAAGGCTTTTCAAACTCCCTTGCGTTCAAAGGTTTCTAGGTTTTTACGAGCAGAGCAACACACTCCACGTGATGCGTCTGTGGACTCAAAAGGTTTGGGAAACCTTTTGAGGATTAACTACGTTTCACTAACAAACTTACACACTCAACATGATGCGTTTGTGGAAACAAATCCACCGGCTGGACTTTCTTCAATTCATAGCCCAACTCTTGGTAGAGTTTGATATCACGCGCCATGGTAGCGACGTTACAGGAGATATAGGCGATGCGGCTGGCACCTGTTTGGGCACTTGCTTTGATGAAGCTTTCGGTCAAGCCCTTTCGTGGTGGGTCAACCAAGATCACGGTTGGTTGGATGCCTTCCTTGAGCCAATTCTTCATAGCATTTTCTGCTGTATCACAGACATAGTGGGCATTGGTGGTGCCATTTAAGCTAGCATTCTTCTGGCTATTCTCCACGGCTTCGGGGATGACCTCTACCCCATAGACTTCCTTGACGTGCTTGGCAACTGATAAGCCAATGGTCCCAATTCCTGAGTAGGCATCAATCACGACATCCTCTGCTCTTAGTTCTGCAAAGTCAATAGCTGTCTGATAAAGCTTCTCTGCCATTTCGGTATTGACTTGGTAAAAGGCTGGTCCAGAGATTTGGAAGCTATTTCCTAACATTTGATCGGCAATATAGTCTTGACCATAAAGCGTCCGCCATTCTTTCCCAAAAATGGCATTGGTATTCTGGTCGTTGATATTTTGCATGACGGATTTGATGGCTGGGAATTGCTTGATCAACTGCTCGATCAATTGGTCCACACGGAAAACCTTTGGACGAGTGGTGACCAAAATGACCATGATTTCTCCTGAATGGTGACCTCGGCGGACCACAAGATTGCGGATCAAGCCAGATTGTTCCTTCTCGTCATAAGGCTTGAGGTCAAACCGACGAATCAAATCCCGAAGTGCCAATACCACTTGGTCAATGACTGGATCTTGGATATAAAAGTCTTCAATCGGCATCAAATCATGGGAGTTCTTCCGAAAGAAGCCTGTCTCCACCTGACCATTGACCCGACGAACAGGGACTTGGGCCTTGTTGCGATACTGGACAGGATGGTCCATCCCCAAGGTCAGAGGCACTTCCATATCAGTGATTCCCGCCATCTTGTAGAGGCTATCCTTGACCTGCTTGGCCTTGAATTTCAGTTGCTCCGGATAAGCCAGGTGCCCCAAGTCGGCGATTCCGCTTCGTAAATAGGCAAGATCAAGCTCTTCATTACGATGAGGAGATTTTTCTAAGTACTCCTCTACTTTTCCGTAACCGATCTTTTTGTTGACTTTAAGCACGCGCATGCGGATGATTTCTCCTGGCAGGGCATTCTCCACAAAAAAGACCAGGCCATCGACCTTAGCTACTCCTGCTCCTTCGTGGGTCAAATCAACAATCTCAACGGTTACAATTTCATTTTTCTTTAACATCGTTTTCTATCTTTCTACAAATTAAAAGGGGTGAAGTCCAAAACTCCTATCCCCTTATTATATCATCTCAGTCCCATTTGGTACAATTTCTTTTTATAAGCATCGAAATCGACCAGCAGGCCTTGGCCACCGTACATATCGTAGGCATCAACCCAATCCCCATTTTCTGGGATGGTCACTCGTTCAATTCCTTTTCCAGCACTTCCGACTAGTCCAAGTCCATTGGTCAATAGGAAAGAGAAAGGAACATTGGTAGACGTCATGGCAAAGACTTTCCCAAGGGCTTCAGATCCCGTAAAGAGTTTGGTTGGATCCTTGATCTGATGCATGATAGCGGACATGACCTCTTGTTGGCGACGAGTCCGACCAAAGTCTCCTTCATCATCCTTACGGAAACGCGAGTAATTAAGAAGGGTCCGGCCATCCATCCGTTGTTTTCCAACCTTGATGGTTTGCTGCGGAACGACACCGTCTTTCATGTTCAAATCATCTGGTACTTCTACTTCACTGACCTTTTCGCCATCAACCGTTGAAAACTGCGCATTCATCTCGACCCCATTCGGGAAGAGGGTATCGATTGCTGTCGCAAAGGTCTTGAAATCGACCATGGCGTAATATTGGATGTCAATGTCAAAGTTGTCTTTGAGCATCTGACGCACCAATTCAGCCCCTTGGTTATTATTTTGCTCCCCGATGGTGAAGGCCGTATTGAGCTTCTGGTCGTAGTAGCCATCATATTCAGGAATATTTTGCTGGCTCACTCCATCAATATGGACCAGTGTATCCCGCATGAAGCTGACCATCTTGATCTTGCCTTCTTTGTTATTGACATTGACCACCATGATGGAGTCTGTCCGTGTCTCATCTGACTTCTCACCGATCCGACCATCTGTCCCCAAAATCAGGATATTGACCCCATCTCGCGACTTCTTGCCGTTAAATTTCTCAACGACAGCCGGTTTGGCATCTGGACCTGTCGGCTTACTGTTGAGGCCTTTCACAAACATGAAGACCATGCCACCGATAATGAGCAAGAAAAAGAGAGCAAGCCATTTGAGAATCCGCTTGACGCGGATCTTTTTCCGTGGTTTCTTAGGTATATCGCTCGTCGCAGCAACTGCTTTCTTCTTAGACTTTTTGCTACGTGATTGGTAAACAGGGAGATCCCCAATTGGTTCAGCAATCTCTCCTTGCACTTCTTCTGTAGCGTCTACCTCAGGTTGAAGGGCTTCTGCTTCCTCATAAGCTCCTTGGCTCTTCTTGAGCAGGTAATTGTATTCTAGTTGTTCTCGTTCATTCAAATAATGAAAATTTGAGTATAAGTACTCTAATCGCTTTCGCTCATGGTGAGATAGAAAGTTGGATTCGTTACTCATTTTTTCTCCATTCCGTTATCTTTTAAGGTATAGACCTGATACTGACCCAAGACTTTTGTCTGAATACCCAAACTGTCTAATTCTAGATAGGCAAATTGCAGAAGGTCAGGCGCTTCATTTAGGAGGTCAATAATGAAAAAGTATTCTCCTAAAGCTGTTTTTAGGGGACGACTTTCAATCTTGGTCAAATTGATCCCCCGCCACGCAAAGGTGGACAAGCCTTTATAGAGGGCTCCTGCCAAGTTACTTGGTAAGGTCAAGGCCAAACTAACTTTTTGAAGGGCCGGACTTAAAGTTTTTGAGATCGCTGGCTCTGTTGCCCCTAAAATCCAAAAACGCGTGTAGTTGTCCTCGATTTCTTGGATGTCTTTGGCCTGGACTTCCAAGCCGTATTCACTGGCTGCTGCCAGAGGGGCAATCGCTGCAATTTCCAAGTCTGGATGCTCTGCCACATAGCGAGCCGCATAGGCTGTTGAAGCCGTCATTTCCATGGCTACATCCGGATAATGGGCTCTTAGGAAAGCCTTCCCTTGGGCCAAGGCCTGTGGATGCGAATAGACCGTTCGAATGGGGCGATCTTTTTTAGCCACCAAGAGCTGTTGCTTGATGGGATAGACTACTTCTGCAACGGCCTGAATCGTCCCTTGATGAAAGAGGTAATCAATGGTCTCATGGACACTGCCTTCAATCGAGTTTTCAACAGGGACAACTGCAAAATCGATCTCTTGATTCTCATAAGCCTTGATGACATCTGTGATCGTCCGATAGGCGATGCGTTCAGAAGTTGGAAAGCTATGAGTAACCACATCGTGGGTAAAAGATCCCTTGGGACCAAGATAGCCTACAAGCATCGAATGATCTCCGCAATTTCTTCAGGTGTTTTGTCCTCAACATCCACAATATGGGTAGCAATATCCTCATACAAAGGCAAACGTCCTTCAAAAATCTTCTTGAATTCTTCTTTGGTGTGGTTTAAAAAGAGGGGGCGTTGCATAGCTTTGTCATTTTGAATGCGGCTGTACAAGGTTTCAAAATCTACCCGCAAATAAATGTTGTGAGGATTTTTTTCCAAGAGCGCACGGTTATGAGGATTGACGACAATCCCGCCACCAGGGGAAATAATGGCTGCCTCGTTTTCCAATAAACGTTCCAGCATTTCAGCCTCGCGGCGACGAAAGGCAGCTTCTCCTTTCACTGCGAAATAGTCATTGATCGACATGCCGATCTCTTTAACAATTAATTCATCCATATCATGGAATTTTGGATCAAGAATCCGACCAACAGTCGTTTTTCCAGCTCCCATAAAACCAAGTAAAATTTTAGCCATGCAGTAAGGTCTCCAAATCTTCAAAAAAGCTAGGGTAACTGGTGTTGATGGCCTCTGCTCGATCCAGCACCACACTTCCATCTCTCACCAATAAGGCAGCAATGCCAGCCATCATCCCAATCCGGTGATCTCCAAAGGTCTCTAGGTCTGCTCCATGTAGAGGAGTCGGTCCAGTGATGATCATGCCGTCTTCCGTTGGCACGACATTGGCTCCCATAGCATTGAGACTATCTGCTACGACCTGGATGCGGTCCGTTTCTTTCACACGAAGCTCTTCAGCATCCGCAATCACGGTCTGACCATTTGCTTGTGTCGCTAGTAAAGCAATAATCGGCAATTCATCAATCAAGCGTGGAATCAACTCCCCATCAATCCGAATCCCTTTTAAGGACGAAGTCTTGACAGTGAGACTCGCAGAGACCGCTTTTTCATCGCGATCGTCAATGGTGAGATCTCCCCCCATTTCCTGGATCACATCGAGAATCCCTGTCCGCGTTTGGTTGATGCCAACATTTTCAATCTTGATCACACTCTCTGGAAGAATGAGGCCAGCCACTAACCAAAAGGCCGCACTGGAAATATCTCCAGGAACAATGACTGTTTGACCTTGGAACTCTTGTCCACCCTGGATGTGGATAGTTTTTCCGTCTACCTGGATCTCCCCACCAAATTGGCGAATCATATCCTCTGTATGGTCACGGGTCTTTTCCTTCTCGATAATCGTCGATTTACCCTCAGCCTGTAGAGCAGCAAAGATGAGAGCCGACTTGACTTGAGCCGATGCGACTGGCAAACGGTAATGAATCGGTTGTAGCTGATGGGTTCCTTTTTCATGCAAAGGCGGGCAATCGCGCTCCCCCTGACCAGCAATCTCTACTCCCATCTGACGCAGTGGAATCGCTACACGATCCATGGGCCGTTTGGAAAGACTATCATCTCCAACCATGGCCACTGCAAAATCCTGACCTGCTAGGACACCTGAAATCAAACGTATAGACGTTCCTGAATTGCCCATATCAAGGGGAGCGGTCGGAGCTTGAAGACCTTGAAAGCCTACCCCTTGAATCCGAATCACATCCCCGTCATCTTGGATGGAGACTCCTAAATCTCGAAACACCTGGATGGTAGAAAGCACATCTTCGCCTCGCAAGATATCATAGACCTTGGTTTCGCCCTTTGCAAGACTTCCAAAAATAATGGATCGGTGACTGATGGATTTGTCACCAGGGACTCGAATGGTTCCCTTTAGACCCTTGCTATTGGTTCTTAATTTCATTGCCATCTCCAGAGTGCTTTTCCACATATTCTATCATAAATAGGACATGAATTCAATTTTTGATCAAAAATTTGGAACAAAAAACGAATGTTTCCTAGTTTTTTTGAGCCTCTTTTCTTCTACTGGCGAACGAAAATACCAGAGTCGAAATGACAACTCTGGTAGAAATTTCTACTTGTATAAATCTTGAATCGGCTCAAAGATGATCTTTTCAAGATCTGCAAGATAAATAGACAATTGTTGTTGTTTGGTGAAAAATTCATTCACAATCGGACTTGCTTGGATTTTTTCCATATAGTCCTTCATTTCTTGTTGCACAGCTTCTGTTGGAAGTTGACCGGATTGCATCAAGCCTTGCAATTGATTTTGGAAAGCGACGTATTCTTCAAACAGCGTTTTCGCTTCTGGATTTGCTTCGATCGCTTGCTTGCTTTCTACGACAGCCTTATATTCAGGAAGGTCTCGTAGAGTCCGAGAGAGTTCGTTTGCTACATCATAAATATTTGCCATTTTCTAGGCTCCTTTACTGATAAGATACTTCTATTATACTGCTTTTCCTTCAATATTCCTAAAATGAAGCAGGTTTTTTGATGCAAATCCTTCTTTAGACCTAGCGAGCAAGGACAGTATAAGACGTCGCCTGGCTGATCATTGTTTGGGCTCGCTCTTGATCCTCTAAATTTTTAAAGGTCAGCTGCAAAATCCCGTGGATATCTTCCCGATTCTCTTCATTGATGTGAATATTAACCAAGGAAATCCCTTGTAGGAGTTGTAAGATTTCGAGGATCACACCTTCCTGATCGGGGACATCGATAAAGAGATCATAGGCACTATCGCGTCCAGCACGCTGATGGATCTGCATTTCTTTTCGGTGCTTCCGCCCTTCATGGAAAAAGGTCCAAATAGCCTCTTCATTATCTGCTTGAATAGTCTCAGCCACCTGATCCAAACGCTCTTTGAAATCTGCAATCCGCTCTAATATCGCTTGAGGGTTGGACAAGAGAATAGAAGTCCACATGCCTGGCTCACTTTCCGCAATCCGTGTCATATCCCGAAAGCCACCAGCCGCAAAACGACGGGTCATTTCATGCTCTTCCCCATAAGCTACAGCCTGCTCGACCAGAGTCGAGGCTAAAATATGAGGAAAATGGCTGATCTGGGAAGTCACCCGATCGTGTTCCTCGGCGTCGATTTCAATAAATCGGGATCCCAATCCACTCAAAAGCTCTTTCAACTCTTCCATGGCACCTCTTCTAGTCAAGCTGGAAGGAGTAAAAATATAATAGGCATTTTCAAATAAGGTTGCATCCGCTGCTGCTGCACCTGTCTTATGACTACCAGCCATGGGATGCCCTCCCACAAAACGTACAGCCTTATCTTTAAATACCTTTTCAGCTTGTGCGACAATTTCTGACTTGGTAGAGCCTGCATCTGTCACTAGTACCTGGTCTTTCAAATTCAGACCAGCTAAGATTTCTAAGTAAGACTTGGTTTGCTTGATGGGAAGGGCCAAAATAATGATATCTGCTAAAGGGGCAAAGGCTGCGAAATCATCCGTCACCTGATCCACCATTCCTCTTTCAAGGGCGATGGTTCGAGAGGCTTCACTACGATTGTACCCAAGAATGGTCACATGTGGGTGGGCCCTCTTAATGCCCAGCGCGAGGGATGCACCAATCAAGCCCAACCCTGCAATAAAAACAACTTTCTTCTCCAAAGGAAAACTCTTTCTCTTAAAAATTCTTCGTAAAGTCCCGATGCTTAGCAACGGCTTCTTTCAATTCTTCCAAGTTATCGGATGAGAATTTCTCAAGCACTTCTGTAGCAAGGACTGTTGCGACCACTGCTTCCATTACCACACCTGCAGCTGGCAAAGCCGTTGGATCGCTGCGCTCAACTGTTGCCTTATATGGCTCATGGGTTTCAATATCCACACTCATCAAAGGTTTGTAGAGGGTCGGAATAGGCTTCATGACGCCACGAACCAGAATGGGCTCACCATTGGTCATGCCCCCTTCAAAACCACCAAGATTATTGGTGCGACGGGTATAGCCAGTGTCCTGAGACCAGATGATTTCATCCATGACTTGACTACCTTTTAGGCGACCTGCGTTAAACCCAAGACCAAACTCCACTCCCTTAAAGGCATTGATAGAGACCACCCCTTGAGCGATTTTGGCATCCAATTTCTTGTCCCATTGCACATAGGATCCTAGTCCAACAGGCACACCACCAACCAAGGTTTCCACAATTCCCCCGATAGTATCGCCATCTTTTTTCACTTGGTCAATGTAGGCCTTAACGGCTTCTTCTTGTTCTGGCACAACGATCGAAACTTCCGACTGACTTGCCTTTTCCTTGATTTCTGAAATGGTTAGATTCTCGGGAATTGCAATCTCGATTCCCCCAAAATTAACAATGTGGCTGGCTACTTCAACGCCGATCTCTTCTAAAATCCGTTTAGCAACTGCACCAACGGCTACACGCATGGTTGTCTCACGGGCAGAAGAACGCTCTAAGGAATTACGAAGATCGTCAAAACGGTATTTGATTCCTCCGACTAGATCAGCATGACCAGGACGTGGCTTGGTGATCTTACGTAAATTTTTCTTTTTCTCTTCGACCGGTGCTACATTCATGATCTCCAGCCATTTTTGGTGATCCAGATTGGTCACATTCAGAGTAATCGGACCTCCCATGGTCAAGCCATGACGGACCCCTGATGTGATCTCGACACGGTCACTCTCGATTTTCATCCGAGCACCGCGACCATAGCCACCTTGTCGGCGTTTGAGCTCTTTATTAATATCCTCTTCAGATAAAGGAAGGCCTGCCGGAACCCCCTCGATGATGGCTGTTAGTCGAGGTCCATGGGACTCTCCTGCTGTTAAATATCTCATACGACCTTATTCCTTCCTTTCTAAAAAGTCCTTCATTTCTTGAAGAGGGATTTGATGAATCGCAGCTTTCCCCAACTCTGGAACAATCACCAATTTCAAGCTAGTTCCACGCGCTTTTTTGTCATGGGTCAAGGCTTGATAAAGGGCTTCTTTATCCCAGTTCTCATAGGTCACCGGAAGGCCAAATTTCCGGCACATTTCTTCGATTTTTTGAGTGATTCCTTTTGGCATCAAGCTCTTTTCTTCTGCAACTCGGGAAAGCTGCACCATACCCATACTGACGGCTTCTCCATGCATGACCTGCCCATAGCCTGCTGTCGCTTCAATTGCATGTCCAATAGTATGCCCAAAATTGAGATACAGTCGAATACCATTGTCCAACTCATCTGCCACAACATGGTCTCGCTTGACCAGGCAGGAATGGGAAATGATGCTCTCTGCATGCTCTAAAATACTCTGGACAGAACCATCCATGGCTTCCAATTCTTCCCAAAGTTCCGTATCTTGGATGAGGCCGTACTTGATGACTTCACCCATCCCCTCGATCAATTCACGTTGCCCCAAAGTGCTCAACACTTCAGGATCAATAAACACACCATCTGGTTGAGCAAAGGTCCCTACCATGTTTTTGGCAAGTGCTGTGTTGACTCCAGTCTTTCCCCCGATAGAAGAATCCACCTGTGCGGTCAAGCTAGTCGGGATCTGAACAAAGGAAATTCCCCGCATATAGGTCGAGGCAGCAAAACCAGCCAAATCACCAACTACGCCACCCCCAAGAGCAACGATTCCATCACTGCGCGTCATGCTCTGGGTAGCTAGAAAGTCATAGACTTTTGAAACAGTGGTTAGATTCTTACTGGCTTCCCCTTGAAGAAACTCAAAGCGCACCACTTGAAAACCAGCTTTCTCAAGGCTCTTCTCTACGATAGAGGCATATAGCTTAGCCACGCGGTTATCGGAAATAATCGCGACTTTTTTATCACCCCAAAGAGTGCGCAACCAGTCTCCAACCTGGTTGAGACCACCTCTTTCAATCACAATATCATAGGATTGTCCTGGAATAGGTACCGATACGTTCATAGGAATCTCCTTCACGTTTTTCTTTGATTCTATCTTATCATGAAATAAGGCACATGTCTCAATCAAAATGAAAAAGAGACTAGAGCAAGACTGTTTTTTTTAAAATCAGTTCTTGTTCTAATCTCTTAAAGCTTTTTCAATAGGAAAAGGTAAAACCCTCTCTTAGTCACATACAAATTGGCGATATTCTGTTGTCAATGCTTCCCATACAGACTCTGTAGGAAATACTTTCCCAGTCATTAATTCAAAGGCTGCTTCAGCTTGATAAAAGAGCATTCCCAGCCCATTTACCCTCTGGTTTCCTTGATTCACTGCTAATTGCAGAAAGGGGGTCACTGCCGGATAGTAGGCCATCTCTACGATTAAGGCATGTAGGGGAAAGGTCAAGTGACTCGCTATCGGAAGAGACTGCCCATCCATCCCAACACCAGTGGCATTTAAGATGAGATCGGCTTGATTAAAAGAGTTTTGAACTTCTTCATCTTTCTCAATCGCATACAATTCTATCATGAAATCAAAGGCATCTTCTAGCAACTGAACCTTGGAACGATAATGAACTAATCTCTCCTCTCTCACAAAGACAAGGATACGTTTCACTCCTAGATGAATCGCCTGTGCAATAATCGCTAAAGCTGCACCACCTGCACCTAAGAGAACCATTGTTTTTCCCTTAATAGAGAAAGCAGGAGGTAAACTACGAAAGAAACCAATCCCATCCGTATTGTAGCCTTTAAGCTTGCCATCACGGTGAACGATGGTATTGACAGAGCCAATTTTTCGAGCCATCTCATCCACTTCATCTAAATAAGGAAAAACCTTCTGCTTGTAGGGCATGGAGATATTGGCCCCAATCATATCCAACTTACGAATTTGGCTGATGGTGCTTTCTAGGTCTTCTTCAGCAATATCCCAAGCTAGATAAGCAGCATTGGTCGCTGTTAATTCATAAGCTAGATTATGGATGAAAGGAGAAATACTATGACGAATGGGATGGGCAATGACCGCTGCCATCCGAGTATATCCGTCAATCTTCATTTAATAACTCCCGAATTCTTCTCATATTTTCAAGAGGAATTTGACCTGGGGCGCTTTCATCTCCGACTCTAGCATAAGACCAGGAAGAGCCTGTCAAATCAGCTGTCAAGCGCGAAATCTTCCCGACCTTGCCCATGGAAATCGTTACATATTCTTGCTCAGGGTTCAGTGTCTTGAAACCACGCGTATAATTCATCAAGTCAAGAACATCTTGTTCATTGTGGGCCATAACGGATACCTTGACTAATTTTGGAGAAAAGCTGGTCAATTCCGATAAGATCTCCATCATATTTTCCGGAGTTTCTTGGAAATTGTGGTAGCTGAGAACAAGATTTGAAAATTCCAACATCTCTTCAAAGACGTCACGATGGCTATAAAACTCGAAATCGATATAATCCGGATGATAGATGGATTGAATATCTTTTAGAATCCCAACATATTCTTCATTAGTCAGCTCCATCCCTCCACCTTCAGCTCGAGTCCGCAGGGTGAATAAAATTTCGCGTCCAGCAAATTTCTCAAAAACTGCAGGAGCGACGGTTAAGATCTCGCTTTTTTCTAAAAAGTCCGCACGCCACTCAATAACATCTGCATCCTCGTAACGCGAACTATCTAGTTGTTGTGCCTCTTCTAAGGAGCGAGGCATAATCGAAACAACTAACTTCATACATCCACCCTAATCGTAAATACTTTTAAGTAATTACTACTTTCTTCTTTCTTGTTCCATCGAAAATCTCCCGGAAGTCCGTATTCAGCTACATAGCGATGCTTACGGCCTTGAAATCCCTTTTCGATTTGTTTTTTAAATTTATCTTTGGTCACATTTGCCGCATTGGTACTGAGAATCAAGGTCCCACCTGGATTTAAAATCTCAAGAGCCTCGCTGACCAATCGATGATAATCTTTAGCGACTGAAAATGTCCGTTTTTTATTCCGCGCAAAGCTAGGCGGATCGAGCACGATCACATCATAGCTTAGGTCATGGCGTTTGGCATATTTGTAATAGTCAAAGACATCCATCACGACAAAACGATGAGCATCCAACGCCAAGCCATTTGCCACAAAATGCGCTTCTGATAATTCTCTACTTCTCTTAGCCAGATCGACCGAAGTCGTCTCTACTGCTCCGCCCATGGCAGCCGCAACAGAAAAGGCCGCCGTATAAGAGAACATATTGAGCAAGGACTTGCCAGCAGCTAAGCCATCTACCAAGCTACCTCGAACTTCATGCTGATCCAAAAAGATTCCCGTCATCAAGCCATCATTGAGAAAGACTTGGTAAGAAACTCCATTTTCAAGAATCAAAAATTCTTGCGGAGCTTCTTCTCCATAGACATGAGCCGATTCATAGTCCAAGCCTTTAAAGCGAATCTTTTCATAGCCGCCTCGGACTTCTGGAAAAGTCTCTTGAAAGGCCGCTAGAATGGTTTCCTTGATCTGAAATACAAAGGGATTGTACCAAGAAAAGACAACAAACTCACCATACAAGTCAACCGTGAAGCCACCAAAACCATCTCCCTCTTGGTTAAAAAGACGAAAGGCAGTCGTCGTTTCATCCGCATAATAAGAACGACGGTATTGCTTGGCTTTGATGAAAAGCTTTTTAAAAAAGTCTTGATCAAAAGCGACCGACTCTTGTGAAACAAACCATCCAATCCCTTTATTTTGTTCAGATAAGTATCCGACCCCGAGGGATTGTCCATCTCCTGAAAGTAATTGAACCGCTTGATCCAAAGCAGGAAGTGAGTCAAAATCTTGCTTTTCAAGAAGAGATTGCCCTTGTTTGATTTTTGTTGCGACTTGGCGACTGACTGTGAGTTTTTTCATACCCTCTATTATAGCAAAAGTCTGCAGTTTTCACAAAGAGAGGCTTTATTTACTGGAACTTTTTTTACCATTTTATCCTAGCTCTCATCATTTAGCTTCAAATGATATAAAATGCCGGATCTTTCTTATTTCTTTCCTCTCCTTTACAGTCATTTTTTTCTTTCTCCATAAAATTGTGGTATACTTGTATATGAAAATTTTTAGGAAATAAGACAAGGAAGTAACATTTTGTGAAAAAAATTACGAATTCGATACTCAATTTCATGAGTACCAGACTAGGATTTGTCTTGACCCTTCTGTTGCTCTACTGGTTCAAAACCATGTGGGCCTATTCAGTTGATTTTAATTTAGACATTCAGGGACCCTATCAGATTTTTCTAGCAGTGATCAACCCATTGCCGATCAGTCTGCTCTTCATCGGTCTAGCACTTTATATCAAACGAACCAAGCTCTTTTATAGTTTGGCCTTTGGGATCTACCTTCTCTTATTTATTTGGTTGATTTCCAACTCCATCTATTATCGAGAGTTTACAGACTTCGTAACGGTCAATACCATGTTGGCTTCCAGCAAGGTTTCTGCCGGTCTCGGAGCTGCTGCTTTAGAATTGTTCCGCCCTTGGGATGTGATCTACATTCTAGATTTCCCCATTCTAGCTTTCTTCTTCTTTAAGAAATGGATTCGAATGGACAATCGTCCCTTCAATAAACGCGCTAGTTTTGCGGTTACATCCTTATCAGCTATGCTCTTTTCGGCCAACCTTTTCCTCGCAGAAATTGACCGACCTGAGCTATTGACTCGTGGGTTCTCAAACTACTATGTCGTTCGTGCCCTAGGCTTACCAGCCTTTCTAGGTTACAGTGCTAACCAGACCTATGCTGCCAACAAAGAACGTTCCAAAGCCTCCGAAGCAGATTTAAAACCGGTGGAAGAATATATCCAACAGCATTATGCCAAGCCTAATCCTGAGTACTTTGGAATGGCCAAAGGCCGTAACGTCATCTACATTCACTTGGAAAGTTTCCAACAATTCTTGATCGATTACAAGTTGAAAGTAGATGATAAAGAATATGAAGTAACGCCTTTCTTAAATTCACTTTACCACTCGAAGGAAACCTTTGCCTTTTCAAATGTCTTTAACCAAGTCAAGGCAGGGAAAACGTCTGATGCTGAGACCATGATTGAAACAGGCCTCTTCGGACTCAACCAAGGTTCCTTTATGGTGAACTATGGTGGAACCAATACCCAACAGGCTGCACCATTTATTCTTTCAAAAAATGGTTACAACTCGAGCGCTGTTTTCCACGGAAATGCTGGAAGTTTCTGGAATCGAAATACCGCCTATAAACAATGGGGCTACAATTACTTCTTTGATGCCAGCTACTTCACCAAACAAAACAGCAGCAATTCCTTCCAGTATGGTCTTAATGACAAATACATGCTCAAGGATTCCATCAAATACCTAGAAAGATTGCAACAACCTTTCTATACGAAGTTCATTACGGTTTCCAACCACTATCCTTATACGACCAGCTTGTCAGGAGATGATCTTGGCTTCCCTCTAGCTAAGACACAGGACGAAACCATCAATGGCTACTTTGCGACCGCTAACTACCTAGATTCTTCGATCAAAGCCTTCTTTGATTACCTGAAAGAATCTGGTCTTTACAAAAATTCCATCATCGTTCTTTATGGGGACCACTACGGAATTTCAAACTCTCGTAACCCAGCTCTTGCTCCTCTACTTGGTAAGAACTCTGAAACGTGGTCAAGCTATGATAATGCCATGTTGCAACGCGTACCTTATATGGTAGTCATTCCAGGTATGGATAAGGGTGGCATCATTGATACCTATGGTGGCGAAATTGATATGCTCCCAACCTTGGAACATTTGTTAGGTATTGAATCCAACAAATTCCTCCAAGTTGGTCAAGATATGCTCTCACCAGAACATGATCAAATCGTCGCCTTCCGCTCCGCTAACTACTTTGTTACTCCAGAGTATACGAGCTATAGTGGCCGGACCTATTACACCAAAACAGGTGAGGAAATCACGAACCCAGACGAAAAAACCAAGGAAGAACTGGACAAGATCAGGGAAGCTGCTAACCTGCAATTGAAGATTAGCGATAGCATCCAGACCGGTGATCTCCTTCGCTTCTTCAAGGGCAATGATCTTGGAAAAGTCGATCCAGAAGATTATTCCTACACCAATTCCTTCAAAGCATTGAAGAAGATTGAAAAGGAAAAAGGTGACAAATCAACCAGCCTTTATAACCAACGTGGCAACCAGTCCACCGTTGATCTCTTCAAGGCACCAACTTATAAAGAATTGCACCCAGAAGACGATAGTTCTTCCTCAACAGAGACCAGTAGCAGTTCTTCTAAATAAAGAGAATCCCTGAGTTTTCAAACTCAGGGATTTTGTGATTTCTTTAAAAAGAACTTAATCTAGGACTTCAAAAACAGAAGCTGTTAAATTCTCCACGTAGAATGGTCGTTTATGACGACTATTCCCAACCATCAATGTCAATTTATTTGAATTTTGGAGGTAATATGGAAGCCCGCTGACGTTGAAGATGACCAAGTACTTCTTGTCTCCTGTTAGTTCATAGATGACAAGACCGCTGGTATCAGTTGCAGATTGGATAAAGACTTGTTGATAGATTTTATCATAGCTTTCAAGCTCTAAGACAGGAAGACTTGTCTTCAAGGCGATCAAGCTTCGGATGTAGGCGATCGATTCCTTATTCTGACTGACCAAATCCCAATTGACCTGATTCACAAAATCTGGAGCATTGTAGGAATTCATGGCCAGCTCACGATCCAAAGGTGTGATCTCTCCATCAGGACCTGTCGCCACCAATTTGGTCCGCATAAACTCTTGACCCAATTGCATGAAGGTCATACCCTGAAAGAGCAGATTCATGGCTGTAGCCAACTCTGAGCGCTTGACCAAGCCTGCTACTTCTTCATTCGGATGAAGGGTCTGAAGCAAGTCATAGAGATTATAATTATCATGAGCCTCCACATAATTCAAGACCTGATTCGGACTTAAATAATTGCCAAGTTCTGCACTACCTAAAACAGCACGCGCAACGATATTCTCTGTCGATTTTCGGCTGACGAAGCCACGTTTGATGGAACCATAAACCTCAGCCCCTTTAATGGCATCGCGCTCCGTATCATTGAAGAATCCAATTCGTGGCAATTGCGCTGCATTGTCTTTCTTAGCCTTGTCCTCTGCTGCGAGACCTGTTCCCATATCCCAACCTTCTCCGTAAAGAAGAATGCGAGGATCCAGAGCATCCATTGCTTCCCGAATAGCATTCATGGTCCTTACATCATGAATACCCATCAAATCAAAGCGGAAACCATCGATCTGGTACTCTTTGACCCAATGCGTGAGGGAATCAATCATGTACTTGCGGTACATTTCATGCTCACTAGCTGTTTCATTCCCAACACCTGTCCCATTTTGGAAGCGACCATCTGGCTCCATCCGGTAATAATAATCGGGTACTGTATTTTGGAAAGGACCATGCTCGGTCGAATAGATATGATTGTAGACCACATCCAAGACCACAGAAATTCCTGCCTCATGATAAGCCCGGATCATGGTTTTGAGCTCTTTCATGGTTTGTTTCGGATTGGATGGATCCGTTGAAAAGCTAGTTTCTGGTGCAGAATAATTCTGAACGTCGTAGCCCCAATTGTAGGTCACCTGGCCTTCATCGTCGTACTGTTTAAAGCGATCAGAGATGGGCTGCAGTTGCACGACATTGACCCCTAACTGACGGATATAATCAAAGGCAGTTGCATCACCATGGCTATTGACGGTTCCTTCTTGGCAAGCCCCCAGATAGGTTCCACGTAAAGACTCGTCCACACCTGAAGTCGGTGACTTGGTCAAATCTCGAAGGTGCATCTCATAAATCACTGCTTGACAAGGGTTATCCAAGCGCCAAGGAGTCGCATCGGCACTTTTTTTAGGACCCCAATCAAACTGACGATCTGCTCTTGAAAGAATGGCAGAGCGCATCCCGTCCGCTGTCGTTGCAATACTATAAGGATCGCGCGTCACTTGAGTATGGTGTTCAAAATGGACACGATATTGATAAGCCATGCCACTTAAATTTCCAAGAAAATCTAAAATCCAAACACCATGGGTATTTTCTGGGTGGTAGCTAGACTCTTGTTTGCCACGCATCATCGGAATAGTTTTCCAAATAGGCGCATCCAATTCTGTTGATTGATAGAGCAACAATTCAACTTTCTTAGCAGTAGGAGCCCACAGTTTAAAGCAATGCTCTCCTTCTTCCTCCCGATGACCGAGCCATCCTTGATACGCCCATTTAGCATCAAACTCTCTAGGGCGCATTGCCATATCGTAGGCATGAGGCTGACGATGGCTGTATGCATGACTCGTCAAAGCAGCTTGCAAAGAATAATAGACTGTATCGTCTCCATCGAGAATCCATACTTCTCGAACATGCCCTTCTGGTAAGAGTTCGATTTCAAAATCACGGGTTTTAGTAAGCCAATCCCCTTCTTTAACCAAGACATGCCCTCGGTTCAAGGCATCCTCACTCTCGTATACCAGATTTCCCTCTACTCCAAAATAATCCAACTTGGAGAAAGAGACTGATTTTCCTTCTACTTGATCCTGCCACTGCCACATATCATAGGCAAAATAATTTCCTTTTTGCTTATGAAAATGAAGCTTTACATGGTATTGTCGCATAACATTTTCCTATTTCCAATTTAATACCGAAGGAACCATTCCTCGTAAAACACGTACATGGCTCAACTATTTGTTTTTATTCTTCAGATGGGTGAACCAAAGCATCGTTGTTGATTTCATCAATATTTGCAAAGAATTCCAAATGATTATGGAAGACTTCCAATTCAACTGGAGTATCTCCTCCGTACTCCCCATCTAGATTGATGCGGAATGGTTGAGCATTTTTCCCTAACATTTCAATCGTCAACTTCTTGGTCTTGAGATATTCTACATTTTCATCGTGCACATGCTTGCCTCCATTGATGGCCTGAATCATCAGGGACAACATGTTAAAGAGCTTAGCAGTTTTTACGATAATTAAGGTAAAGTTCCCATCATCAAGCTTAGCATCTGGCGCGACACTTTCAAAGCCAGCAATGGAGTTGGTCAAGGCCACAAAAATCATAGACGCAGGCCCTTCAAAGACACCATTGTCGTGCTCAATCCGCACCTTACGAGCCTTGTTTCGTGGCAACATTTTAGCTGCTTCAGCCACATAGGCAAAGTAACCCAAGCGAGATTTAACACTACTTGGAACACTGAAGGTCAATTCTGTCATGGTTCCTGCTGCAGCAATATTGATGAAATACTTGCTGCCATAGGCACGACCAATATCCATCTGAATGGTTTGATTCTTTTCGATAATGCGGGCAGACGCCACAGGATCTCCCATAGGGATCTTCAAGGCACGCGCATAGTCATTGGTGGTACCGGTCGGGATAAAGGCCATCTGCGGACGATTTTCCAGACCTGCGACCCCATTGACCACTTCGTTAATCGTACCATCTCCACCAGCGGCAATGATTAAATCAAAGCCTGCTTTAGCGGCTCTTTCTGCTTCATTTTGGGCAGAAAATGGTTCTGGAGTCGTTTGATAAGCGCTGGTTTCATAGCCCACGTCTTCAAGTACGTCTAAGACTTCCGCAATATTTTTCTTGATAATTTCTTGCCCAGAGGTCGGATTATAAATTAAACGGGCTTTTTTGATTCGTTCTACCATAAAGATCCTCTATAAACTTTCAAGCCAGGCCTCATCTTCTACCTGGATTCCTAATTCTTGTGCTTTGGTTAACTTGCTACCAGCGTCACTACCTGCAACGACCAAATCTGTTTTTTTGGAAACCGATCCAGTTACCTTAGCGCCCAGACTTTCTAATTTTGCCTTGGCTTCTGAACGCGTGAGTCGCTCTAGCTTCCCAGTCAAAACGACTGTCATTCCTGATAGGGCCGCATCAGCAGCGACTTTTTCACCAAGATAAGCCATATTGACACCAGCTTCTTTGAGCTCTTGCAAGAGACGCTTGGATCCTTCTTGCGCGAAATAACGCTTAAGGCTTTCAGCTACGACCATACCGAGGTTATCAATGCTGGCAATCCGTTCTGGATCAGCTGTTGCCAATTGATCGAGGTCATGGAATTCTTGTAGCAAGATTTGACTAACCTTGCTACCGACATGGCGGATCCCCAAACCAAAGAGTAACTTCTCAGCTGAATTCTCTTTTGAAGCTTGAATGGCTTCATGGAGTTTTTCAGCAGATTTTTCTTTAAAGCCTTCCAAGGTCAATAGATCCTCTACGCTTAGGCGATAGATCCCTGCCACATCCTCTACTAACTGAGCTGCAAAGAGTTTCTCTACAACAGCTGGACCCAAGCCTGTGATATTCATAGCATCCCGACTGGCAAAGTGGTTCAATCCTTCCTTAATCTGTGCTGGACAGAGCGGATTGATACAGCGAAGGGCCACCTCTTCCTCAAAATGAAGCAACTCACTCTGGCAGCTCGGACAATGAGTTGGAATGGCTAATGCTTGATCAGAGACTCGCTTATCTTTGACAACACGCAAGACCGCTGGAATGATATCACCCGCCTTATAGACAATGACGGTATCATCCTGATGAATATCTTTTTCAGCAATATAATCCACATTGTGCAAGGTTGCCCGACTAACAGTGGTTCCTGCTAGCTGGACTGGCGTTAGATTGGCAGTTGGGGTCAAAACTCCGGTCCGGCCAACCGTCCAATCCACCGATAGGATTTTCGCTTCTTTTTCTTCAGCTGGAAACTTATAGGCGACAGCCCATTTAGGAGCCTTAACGGTAAAGCCTAGTTCTTCTTGAACAGCTAGGTCATTGACCTTGATGACGATCCCATCGATATCGTAGGGAAGATCCTCTCGAAGCTGAGCTACTTTTTGGATAAAGTCCCAAATTTGCTCCATATCCTCAGCCAGCACTCGCTCTTGGTTCACGACAAAGCCTAAGCGGGCTAATTTCTCAAGCACGCCTTCCTGACTGCTTTGATCTGTCGGGCTCACTTCTTGATACAAGAAAGTTGCAAGATTTCGCTTGGCCACGATTTTCGTATCCAATTGGCGAAGCGTTCCTGCAGCAGCATTCCTCGGATTAGCAAACTCCGGCTCGCCGTTTTCTTGACGGATCTGATTGACCCGATCAAAGGAAGCCCGTGGCATGTAGCACTCGCCTCGAACCGTGATGTTCACTGGCTCTGGTAACACCAAAGGAATGTCCTTGACCCGCTTGAGGTTCTCTGTAATATCCTCACCGACAGAACCATCTCCACGTGTTGCCCCCGTTACGAGGACACCATTTTCATAGGTGAGGGAAATGGACAAGCCATCGATTTTCAGCTCACATACATAGCTGATAGAAGGAAATTCCTTACGGACACGCTGATCAAAGGCTTCTAATTCTTCACGCGAAAAAGCATCCTGCAAACTATAAAGGGGATACTGGTGCTGGTATTTGGTAAAGCCTTTTAAAACCACCCCACCTACACGGTGAGTTGGACTCTCTGGTAAGATCTCATCTGGATGAGCAGTTTCTAGTTCCACCAACTCCCGATATAATTGATCATATTCACTATCTGAAACAGATGGAGCGTCTTTTGTGTAATACTCGTAAGCATATCGATTGAGTAATTCCACTAATTCTTTCATTCTGGTTTTCATGTTCTTATTTTATCATAAAATCTTAATTTAGCCTTGAATTTACTGCATTCTTAGCATTAAAAAAAGGAGCCAAAGCTCCCTTTTCTTATTTTGTAAAATCGATCCGTTTAGAAAGTTGATTGATCACAATCGCTCCAAAAATTAAGGATGCGAATTCACCCAATCCCATGGTCAACCAGTTATAGAAGAATGGTTGGCCTTGAAGGTAGTATAGTTCCAAGGCAATCGTAAACATGGAGATGGAAAAGAAAATCGCAAACAAGAAATGGTCCAAGCGAATAAGACCGTCAAACAAGAACTTGTTTTTGAATCGACCAAATAGAATGAGTCCAAGTCCTAAGAAGACAAAGGTTGAACCTCCACCGACAAAGACATCGATCCATCCAAAACTAAATAAGTTAGCAATCATACAACCAAGCGTCACCGCAATCAAGTACTTCTTATTGTAAAAAGCTAAGAAATTCATCATTTCCGAAACACGGAATTGATAGCCATAGTAGGCCATAGCGTTGAGAGGTGGGGTAATGGTCAATACGATATAAATCGCAGCAACAATGGCAATTTGTGCCATATCACGAGCAGTTAACTGTTTCATTTATTCTCCTTTAGCGGTTTTCCCGCGTGTAATATGCTTGGCGAAAGGATCTTAAGCACCAAGGGTTGAAGGTTTGATTTCTTCAACCTTTCAAGTATAGCATATTTTGAGGTTTTATGGTAGACTGAATTTATGAAAACACTAATTAAAAAATTTTTTGATAATGAGATTTTATCCTATCTCTTTTTTGGGGTTGCCACAACCATTGTTTCCGTCGGAACCCGCCTCTTCATCTATCAAGTGTCTCGTGATGAACGATTAGCGACCGCGATTGGAAACATTGCTGGGATCCTCTTTGCCTTTGCAACCAATGATACCATTGTCTTTAAACAAGAAAGAAAGGGCTGGTTTCAGCGCTTGATCCGATTTGCAATTGCGCGCTCTGGGACCTTTATTCTAGATATGGCCTTGACTGAGATTTTTGTCAAGCAGTTCCCAGGAATTATCGGTCAATTCGTCCACAATAACAAGAGCCAAATCAATCTAATCGAAACCCTCTTTGCACAAGTAGCCATTGTGGTCCTCAATTACGTCTTTAGTAAACTCTTTGTCTTTAAAAATAAAAATAAGGCTTGAAACGATTGTTTCAGCCTTATTCTTTTAAACTTCTATACTTGCATGCTCTGCACTTAATTGATAGATGGTGCCTTCAACCCCAAAATAATCCTTGGCTAGATCTTTCAATTCCTGCATAGCTGTTTGTGCCCGTTTGGCCTGCTCCTCATTGATGGCTTCAATCACTAAAATAGCGTCCTTGGTATCTTCTGTTAACATAGTTCTTTGTGCCTCACGCCAATTCAAGCAACGGCAAACAGCTCCGTCTTGGTCGTAGTAGATAATCTCCCCTTCCAAAGCTGGAGCATCTTCTTCAGCACCTAATGGAAAGAAAGGTTCGCCTCCTTTCGCTTGTCCTAGAGAGAGTCCACCCACCAATTTATCCATATCTTCTCCCCCACAAGGAAGGGCATAAGCCATAGAAACACTATTGTAAAGATCCACCAAAGGATTAATCGGATAGAATTCACGTCCCTGGTGAACCCGTTTTAAGAGTGCCTCGATTGAAGATCGGGCTCCTTTTTTGGTTTTAAACTTGCTAAAAGCTTGGCGCCACTCTTGAACGAACTCACTCTGGGTATAGTTTTCTTCATCAATAAATTCCCATGCTCTCTTGGTACCCTTGTCCAACAATTCTTTGAAATAAGGATCCTTGGCTTCATCTACTGTATTATCAATACCATACAAGGACATCACTGTAATTCTAGCTGTTGGAAATAAATCCCAAAATGCTTGATCGACTGTCACTTTCATTGCTTTACCTCACTATAATTTCTTTTTTGACCTTTTTTGACTAGCTCCCAATCCAAGGTGATATTCTCACGAACTCGGATGAGATACTCCTCTAACTGTGCGACTTCTTCTTTGGAAAATCCTTTTAAGGCAGTTTTTTCAGAGTAAAGATGCTCCCCTAAAATGAAGGGGTAAATCTGCTTACCTTTTTCAGTTAATTCCCATTCCTTGATTTTAAGGTTTTCACCCCTTGGACGCTGTTGAATCAGTCCTCGTTCTTCTAGTTTTTTTACAGACCTTGCAACGGTGGATCGATCTACTTTCAAGACTTCAGAGAGTTCTTCCTGAATCATTCCAGGTTGCTCGGCAATTCGCACCAGGTAGAGGTATTGACCACGCGCCAGATCCAAATCTCGAAATTCAATATTTGCTATAGAATCCAGTGCTCTCGCAATGATGCCAATCTCACGCAAAATACTCATCTCACTCCTCCTTTCCTATTGACAATAGCATAACACATTTTTGTTGCAAATGCAATAAAAATAGTTAAGAAAAAAAGAGGCTGGGACAAAAGTCCTAGCCTCTCAATTGTTTTTGGATTGTCGAGCAAGACGCAGTGGTTGAGTGGGCTCTACTACGCTGATTTCATCAG
>JAGZZN010000100.1 GCA_018377375.1 Streptococcus parasanguinis
TTAAACAAGGATAGATAGTGCTAAAAAAGACCCCGAGCTTATGTGGAAGTTAGCTTGGGGTCTTTTCTTGCCTATGATATAGACTTACTATTCAATACAGGTGTATTATGTCATAAAAGCTTAGAATTGTCAAGAAAATAGAGTATCTAGGAACTAGTCTTTCTTCCCAGTCTCTTGATCCTTTTTATCTTCATCAGTCTTATTTACAGCTGCTTTAAATTCGGCTAGCATTTTACCGATGGATTGGCCGAGTTCTGGCAAGCGTTTAGGACCAAATATGAGGAGGGCTCCTAGGACAATAATGATAAGTCCTGGGGCTCCGATATCACGTAGAATTCCCATGAGATTTCCTTTCTATTTATCTTTATATTTTCTTTGTTTACGTTTATAAATGAGCTTACTTAGAGTTACGCTAACTTCATAAAGCAAGATTAAGGGTGCCGTCATGGCCAGGTCACTGATAAAGTCAGCTGGTGTTAGAATGACCGCCAAAATCAGGAGAATAAAGTAAGCATAGCGTCTATAGTGTGTCAGAAAAACTGGTGTTATTATGTCGATAGATGTCAAAAAACTCACAACTACGGGAAGTTCAAAGAGAACAGCCAAAGGCACTGTCGTATGCAGTAAGAAACTAAGGTAGTTCTGTGCTGTAATTTGTGTATTAAAGAGCCCTTCGCCTAGTTTTAAAAGCACTTCTAAGATAGCTGGACTAACAAAATAATAACCAAAAGCCAAACCCAATACAAAACAGACAAAAGTTGCTGGGATATAAGCAAAGATAGCACGCGCTTCATTGTCCCTCAAACCTGGTTTCACAAACTGCCAAATCTGGTAGGTGGTGAAAGGCAAAGTGACCGTAAAAGCCATGAGACTAGCCAAGTTAATGTAAATCCAAAGAATATCGTTAGGCCCTAGAACTAATAAAGGCTTATTAAATCCTCTGGTTAGATAAGCATAGAGTTGCCCAGCAAACAACAGAGTAATACAAAAAACTAGGAAAAAGCATAACACTACTGCAATGAAACGTCTCCGAAATTCCACCAGATGCTCAACAATAGTCATCTCATCTTTATTTCTTGCCATGCTGTTTCACCGTCACAAAGACAATAATAGCAATAAAGATAAGTTGTGGAATCAAGACTTCCCAGCTTGGATAGATACCAGCCCAATCAATGGTTGGGAAACCACTAATCAAATGATTAGACATCATATTAGTCAACTGAAGGGCATGAACACTGACACCGAGCATCTTGAAGGCCAAGGCATAAATCAACCAAGTCAAAATAAAGAAAATGCGGTGCGGTTTAATATAGTGACTCGCTTTAGTCATAGCCACAGCAATGATAACAAGAACTGCAATGGCTGAAGCAATACCAATCAAGAAATTAGCTGTCGTGATACGTGGGACAATACCGACATAGAAAAGTATAGTCTCGGCACCCTCACGAAAGACAGCCAAGAAACTGAGTGCAAACATGGACACAAAGCTTCCAGTTGCCGTCACCGTCTTCATCTGGCGGTCCATAAAGTCATTCCACTGTTTGACTGAAGACTTGCGATGGAGCCAAATTCCAATCAGAATCATCATCGCAACTGCAAAGATACCAACGCCACCTTCAATAATTTCACGGTTAGCCCCCGAGGTCACAGCTGGAAAGACAACTTGTAAGATAACAGCTATAACTGCGCTGGCAAGAACACCAGCAATAGCTCCGCCATAAACCCATTTGAGTCCCTTACGCATCTTGGCTGCCTTAAGAGTTGTCACAAGTGCCATAACAATGAGGAGGGCTTCAACCCCTTCACGTAAGAGAATCAACATGGCATCAAAGGCATTATAAGAAGCACTTGTATCAATAGCAGATAGGTCTGTAATCAAGGCTTGCAGTTTGTCCTGATAAGCTTTTTCTTTTCCCTTAACCATGATAACAGGTGTTTCACTTTCCACGCGCGTATAAAGGCTTGGATTAGTTGTGCTTACATCGCCTTCAATGGTTGGCCAGATAGTGATGAACTTCTTCATAGTTGCCGCAGCCGTTTTTTCATCACCTGCTTGGAATTGAGCTAGAGACTTTTCCAAGAGCTTAATACCATCTTTTAGGGTTAAACTTGAGCTTGTGCTATCAAGAGGGACACCCTTGATAAAGTCATCAATCCCACCCTTGAGATCATCATAAGATGACTGGATGCTGGTAAAATCAGTAGGCTCCGTCTCAATGCTACTTCGCAAAAGTGAAATGGCCGTCTCAATCTTGCCGTAGTAGGCAGTACTGTGGTCACGGACAACAGCTTCATTTCGCGTCCAAGCATTATTTAATTCACTGTAAGTTTTGCGTGTTGCAGCCAGGTCTTTGGCCGTAATGGCATCCTGTAAGTTTTTGAAATAAGGCTCTAGGCGTGTTTCAAGTTTTTCCTTTTCGGCATCTAAATCAACAGGATTTTGCTCTTTCTCAAATTTAAGAAGGGCTGACGAAATGGAGGTTAGGTCCTCTTCTGTCACGTCACCCTTAATATCAAGAGCCTTGCTAACTTTTTTACCTGCCTTGGAATCGTGATTTTCTTTAGTTTCGAAATCAGTCTTAATCTCAGCAACCAATTCCTTAGCTTTAGCTTGATCTTTATTTTGAACAGCTGTTGTGGCATCTGTAATTTTGATATAGAGGTCACTGTATGATTCAGCAGCTACTGGATAAGTCCAGAATAAGGCCAGAAGCCCAAGCAAAACGAGGAGTTTATTCAAAGAGTGCTTGACCAAGGTAGCCTCCTTTCTCCACGCCAGCAAAGCAAGCAAAGAGCCCACTTCCGATATGGGTGATGTACTCGTTCATCTTGTCTACAGCACCAAGATTGGTCTGAATTTTAACAAAACGGTCTGGATCCTTCTGGTAGGCAATGAAAATCAAACCTGAATCAAACTGGCCAGTTCTCTCATCAATGCCATCTGAATAAGAATATGAACGACGTAAGATAGGAAGGTCTACTTCTTTAGCCAAACGCACATGCGAATCTACAGGAAGTTTAGATAAATCTACTTCATCAAACTCATCTTTCTTTCCAAAAGGCGCGCCTGATTCCTTGTAACGACCAAAGGTGTTTTCCTGTTCCTGCAAGTTGGTACGATCCCAAGTTTCAAGGTGCATCTGTACCAGACGAAGAGCCATATAAGAACCACCCTTCATCCAATCTTTACTATCAGCCCAGACAACCTTGTCGAATTCCTTTTCCGTCGTAACATTAGCAGTACCATCCTTGAAGCCAAAGAGATTTCGAGGCGTTTCCTTGCGGTCTCCAATTGCAGCAAAACCTGATTTGCTCCACTTCATGGTAATTTTATTACGACCTTTACGAATCAGATTGCGGACAGCGTGGAAAGCTACTTGTTCATCGTCCGCACAGGCTTGAATCACGATATCACCACCCGTATACTTGTCCTGCAACTGCTCCTTAGGAAATGGAGGCAAATCACGGAAGAGCTTAGGACGTTTGGATTCTAAACCAAGTTTTTTAAGAAAATCAGCCGAAACTCCAAAAGTCAGACTCAGGCGATAGGGATTGAGTCCTACCGTTTCGCCTGTATCCGTAGGAGGCAAGAGGGCATTAGAACCATCTTTTTTGACTAACTCTCCTTCGACCAATTTACTACTATAATCGGTCCAGTCTTTAAAAAGCTGGATGACATCTTTTTTATCGGTTGTATGAAGATCTAGCACCACCAAGTAGCAAGCCTTCTGCATAGGAGTCGTAATCCCAGCCTGGTGCTTGCCAAAGAAGCTAATATCTTCATCACCATCATAAGCATTTTTACTTGAACTATCCTGATTAGCGAAAAAAGCAGATGCACCAGAAAGACCAAGCGCAAGCCCAGCCCCTCCAATACCTGCTTTTTTAAGAAATTCACGACGGT
>JAGZZN010000018.1 GCA_018377375.1 Streptococcus parasanguinis
ACGCTGATTTCATCAGCTTTTACAGCCCTACTCAACTGTGCGGAGGTGGGACGACGAAATCGAATTCTAACGAATTACCGATTTCTGTCCCACTCTCTTATTATTTAAAGAAAACAACATCAGGATTTGGAGTAATATAGAGAAGTTGGTCGTTTTCAAAGACCAGTTGGATGGTGTTATTTTTATAGGTGTAAATGGTATAGTCTACTCCGGATTTAGAAGCTTGTTTGAGATCAACAGCTCCCATCAAAAAGGCATGCGCTTGTTCTTCTGTTATTTTTCCCTCATGGTAGAGCGCTTTAATATTTTCTAATTCGGTATTTTCAAAAGATTCGGCAATATAAGCAGGGGCTGTTATTTGTTTCTCTGGATTCCCAAGAATTGTTTGGACAAGGGCAGTGGTATATCCTTCATAGTCCGGCGTCTGGGCAAAAATAGTATCGCCATTTCTAGAGTAGGCCACTTTTAGGTTTCCTGTCGCATAAATCTTATCTTTTGGAGCTTCTTGAGCATTTTTAGGGAGTCCTTCGGTTGTGACGATGTCAGAAGTGGTTTCCGTAGTAGTTGAGGGAGAGCTAGAGGAGTTGCTTGAGCTATTTGAACTGGTTGAGCGACTCGGGAGGCTAGAACGACTCGAGCTACTTTTTTTAAAGGTTTTCTTTTTTGAGCTGGTAGTAGTGGGCTCTTTTTTAAAGTTGATCTTAAGGTCCGGCACACAGGCTGATAGAAAAAGAAGAGACAGCAAGAGTGTGAACAAAAGAGGTAGTGTCTGTTTTTTCATCATGTTCCTTTCGATAAGCTGATTGAATTTCTATTCTATCATAAATAAGGCAACAAAAAAAGGTCAGGAAGAAATCCTGCCTTTGTTTGTTATTATGGATGCCCGCCTCCAGGGCCACCGCCTTGAGGTCCGCCACCTCCGGGAGCACCACCGCCTCCAGGCATGGAGTTGACAATTTCCGTTTGTTTTTCACCGTTGATATAGATGTCTCCACCAGTGTAGGTAGCAGTACCATCAAAGTCGAATCCAGATTGACCCGTTAATTTAATGGTTCCTCCGGTAACAGTGATATTTCCATTCGAATCAATTGGATCGGTATCGCCTTGGCCAACTTCAACGTTGAGGGTTCCACCATTCATAGTGAAGAAAATTTCATCTTGGTTGGCATTAGCATTGGCTGCATTGACACCATCATCGGTTGCATAGATGGTTATATCACCACCGTTGATGGTGATCGATTTTCCTTCGAGACCTTCGACAGATTCGGTTACCTCATAGGTTCCGCTATCGATGATCAGATCACCAGAAGCATGGATTCCATCGTCCCCAGCTGAAATGGTCATGGTATTGTCAGACAGATACATGGTTCCAACAGAAGTATCTTCATCATTATCCACCTTGACGGCATCTTCATCTGCATCGATGCTCATGGTCGTGCCAGTGATATTGAGTTCGTCATTGACGTTGAAGGCATCTCCTACAGCCGTGATTTTATAGGTTCCACCTGTGATGTGGAGGGTGTCATTGGCTTTGATACCGTTGTTCTTCTTGGCATCAATGTTGAGCGTACCTGAACCATTGATGGTGAGGTCGCCTTTAGAGAAGATCACTGAATCAGCATCTTCATCATTGTTTGAACTTGAATCAGACAAGGTATTGGTCGTGCCATCTGCTAAAGTGAGGTAGACATGTCCTGCTTTTGTAGCAGAGATTGGTGAGTTGGTGTTGGTCATGGTAACGCCTTTCAAGACGATGTGGACATCATCTGAGTCACCTGCTTCGACCTTGATTTGAACCCCATCGGATTCACCAGAGATGACATAGGTTCCAGCCTTTGAGATGGTCACAGTTGATCCAGATACAGCAACGCCGTCACCTGATACACTTGCAGAAGATCCAGACAGTTTTACAGTAGAGGCTTTGCTTTCATCATAAGAGGTGTCCTTGTCCTTATCTGTAAAATAGTTGGGATTGTTTATTTTATTTTTTGAAGTAGAAGTAGCGGTTGTTTGTGCAGTATTGCTTTTTGTAGCTGATTGTGATGACGCCTGGGTGCAAGCTGTCAGTAAGGTGAGGGTTGCAGCCCCCGTTAATAAAAATTTCCATTTGTTTGATTTCATGAGCTTTTCCTCTCGTTCAATTGATATGCTCCTAGTCTAAAGTTGCTAGCTGAAAGTTTCCTAAAGTTTTTCTGAAAGGAACCTTAACTTTAGTTTTCTTTAAGTTTGGCTTAATGACCAGTTAAGAAAGTCCCATTAAACTAGAAAGCACGTAAGTCGTATTCATGCTTACTGAAGGTTAGAAACAATAGATCCCCCTTAAAGGAGAAGAAACATGAAAAAAACAATTGAGACAAGTTTCAAACGAATCGAAACAAAATATATCGTCGCAAAAGATGACGTGAAGGACTTGATCAAAGACTTAAAAGAATACGTCGTAGAAGATGATTACCCAACCTCAACCATTTCAAACATTTATTTTGATACGGAAAATTTTGATGTCATTCAAGATGCTCTTGCGAAACAACACCGCCGTGAAAAAATTCGGATGCGGACTTATATAGAAAAACCTCAAGCAGACAGTCCAGTATTTCTAGAGGTGAAGTCAAAAGATGAAGAAGGAATTGGCCATAAATTCCGCCTAGTCGCCACTTCACAAGCCATTATCAACTTGATGACGGATGGGAAAGTAGATCATCAGATACAAGATCCAGACTTAGTGCAAGAGATTCAGAGATTGCGCAAACGTTATGGTCATCGATTGGAACCACGGATGTTCATTTACTATGATCGTCTGTCTCTCAAAGAAAAGAAATCCATTCAGGGTTATCCTTATCAGAAGATTCGCGTGACAATCGATCAAAACTTAGTCTTTCGAGACCAGGCTGTTAGCCTTTTTCATGGGAAGAAAGGAGAACCTCTACTAGAGGATGACTTCGTGATCATGGAAATTAAGGCTCCTGGCCAAGAACCTAAATGGCTAAAGGATATTTTAGAGAAGTATGGTTTGGTGAAACAGAAATTTTCAAAATATAGCTGTGCTTATCATAAATCACAAGGCTTGGATTATGCCCCAAGACCAGTTCAAGAAACGGTAGGTGCTGCCTATGTCTAATCTATTTGATTCTATTTTTAATAATGCCACAGCAACGGTGGATCCTTTGCGCTTACTGCTGGCCCTTTTGGTCAGCTTCTTTCTAGGGCTGGCCCTATCTTGGACCTATAAATACCGAACACTTTACACTCGAGAGTTTGTCATTAGTTTGACCTTGCTTCCTTGTATGATGACCTTAGTGATCTTTTTGGTCAATGGAAGTTTGGGAACCTCGATTGCAGTGGCAGGGACCTTTAGTTTGATCCGTTTTCGTTCGGCTACGAGTGGTTCTAGAGAGTTGATTGCCATTTTCTTAGCCATGATTATAGGATTGGCTGCAGGTTCGGGCTATCTTTTATTGGCCATTTTATCAACCCTTTCTTTACTAGGGGTGTGGCTTGTATTAGAGAACAAACAGAGTAAGGCAGACCATCAACGGCGCCGTCATTTGACCATTACCGTCACAAAACAGGATTCTGTTGCAGAACAAATCAGCCAGTTGTTGGACCAAAGTTGTTCAGAAATTGACTTTATTTCTGTCACAACGGCCCAAGCTGGAGAACAACTGACCTTGAACTATGAGGTAAATATGAAATCGAACATCGATGATTTTGGCCTTGCTAATCTATTGATTAGCGAGATTGAAAATTGTGATGTCGCTCTGACAAAGAAAGCGAAGAAAAGAAAGAATCTATAACGGCTATCCTACTTTAGGATAGTTTTTTAGGGTTTTAAGAACTTTTTAAGAAAAAGTGGTATACTGTTTCTAAAAAATGGAAGGAATCCTTTATGAAAAAGACTGCTATTTTTGAAGATGTCGTCTCTATTATGACCCATGATTCATCTACCATCAAGGATCGAAAAGGATGCGATCCAGAGCCTTTTCGAGAAAACATTACAGATGATATGACAGATGATGCCTTTCTCTATCAAGTTAAGACTTACCTAGCTAGTTTTGGGGTGATCGGGCATGTTTCCTTTCGTGATAAAAAGGCCAATCAAAAAGGGTTTCTTTTGAGAATAAATGGACAGAAATTGTATGTTGAGGAAGCTAATGAAGATACGGGTCTTCAAGTAGGAGATCAGATCTTAGGTTTGGATGGAAGTGACTTGGAGCAGATAGCTTCTCTTCATAAAGACTATTTTATCAGCAAGACCCCTGAAAGACACTACCGAGAATGGGCAGATTTGGTCTCTCAGTCAACGAGTGTCACCCTGCTTCGAGAAGGGATAGAAAAGACCATTGAAGTAGTCCCTAGTCGAGAACCGATCCAAGATCAGATTTTTTGGAAAAGATTAGACGATGAGATTCTTTATCTTCGTCTGGATAACTTTATGGATGAAGGAGCCATTAGTCGGGTATATCAAGAGTGTTTACCTATGATGACGGAGGTCAAGTTTCTTATCATTGATGTCCGACAGAACGGCGGAGGGACAGATTCTTTATATTTCCCTCTATTACATCTAGCCTTAGAGAAGGATCAGGGCTATGATTCGCTTGACTGGGACGATGATGGTATGGAAATTCTCTACACGGAACGCAATGTTGACCTGCGCTTGAAAGACTTTGAGGACTGGATGCAACAGGAAGAAATTAGTCCTGAAACAGTTAAGCTGCTTGAAGATATGAAAGAGGATTTGCTCCGCCATCGGGGACAAGGCTATGTACCGTATCAGCAAGAAAGCGAGAAATTCTTCCCAGAGGTTAGAGGTGGCCACTATCCTGAACAGATCTTTATCTTATCAGATATTTATTGTGCTTCATCCGGGGATAACTTTGTTCAGATGATGAAGCAGTTTAAGAAGGTAACGGTGGTGGGTCGACCAACTCTCGGAATTCTAGACTACTCTAATTGTTGTACGGTTGATTATGATAATTTTTGTTTAATGTTTCCCACTTCTCGCTGTTTAAGCGTAGATCAAGGCAAAGGAATGACGGATCAGGGTGTTCTACCTGATATAGAGATTCCTTGGACACCTAGCCATTTCGAGAGAGATGTGGATCTGGACAAGTGTCTGGAATTGATTCATCAGGGTAGTGTGAAATAGAATAGGATTTCAACCAGAAAACTGATTAAAGAAAAATGCTTTCGTTAAACGGCTTGAATGATCTGAAATGATAACGTTTTCTACCACATTCTCACTATGTTTAAAATTGCTTACTTGGTATAAAAAATGGTAAAATAGTGAGTAACAATCAAAATGAAGAGTGAAACTTATGAAACATAAAACACTTTATAAATTTATCGGGCAGACGATCTTGTATTTCGCCATTTTCCTAGCCCTACTTTATTTCTTTAGTTACCTTGGTCAAGGTCAGGGTGGCTTTATCTATAACGAATTTTAGAAAAGGAGACTCCTAGCCGTGTCAAACCAACCAATTACTGATATGATCGAGACAATTGAACGTTATGCGCAACTACAACCAGACTATCCGGTTTACAATGTCCTTGGTGAGGAACATACCTATGGCCAATTGAAGGCTGATTCAGATAGCTTGGCTGCCTACATTGACCAAATGGGACTTCCTGAAAAGTCACCTGTAGTGGTCTTTGGTGGACAAGAGTATGAAATGTTAGCAACCTTTGTAGCCTTGACAAAATCTGGCCATGCCTATATCCCAATTGATAGCCACTCTGCCTTGGAGCGCGTGTCTGCCATTGTTGAAGTAGCAGAGCCAAGCTTGATTATCGCCATCAATGAGTTCCCAATTGAAAACCCAGCTGCTCCAATCATGTCCTTGGAGCAAGTGCGTGAAGCTTATGCGGCTCAGCATGCCTATGACTTGCAACATCCGGTCAAAGGGGATGATAACTACTACATCATCTTTACCTCAGGGACAACTGGGAAACCAAAAGGGGTGCAAATTTCGCACGATAACTTGCTCAGCTTTACCAACTGGATGATTACGGACAAGGAATTTGCAACGCCAGAGCGTCCGCAAATGTTGGCACAACCGCCTTATTCCTTTGACTTGTCTGTCATGTACTGGGCACCGACCTTGGCTCTTGGAGGAACCCTTTTTGCTCTTCCATCAGCTATCACTCAAGACTTCAAACAACTCTTTGCGACGATCTTTTCTCTTCCGATTGCTATCTGGACTTCAACACCATCTTTTGCAGATATGGCCATGTTGTCTGAGGATTTCAATGCTGAAAAGATGCCAGGGATCACCCATTTCTACTTTGATGGGGAAGAGTTGACCGTTAAAACCGCTCAGAAATTGCGCGAGCGTTTCCCAAATGCACGCATCATCAATGCCTACGGCCCAACGGAAGCAACTGTAGCTCTTTCGGCTGTAGCCGTAACAGATGAGATGTTAGCTACTTTGAAACGTCTGCCAATTGGTTACACCAAAGAAGATTCTCCAACCTTCATCATTGATGAGGCAGGAAACAAATTGCCAAATGGTGAGCAAGGGGAGATCATCGTATCTGGCCCAGCCGTTTCAAAAGGTTATATGAATAATCCAGAGAAAACAGCAGAAGCTTTCTTCGAATTTGAAGGTCTTCCAGCCTACCATACAGGAGATGTCGGAACCATGACGGATGAAGGCCTCCTTCTCTACGGTGGACGGATGGACTTCCAAATCAAGTTTAACGGTTATCGTATCGAGCTAGAGGATGTCTCTCAAAACTTGAATAAATCGAAGTATATTGACTCAGCAGTCGCAGTACCGCGTTATAATAAAGATCACAAGGTCCAAAATCTCTTGGCCTATGTCATCTTAAAAGAGGGTGTCAAAGAACAATTTGAGCGCGAAATTGATATCACGAAAGCCATTAAGGAAGATTTAGAAAACATCATGATGTCTTATATGATGCCTTCAAAATTCCTCTATCGTGACAGCCTGCCATTAACACCAAACGGGAAAATCGACATCAAAGGGTTGATTAGCGAGGTTAACAACCGATGATCGAGTTTTTGAAACAGCTCCCTCATTTAGAACACTATGGAACACCGATCTATTTTATCTACCTCATTCTAGCTTTTTTGCCGATCTTTGTGGGCCTCTTTTTCAAAAAGAGATTTCCGGTATATGAAGGACTTGTGAGTCTGATCTTTATCATTTTGATGCTGACAGGTTCGAATCTCAAGCAAATTTATGCCTTACTCTTTTACGTAGTCTGGCAAATCTTGATTGTGTATTCCTACAAATTTTATCGTCAGAAAGCGGACAATAAGTGGATTTTCTATCTTCATTCCTTCTTGTCTGTCTTGCCCTTGATCTTTGTGAAGGTAGAGCCAGCGATCAAGAATGGACACCAATCCTTGTTTGGATTTTTAGGGATTTCTTATTTGACCTTCCGGGCTGTCGGAATGATCATCGAAATGCGAGATGGTGTCTTGAAAGAATTCACGCTCTGGGAATTCTTACGTTTTATGCTCTTTATGCCGACCTTCTCAAGTGGGCCGATTGATCGTTTCAAGCGTTTTAATGAGGATTATAAAGCCATTCCTGAGCGCGAAGAATTATTGGATATGTTGGAGCAAGCTGTTAAGTACATTATGTATGGCTTCCTTTATAAATTTATCCTAGCTCATATTTTTGGCCACTTATTGTTAGGTCATGTGCAGACCTATGCCTTGTCTCAAGGTGGATTCTTCAACATCGGAACACTGGGAGTCATGTATGTTTATGGCTTTGACCTCTTCTTTGACTTTGCAGGGTATTCCATGTTTGCTTTAGCGGCCTCCAATTTGATGGGGATTAAAAGTCCCATCAACTTTGACCGTCCTTTTAAATCACGTGATTTAAAGGAATTCTGGAACCGCTGGCATATGAGTTTATCTTTCTGGTTCCGTGATTTTGTCTTTATGCGTCTCGTGATGGTATTGATGCGCAATAAAGTGTTCAAGAGCCGGATCACGACCTCAAATGTTGCCTACATTATTAATATGTTGGTCATGGGCTTCTGGCATGGAGTGACCTGGTACTATATCGCTTATGGGCTCTTCCATGGGCTTGGAATGGTTATCAATGATGCCTGGATTCGAAAGAAAAAATCTATTAATAAAGAAAGAAAAGCAAAAGGATTGGATCCGATACCGGACAATCGTTGGACCAAAGCTTTAGGAATCTTTATCACCTTTAATACAGTGATGCTGTCCTTCCTGATCTTCTCAGGATTCTTGGATCAGCAATGGTTCCCAAAAGTGAAATAAAAGGAGAATAAAAAATGGATGTAAAATCACAAGTAATTGAAATTATTGACGAATTGTTTATGGAAGATGTCTCAGACATGATGGATGAGGATCTCTTTGATGCGGGTGTTCTTGATAGTATGGGAACAGTCGAATTGATTGTGGAATTGGAAAATCGCTTTGGCATCCGTGTTCCTGTATCAGAATTTGGACGCGATGATTGGAACACTGCCAACAAGATCGTAGAAGGTGTAACGGAGCTTCAGAATGCTTAAGCGTTTGTGGCTGATTTTAGGGCCCGTATTTTGCGCGCTCCTCATGGTAACAGCTTTATTATTCTTTTATCCAATCAATCATAAGCACAACTATACCGAAGAGAAAAAAGCTGCGGTTAGTCTGAATGCAGAAGGATTCAAGAGTCGTACAAAGAAACAAGAAGCACTTTCGGATCCACAGCATCGCTTTGTCCCTTATTTCGGCTCCAGTGAATGGTTGCGTTTTGATGTGGTGCATCCAGCAGTTTTGGCTGAAAAATATGACCGCAATTACAGACCCTACTTTTTAGGAGAACGTGGTGCGGCTTCTTTGAACCAGTATTTTGGGATGCAACAGATTTTGCCAGAACTCAAGGACAATACAGCTGTTTATGTAGTTTCTCCGCAATGGTTCACCAAAAAGGGCTATGATTCCTCTGCCTTTCAACAATTCTTTAATAGCGATCAGTTGAATAGCTTTATTGCCAATCACCAACAGGATGCTGCATCCCAGTACGCCGCGAAACGCCTGTTGCAACAGTATCCAAATGTCGCCTTTCAAAGTGTTGTGACGAACATTTCTCAAGGAAAGAAAATTTCAAGATTTGATCAGTCTTTGAACCAGCTTGTTTCCCATCTTGTTCAGCGCGAAGATGCCTTATTTAGCAATCTCGCTACTCGTACAAACGGGAATTACGATAAGAAGGTCAAAAAACGTCTACAAGATTTGCCAGATCAATTCTCATATGAGAAATTGGAGGAAATTGCAACGGCTGAAGCAAAAGTCAAAACCAATAACAACGACCTTGGAATCAGCAATCATTTTTACAATACTCGTTTAAAAATGAAGTTGAAGAAACTAAAAGGTTTCCAAAAAAACGAATCCTATGTTCAATCTCCTGAGTACAATGACTTGCAGTTGGTTCTAGACCAGTTTGCTAAATCTCGGACCAATGTCATCTTTGTGATTCCTCCAGTCAATGCCAAATGGATGAAATACACAGGCTTGAGCCAAGAAAAGTATGAACAGGCTGTTCAAAAGATTCGTTACCAATTAGAAAGTCAAGGTTTCACTAATATTGCAGACTTTTCTAAAGATGGTGATCAGCCCTACTTTATGGAAGACACGATTCATATGGGATGGAATGGTTGGCTAGCCTTTGATAAAGCGGTCAATCCCTTTGTCACAAAGGCTGAAAAAGCACCAACTTACCATCTAAATGATCGCTTCTTCAGTAAAGATTGGGCCCAATATAAAGGAACACCAGACGAATTTAAATAATGCTTGATCAAAGGGGGCAGGATCGAATCCTGGCTCCTTGATTTGTGAGGAAAGGGACGGAAAGTCACAAACAAGCAAGAGAGTTATCCACAGGCTGTGGGAAACTTACTTGTAAATGGATGAAAACAGGTCCTGATGCTGATGAACCTTCCTCTTTTAAGGGGAAAATAGGTAAAAGTTATCCACATTTCTGTGGATAAGTGATGAAAAACAGTGGATAAGTCAGCTAGCATGTGAAAAGGAGAAGTAGTGTGAAAAAAATTTGGTTTTACGCAATTGTTCAGGGGATTGTTATCTTTTTTATTGTGGGTGGCATGACCTACGCACTTAGGGGAGATTTCTTTTTCCGTTACTTATCCCCTATTTTTGGACTAGCAGCAGCTGTCTTGAGATTTGGGACTGCGACTTTAATGAAGGTGCTAGCACCCACTCTCTATGATGATCCCAAAAAGAAAGAAGAGAGCCACGATAACTAAAGAAGTTGCTGACTGAAAAAGTTGAGCTAAAGGCCACTTTCTGCTGGTCTTTATGGTAAAATAGAAGGAAGAATATTAGTTTGGAGATTAATTAGAAATGAAACGTTCAATGTATGCTGGACGTGTTCGTGAAGAACACATTGGAACTCGTATTACCTTGAAAGGATGGGTTAGCCGTCGTCGTGACTTGGGTGGTTTGATCTTTATCGATCTACGCGATCGCGAAGGAATCATGCAATTGGTGATCAATCCAGAAACAGTTAGTGCAGAAGTGATGGCTACAGCTGAAAGCATCCGTAGTGAATATGTTGTAGAAGTGACAGGCCTTGTAGAAGCTCGTGAACAAGCCAATCCAAACTTGCCTACAGGAGCAGTAGAACTCAAGGTAGAAGCTATTACGGTTCTCAATACTGCCAAAACAACACCATTTGAAATCAAGGACGGAATTGAAGCCAATGATGATACCCGTCTTCGTTACCGTTACTTAGACCTTCGTCGTCCTGAGATGTTGGAAAACCTCAAACTCCGTGCAAAAGTAACCCATTCAATTCGCAATTACTTAGATGAATTAGAATTTATTGATGTGGAAACACCGTTTCTTTCTAAGTCAACTCCAGAAGGAGCACGTGACTACTTGGTTCCTTCCCGTGTCAATAAGGGTCATTTCTATGCCCTTCCACAAAGTCCTCAGATTACAAAACAATTGTTAATGAATGCTGGATTTGATCGCTATTATCAAATCGTGAAGTGTTTCCGTGATGAGGATTTACGGGGAGACCGTCAACCTGAGTTTACACAGGTCGACTTGGAAACTTCTTTCTTGAGTGATCAAGAAATCCAGGATATCACAGAAGGCTTGATTGCCCGTGTCATGAAAGAAACTAAAGGAATTGAAGTAACACTCCCATTCCCACGTATGAATTATGATGATGCTATGGCCTTGTATGGTTCAGATAAACCAGATACACGTTTTGAAATGTTGCTCCAAGACTTGACAGAGCTTGTCAAGGGTGTAGACTTCAAAGTCTTCTCAGAAGCTCCGGCAGTTAAGGCGCTTGTCGTCAAAGGTGCAGCAGATCATTACTCTCGTAAAGACATCGATAAATTGACAGAAGTTGCGAAGCAATACGGTGCAAAAGGTCTTGCTTGGGTGAAATATGCTGAAGGTGCTTTGAACGGTCCTGTTGCGAAGTTCTTGACAGACTTGACAAGTGACTTGACAGCTGCTTTACAGTTAGAAGACAAGGATCTAGTTCTCTTTGTAGCAGATACTCTTGAAGTAGCCAATGCAACGCTTGGTGCTTTGCGTGTTCGTCTTGCGAAAGAGCTTGACTTGATTGACAACAATCAATACAACTTCCTTTGGGTAGTGGATTGGCCAATGTTTGAATGGTCTGAAGAAGAAGGCCGTTATATGTCTGCTCACCATCCATTTACACTTCCACAAGCTCAAACAGAGCATGAATTGGAAGGTGATCTTTCAAAAGTTCGAGCAATTGCCTATGATATCGTCTTAAATGGCTATGAATTAGGTGGAGGAAGTCTACGGATTAATCATAAAGATTTACAAGAACGGATGTTTAAAGCACTTGGCTTTACAAAAGAAGCTGCTAATGAACAATTTGGTTTCTTGTTGGAAGCAATGGATTACGGTTTCCCACCACATGGAGGATTGGCGATTGGTTTGGACCGCTTCGTGATGCTTCTTGCAGGTGAAGATAATATTCGGGAAGTCATTGCCTTTCCGAAGAATAACAAGGCGACAGATCCAATGACACAAGCTCCTTCTGTCGTTTCTGAAAAGCAATTGGATGAGTTAAATCTTCAAGTAGAACTAGCAGAGCAAGAATAGGACAAGAGAGAAAAGGGAAAGTCTAGGAATCAGTTGCTCTAAGATCTTCCTTTTCTTCTAATCGATGGATTGAAAATGAAAAAAACTCGCTTTCATAAGCTATTTCGCTATCATGTGCGGCGACTAGCTTATAACATTAAATTATTGCGCGTGCTGAAGAGCATCTCCCGTGAGAAATACGATGAAAAAGTGTCAGCTTCCTTGCTGTATGGTTTTCTATCAGCGATTGCCGTCAACTTCTTCTTTCAACCAGGACATGTATACTCCAGCGGTGCAACAGGGCTAGCTCAGATTTTATCTGTTCTGAGCCAACGCTTTATTGGCTTTACGATTCCCGTTTCCTTGACCTTTTATGCCATCAATATCCCTTTGATGATTGTGGCTTGGTATCAAATTGGCCATAAATTTACCATCTTTACCTTTATTACGGTTTCGATGAGTTCCCTCTTTATTCAGTTCGTGCCAGTGATTACGTTGACCAACGATCCGATCATGAATGCCCTATTTGGTGGGGTTGTCATGGGAACAGGGATTGGTTTTGCTCTTCGGAACAACATTTCCAGCGGTGGAACGGATATTGTCAGTTTGACGATTCGAAAACGGACAGGAAAGAATGTCGGCAGCATCTCCTTTTTGGTCAATGGGACCATTATGTTGATCGCTGGTCTGACCTTTGGTTGGAAGTATGCTCTTTACTCTATGATTACCATCTTCGTATCGAGTCGAGTAACGGATGCTGTCTTTACCAAGCAAAAACGGATGCAGGCAATGATCGTAACGAGCCAGCCAGATGCCATTATTGAAAAGATCCATAAAAAATTGCATCGTGGAGCAACCATTATCCACAATGCAGAGGGAACCTATAACCATCAGGAAAAAGCAGTTCTGCTGACAGTTATTACGCGTGCAGAGTTTAATGAATTCAAATATATTATGAAAAAAGCTGATCCTCAGGCTTTTATCACCATTTCAGAAAACGTTCATATCATCGGACGCTTTGTGGAAACAGAAGAATAAAAATAAAGGTCACCACATTGTGGTGACCTTATTTTGCTGATTTCGTTTCGTGGAGAAGAAGCCAACTATGGGCAGGAATAGAAAGTTCCTTTCCTTTAGGAATGGGCACTTGGAGGTTGGCATGAGGATAGGCAAATAACAGCTGACTATCACTCGGATGTTGATAGGTCTGTTCTTGATCACCTATATTGACAAGAATCGTTATTTTTTCACGATCTTTCTCAATCGTGTAGATCAAATGATGATCAGACAACCATTTGACATCACAGTAGTCGCGAATCTCTTGCCCTTTTTTCAAACGAAGGAGTGGCTGTGATTTCCGATAAGCAATCAATTCTTCAAGAAAAGCAATTTCTTCTTGGCATTTTGGAAGGGATGTCCAGTCCAATTGGTTGAGACTATCTGGTAAGTTATAGGTGTTGTCTTCGAGCCCTTTTGTGCGATAAAATTCTTGACCAGCATGGATAAACGGCACTCCTTGAGCTAGTAACACTAAATGAAGAGCTAATCGTGAGAGAGCTTTTCGATCTTCTAGACGAATCTCTTCCTTTTCAAGTTGGAAATAATCAAAAACAGTTGCATTGTCGTGGCATTCGACGTACTGAATGGCTTGTTGAGGTTGGGTGAAATGAGCAGGCCCTAGCTTCCCGACATTTGCCGTTAGAATGTTAGCGAAATCATTCGCAGAATGTTGACTCTCACGACGGTGACCAGCTACAAGTGTTCTCTTGATCGTATCCCGGAAGTTATCACTGAAAAAGCCAAAGGCTGGTAATCGTTTCGCGTTATATTGGTGAGCGAGCTGATCTTCAGAGAGGCCTGTATCCATCTTCCACCCTTCCCCATAGAGATAGATGTTAGGATAGATTTCACGGAGTTCTTCTGCAATCTCTGTCATGGTTTGAATGTCTAGGATTCCCATCAAGTCAAAGCGGAAACCATCAAAGCCGTAGAGGGAAACCCATTGTTTGAGGGATTGCTTGATATAGTGTCTCACCATGGAGCGTTCACTTGCTACGTCATTTCCACAGAAGGTTCCATTGGTCCGCTCGCCCTCTGCATTATAACGGTAGAAATAACCAGGAACGATCTGTTCAAAAGCGTACTCATCTGCCTGGTAGACATGATTGTAGACTACATCCATGATGACACTCAGATTAGCCCGGTGATAGGTGTCAATGGTGTCTTGGAGCTCTAGGATTCGTGCATAAGGATCGTTAGGATCACTCGCATAGCTTCCTTCTGGAACATTGTATTGAACAGGATCATAGCCCCAGTTGTAGGCTTTCCATTGATCCTCTTCATCGACACTACCGAAATCATAGACAGGAAGTAACTGTACATGGGTAATGCCAAGTTTTTGAAGGTAATCAAATCCAAGGATCTGACCATTGAGTTGAGGCGATTCTGTCAACCCTTTAAACTTACCAGGGTGTTTAAAGCCGGCCTCTTTTTGGACAGAGAAGTCCCGAACGCTCATCTCGTAGATGATTGCTTCTGTCGGGTCTAATTGACGAGCAGCACGTGTGATAGGACGTGTAATCTTCTTCCGGTCGATGACCAAGCTGTCTCCAGAGTTGGCCAAAGAGGATAGAGCATAGGGATCGTGAATCCGACGTTCTAGGCCATTGACACGAAATTCATAGTGGTAGGCAGCTCCTTCCCAATCCCCTTTGAGCAAGAGTTTCCAGACACCGTTTTCTGTACGTGTCATCGGATAGATCTGATCTTCGATATGGAGACTCACATCTTGCGAAATCGGTGCCCAGAATTTAAATTGCGTCTGATGTGGTGTGTAGAAACTTCCTAGATCCTCTCCACTATAGGTGAAGGTTTGATCAAAAATGGGTTTGCGAACGATGTTTCGATAGTGGAGTATAGAAGAATTTCCAGTAGCATCGTAGATGGTGTACTCTTCTCCGAGTTCAAGTGGAATAGGGCTTAAGAAATAGTCTCCTGTGTCAGTCGCTGCACTTGACGTTTTGACAGGGATTAAGGCAAGATGACCTTGGTTCGTTTTCAAATAAAAAGGAAGGATATGCTCCTCTCCCTTTTGGATACGAATGAGGTCTTGGTCATCTAAATAAGCAGTAAATGTAGACATAAAGACTCCTAAAGTTTCGTAATGGTATGGTCAATCAATTGACGGTAGCAGACGGTTTTTCCTTCTTTGTGATCTTTGATGATTTGAAGGATGGTCCGGACAGATTCACGCCCGAGTTCCACCGCATTGATGTCAATATAGGCTTCAATATCGAGTCGTGGCTTGATCGAATCAAAGGAAATAATCGGGATTGTCAGCTGGTGTTCTAATAGGTATTGGCGCACCCCTTCAGCAACGAGAATATCGGTCGTCATAATCGCATCTAGTTCTGTTAATGGTAGACTCTCCATCATTTGATAAGAATTATCTTCTAACATAAACCCAAATGAAAAATGAACGAGTTTTTCATCGAGAGGAATCCCTGCTTTTTGGAGGGCTTCTTTATAACCTTGGTAGCGGTCTTGAGACACAAACAGCTCTTTGTTTCCCCCGATAAAAGCAATTTTTCGGTAGTTTTGTTGAATAAAATAATCTGTTGCATCAAATGCAGCCTCGATATTGTCATTATCGACTAGCGAAACAAAAGGAGAGACCGCCTTTCCAAGGATGAGGAAGGGAAACTTGTCCTTCAGTGCAAATTCAACGAGGGGGTCGTTCGGGTTGGAATAAAGGAAGATTAAACCATCCACACGGTTTCCGTAGATGAGTTGCTTGAGGTTGTCGAGCTGCCGTTCTTCGTTTTGACCTGTACAGATTTGGATGGCATAGTCATTGTCTGAAGCAATCTGGGTAATTCCTCGTAAAACAGTTGGAAAGAAAGGATTCTGATAGAAGAAGTCACTATCGACTGGAAGGACTAAAGCAATGACTTGACTAGATTGGCTGACAAGACTACGAGCATTAAGATTGGGATGGTAGTCCAATTCGACCATGGCCTCACGGACACGTTTTTTTGTTTCATCACTAATCGTGGATTTGTTTTGGATGACGCGCGTGACAGTTGAAGGCGCGACGCCAGCGAGTTTCGCCACATCTTTGATGGTAACACGCATGAGAAAACCTCCTAGCGGTGATAGTCTGGATCACGGAAGTGGGTCTTATAAAATACCATAGCAAGATAGAGTACAAATAAGACATTTTGGATCATGATCGTCGTAGTAAATACTTGATGGAATAGTAAACTGATGAGGACACTTAGTAAAATAGGGAGTCCCAAGCAATTCAGAATACAATTGAAACATTCCTTGAAAGTTTGTAGTGAAAAGAGTCGAGATTTTCGTGTCAAGTAGAGGAAGAAAGAGGCCCCTAGGATGAGAATCAAATAATTGACGGTCGACAAGAAGCCAGAGAAAATCACGAGAAAGAGACTGACAGGGAGTCGATTGTCGCGGAACCAATCGCTAGAGATAGCTTGAGTGAGGCTTTTTTTATCCCGAAGGCTTTCTTGATTAATAGCCTGGTATGAGACTGTAGCGAGTTCTTTATTCTCTTTTGAGATAATCAATTGTTTGCGATCAAAATGGAGTGTTAACTCCTTGCCTTCACTAGCCTTTGCTTCTTGGCCTAAGATAACCTGTCCTTTTGAAGTCTTGTGTACAGGGTTAGTCCCTGTATAGGTGAGCTCTTGGTCTTTGATCACGACGTGTTCTTGGATATCTTTCATAACGTCTGTTGATAAAGGATCAAACAAATCGCTGACAAAGGTTGTCAAAGGATAGGTTTTGAGTTGAGCATTTTGCAGAGCCACAGGTAATAGTGTGATAGAGATTAGAAAGAAAGAAGTAAAAATCATTTGGAACCAGCTCAGTTTTTTGCGGTTTGCAAAAGAAGAGCGGAAATTGAAGATACTTGCGAAATAATTAAAAGGATAGGGCATAAGATGACCTTTCTAAACATAAGAGTATCAGAAATGCAAAGAGAAATCTCTTTGATTGATTTTATTCTTAACGAAGGGTAGTAAAGAATCCACCATACTACCCTCAACTTAAAAATAAAATGTGCTTGAAATAAAATTCTATTTTATCCTTTATCCCCACCAGCTGTCAAGCCTGAAACAAAGTTCTTTTGTAGGAAGAAGAATAAGATACAGATTGGAACCGCGATCAAAATAGCACCGGCTGCAAAGAAGGCGATTTTTTGATTTTTTTGGTCACTGATAAAGGTTTGAAGACCAACGGCTACCGTATAGTTCACTTCGTCACGAAGCAAGAATTTAGACAAGATATAGTCTCCGAAAGGCCCCATGAAAGCCCAAAGCGCTTGAACAGCAATCATTGGACGAACAAGAGGAAGGACGATTTGCCAGAAGCGACGGAAGTGTCCAGCTCCATCCAATTTCGCAGATTCATCGAGGGAAATTGGAACAGTATCGAAGTATCCCTTCATCAACCAGGCATTCATTGGAATACCACCACCAACATAAAGGAAGATCAAGAACCAAGGTTGATTCAAGGCATTCAGCATCAAAGCCATAACGAAGAAGGCTGTGAGGGCTGCCATGGTTGGGACCATTTGAATAATCAAGAAGAAGACCAAACTTTGTTTACGCGCCAAGAAATTGTAACGGCTGTATGCGTAACCTGCGAAGGTAACGATACTTGTTTGTACAATCATGGTGATAATGGCGATAACCAAGGTGTTCATATACCAAGTGCCATAATGAGTTTCAGAGAAAAGTTTTGAGAAGTTATCAAAACTAAGATTGCCACTAAAATCAAGTGTAAAGGCACTGACATTCCCTGATTTGAAGGCTGATAGAACCGTAATCAACAATGGATAAATGATAACGATTGAAAGAACCACCATGTACAGGTATGTCAAGAAATGATTGAGGCGGCGTTTAAATTGAACTGAATTTTTCATTTTATACATCCTCCATATCAAATGCATGTAGTTTCTTGAAGGCAACCATAGAGATTGAGATCACAATCACAGAGATAATCAAGGTTACCGCTGCGGCCATTGAATATTGAGGAGAAGAATTGGTTGTCAACTTGTAGATCCATGAGATCAAGATATCTGTAGAACCGGCGTTTCCTCCGACAGAACCAGGTCCCCCATCGTTAAACAAGTAAATGATGGAGAAGTTATTAAAGTTGAAAGTGTATTGACTGATCAAAGTTGGAGCTGCAACAGCCATAATCATTGGGAAAGTGATGCTGCGGAATTTTTGCCAACCGTTGGCACCATCAATATAAGCAGCTTCGTAAAGATCGTTTGGAATAGATTGAAGAATCCCTAAAGTCAAGACGTAGATGTAAGGGAAGCCGAGCCAACCTTGCATCATAATCAAAGCAATTTTTGTCCAGGTAGGATCTGTTTTCCAAGGAATCAAAACGCCATCTAAGAATGGGAAGATCTTCGCAAACAATGGGATAACTTGTGCATTGATAGCACCGACACTATCGTTAAACATATTTGAGAAAGTTAGGATAGTGATGAAGGCTGGAACAGCCCAAGGAAGCAAGAAGATAACCCCAAAGATTCGTTTTCCTTTTACGAATGGTTGGTTTGCAACAATAGCGGTCAAGATACCGAGTACGATTTGAAGAGTAGAAGCTGCGAGGGCCCAAATCAAGGTCCAGCCAAGAACCGATGTAAAGGCTGAGCGGAAGGTACTCAAGGTCCACATATTAGTGAAGTTTTGGAACCCGATCCAATCAAGCAAGGTTGTTGGAGCGGTATGTTTGAAGTCGTAGTTGGTAAAGGCGATCATCAAAGTTACTAAAACTGGGAAGATAATCGCAAATGTCATAGCAATGTATGAAGGAATAATCAATAAATATGGGAAGCCATTTTCATAGATGGCTTGAACCATTTCTTTCAAGGTTTTTGGAACGGCAATCCCGTTGTTGATGCGTTTAGCAACTGTTCCAGCATCCTTAATATTTAAGGCATAAAATAGGAAGTAAACAACAGTGATGATCAAGTGGAAGGCGCCACGAATCAAGATAAAGAGAGAATTATCTTGTCCACGGACGGTTCCAAGTGTAACCAATTTCGCTAATTCTCCAGCTCCAATTCCTAGGAAATAGGCGAGAAAGAGAATGGTTACGGCAAGAAAAATATAGCCTTTGGTTTTTTGTTTGTTATAAATTTGCCCAAGACCCGGGATCAAAGAGAGCCACATAGCCTTTTTAGGGTTTTGTTCTGTAGTCATTCAAATCTCCTTATAATGTCCTTGCTAGAGAGCAAGAAGACAAGTCAGACAGTAAGTTGTGCTTGAAAATTGAACATAAGAGGTTGGGACTTTGTCTCCAACCTCTTACTCACACCTAAAAACTGTCTTATTTGCTACCGAATTTTTGTTCGATGGTTTCTTTAATCAATTTCACTGCATCGTCAGCAGATGCTTTTGCAGATTTTTTACCACTTACAGCATCGAAAAGCATAGTAGCAGCTGGATCCCAAACAGCACTCATTTCTGAGATATTTGGCATTGGTTGAGCATTCTTGAATTGATCAACAACGGCAGTTGTCAATTCATCGTTTTTGCTAACCGCATATTTACGAGCTTCTGTGTTGGCAGGAACTTCATTGGTCTTGTCAAACAAAGCTTTTTGTTGGTCAGTACTTGTCAAGAAGTCAATGAATTTTTGAGCGCCATCAAGGTTTTTCGCACCTGCAGGGATAACCCAAGCTTTACCACCACCAAAGGCAGAGTATTGTTTTCCGTTTGGAAGAGTTGGAATCGTTGCGACACCGTAGTTTACTTTAGCTTCTTTCAATGAAGCAGCTTTCCAAGGACCATCGATGATAGCAGCTGTTTTACCTTCTTGGAATTGTGTTTGGATGAAGTTAGCAGCAGCTTTTGTATCTTGCAAACCTTTTGGCCATTTAGCATACCAAGTTTTTGCATATTCGATACCATCGATAGAACCTTGGTTGTTCAATCCAATATCTTTAGGATCTGTACCGTCTTTACCAAACACATAACCGCCGTTACCTGAAAGTAAACCGTAAGTGTAGTAGAAGTTTGTCCAGTCAGCTAAGAAGGCAGTTGTTTTACCAGGTTCGCTAGCGAAGTCGTACTTGCTATCTTTTGCAAGATTTTCAAGATCACCAAATGTTTTTGGAGCTTCGCTTACAAGATCTTTGTTATAGTAGAGAACCAATGTTTCGATGACAGCAGGTGCACCGTAAACTTTACCACCGTTTGTTACAAGAGCTTCAGTTGTTTTATCTGTATGGCTATCTTTGTTTAATGTCACTTCAGCCAATTGACCATCGCTACCAAGACCACCTACACGGTCGTATGGAGCCATCATTACGTCTGGAGCTTTTTTAGATTGGTTATCAAGAGAAAGGTTATCCAATCCACCAAGAGCATCACCAGTCTTGATGTTAATTTTTACGCCATTTTCTTTTTCAAAAGCTTTTGCAGCTTCTTCAACATAAGATTTGTAGCCTTTGTCTACATAGACGTTGATTTCTTTACTTGCCTCAGAAGAACCTGATGAGTTATTGCTACAAGCAGCAAGTAAGAAGCCTGCAAAACCAACTGTACCAAGTACAGCAGCACTACGTAAAATTGTACGTTTCATGATTTATTCCTCCTAAAGAATAAAAAAAGATAATAATTAGAAACCGTTTTAGACAAACGTTTTCCTAAAACGTCTTAAGTATATCACAAGGCGAAAACGTTTGCAAGTAGTTTTAAACAATTTTTTTAAAAATATTTTAATTCCGAACTTTCTTCTATAAAAACCGCTAATTCATTGACATTGCTAATAATAAATACTAAACTAGTGATAAGGGGCTTTTTTAAAAAAGATATAAAGTTTTTTAAGAAACCCCTTGCAGAAAATATGGAAAAAGTTTATAATGACATGGTACGCAAACGTTTTCGCAAAAATTGCGTAAACTGAGTTGCGCCTGTTCGATTTTAACAAAGAGTAGAGCCGCTTGAGAGCTGGATACGACTCTGCAACGATACCCATACCGTGCACCGAATCGCAGGCTTCAAAGAAATAAAAAGAGGTGGTAACCCATGAAAAAACGTCAAAGTGGTGTTTTGATGCACATTTCTTCCCTTCCTGGACAATACGGAATCGGATCATTCGGACAATCAGCATATGATTTTGTTGATTTCCTCGTTCGGACCAAGCAACGTTACTGGCAAATCTTGCCGCTTGGTACAACTAGTTATGGAGATTCTCCATACCAATCTTTCTCAGCTTTTGCTGGGAACACTCATTTTATTGATTTCGATCTTTTGATCGAGCAAGGTTTGTTAACAGAAGCAGACCTTAAAGGAGTGGACTTTGGTCAAGATCCTACTCAAGTGGATTATGCAAAGGTTTTCGAACAACGTCGTCCCTTGCTTGAAAAAGCAGTTGCGAATTTCTTAAAATCAAGTGATCAAAAAGAATTCCAAGAATTTTGTGAAGCCAATGCTTCTTGGTTGGAGCTCTTCGCAGAATACATGGCTATTAAAGAACACTTTGATTTGAAAGCTTGGACAGAGTGGCCAGATGCAGCTATTCGTGCGCGTGAGCCAAAAGCTTTGGCTAAATACCGTGAAGAATTGGCTGATAAATTGACTTACCATCGTGTAACTCAATTCTTCTTCTTCCAACAATGGTTGGCCTTGAAAGCTTATGCCAACGACCACCACATTGAAATTGTGGGAGATATGCCAATCTATGTAGCGGAAGATTCAAGCGACATGTGGGCTAATCCTCATCTCTTCAAAACAGATGAAAACGGAAAAGCAACTTGCATTGCAGGATGCCCGCCAGATGAGTTCTCAGCAACTGGTCAACTTTGGGGGAACCCAATCTATGACTGGGAAGCAATGGACAAAGATGGCTACCAATGGTGGATTGAACGCTTGCGTGAAAGCTTCAAGATCTATGACATCGTTCGGATCGACCACTTCCGTGGTTTCGAATCATACTGGGAAATCCCTGCTGGTTCTGAAACTGCAGCACCAGGTAAATGGGTCAAAGGTCCTGGCTACAAACTCTTTGCAGCCGTGAAGGAAGAGCTCGGTGATTTGAACATCATCGCTGAGGACCTTGGCTTTATGACGGATGAAGTTATTGAGCTTCGCGAACGTACTGGCTTCCCAGGAATGAAGATTCTTCAATTCGCCTTCAATCCTGACGATGAAAGTATCGATAGCCCTCACTTGGCACCAAACAACTCTGTGATGTACACTGGAACACATGATAACAACACAGTTCTTGGATGGTACCGCAATGAAATCGACGATCCAACTCGTGAGTATCTTGCTCGTTATACCAACCGGAAAGAGTACGAATCTGTACCGCATGCTATGCTTCGCACCGTCTTTGCTTCCGTCAGCTTCATGGCGATTGCTACGATGCAAGACTTGCTTGAGTTAGATGGCTCAGCTCGGATGAACTTCCCATCTACTCTCGGTGGTAACTGGTCATGGCGAATGACAGCGGATCAATTGACTCCAGCTGTCGAGCAAGAATTGCTTGATTTCACTACGATCTATCGTCGTGAAAACAAAGACTTGAAAAAAGAAGTTACGAAAGCAAAAAAATAATCTTTCCCCCTATTAAAATTGTTGAAACAAAGGAGACTCCCAACATGGAATCATTACAAAAATATGTGATTGATCATCATCAAAAAACAATTGCTGAATGTTCAAATGAAGAATTGTACATTGCCTTGCTAAATTACACCAAGCAAGCAAGCGCTCAAAAGAAATTAAATACTGGTAAGAAAAAAGTTTACTACATCTCAGCTGAGTTCTTGATCGGTAAACTCTTGTCTAACAACTTGATCAACTTGGGTCTTTACGACGATGTTAAAAAAGAATTGTCAGATGCTGGTAAAGACTTGATCGAAGTCGAAGAAGTGGAATTGGAACCATCACTTGGTAACGGTGGTTTGGGACGTTTGGCAGCCTGCTTTATCGACTCTATCTCAAGCCTTGGTTTGACAGGGGATGGGGTTGGTTTGAACTACCACTTTGGTTTGTTCCAACAAGTCCTTAAAAACAACCAACAAGAAACGATTCCAAACGCATGGTTGACTGACCAAAGCTGGCTCGTTCGTTCAAGCCGTAGCTACCAAGTGCCATTTGCACACTTCACATTGACTTCTACCCTTTATGATATCGATGTCCCTGGTTACAAGATTGATACCAAGAACCGTTTGCGTTTGTTCGACTTGGATTCAGTTGATTCATCTATTATTGAAGATGGTATTAACTTTGACAAGACAGATATCGCTCGCAACTTGACCCTCTTCTTGTACCCAGATGATAGTAACCGTCAAGGGGAATTGCTCCGTATCTTCCAACAATACTTCATGGTATCAAACGGTGCACAATTGATCATCGACGAAGCCATCGAAAAAGGAAGCAACTTGCATGACCTTGCTGACTATGCTGTTGTCCAAATCAACGATACTCACCCATCAATGGTCATCCCTGAATTGATCCGTCTTTTGACAGAACGTGGTATTGGAATGGATGAAGCCATCTCTATCGTTCGTAGCATGACAGCCTACACTAACCACACAATCCTTGCAGAAGCCCTTGAAAAATGGCCACTTGAATTCTTGCAAGAAGTGGTTCCTCACTTGGTTCCAATCATTGAAGAATTGGACCGCCGTGTTCGCGCTGAATACAAAGATCCAGCTGTTCAAATTATCGATGAAAACGATCGTGTACACATGGCACACATGGATATCCACTATGGATTTAGCGTAAACGGGGTAGCAGCACTTCACACAGAAATCTTGAAGAATTCTGAGTTGAAAGCCTTCTACGACATTTACCCTGAAAAATTCAACAACAAAACAAACGGTATCACATTCCGTCGTTGGCTCATGCATGCTAACCCAACCTTGTCACACTACTTGGATGATATCCTCGGACGTGACTGGCACCATGACGCATCTAAATTGGAAGACCTTCTTTCTTATGAAGATAAAGATGCAGTCAAAGCAAAATTGGAAAACATCAAGTCTCACAACAAACGCAAATTGGCTCGTTTCTTGAAAGACCATCAAGGTGTGGAAATCAATCCAAATTCTATCTTTGATACCCAAATCAAACGTCTTCACGAATACAAACGTCAACAAATGAACGCTTTGTATGTGATCCACAAATACTTGGACATCAAAGCTGGAAATATCCCTGCTCGTCCAATCACTGTTCTCTTTGGTGGTAAAGCAGCTCCTGCCTACACCATTGCACAAGATATCATCCACTTGATCCTATGCTTGTCTGAAGTGATTGCAAACGATCCAGCGGTAGCTCCACACTTGCAAGTTGTTATGGTAGAAAACTACAACGTAACTGCTGCAAGCTACTTGATCCCAGCTAGCGATATTTCTGAGCAAATCTCTCTTGCTTCGAAGGAAGCTTCAGGTACTGGTAACATGAAATTCATGTTGAATGGTGCATTGACACTTGGTACGATGGATGGAGCTAACGTGGAAATCGCTGAATTGGTTGGACGTGACAACATCTATATCTTCGGTGAAGATTCAGAAACGGTTATCGATCTTTACGCTAAATCAGCATACAAATCAGCAGACTTCTATGAACGTGAAGCCATCAAACCATTGGTAGACTTCATCGTCAGCGATGCCGTTCTTGCTGTTGGGGACAAAGAACGCTTGACTCGTCTTCACAATGAATTGATCAACAAAGACTGGTTCATGACTCTTCTTGACTTGGAAGACTACATTGTAACCAAAGAACGTATGTTGGCTGACTACGAAGACCGTGATGCATGGTTGGATCAAGTCATCGTTAACATTGCGAAAGCAGGATTCTTCTCATCTGACCGTACGATCGCTCAGTACAACGAAGATATCTGGCACTTAAACTAATCACTAGTTATTAGACCAAGGTTCTTAGGACCTTGGTCTTTTTTTATAGAATTGGGGGAGGAAATTGGAAAGGACTAGAGATTGTGAGGAGCGTAGCTACAGATGGTACATGAGTGTGGGAGGAGATTTTCTTTCAATTTGCCCTTGATTTTCATGTTGCTTTCTGAAATAAAGTGAAGGAGACATCGAAAAAGAAAAAACGATGTGCCCGTTTTTCGAAATAAAAGGGAATAACCGCCCCCCAAAAATAGCTCTAACTAAGGTCTAGGTAAGGGGTTTCAAGCAATGGCTGATTCCTTAAAATTTGTTGTTTTTTTGAATTTTTCCGCCCTAGCAGGGAAATTATTACATAATTTTTGTTTCAGCCGTCAAATCTAATCTATTGGTATAAAAAGATACTTCCCCTTAAAAAGCCTTTCGGTGAAATTTATAAAAAGAGAAAGTGGCTTGAAAACCTTTGAAAATAAAGGTTTTTTCAAGTCTATTTACATATATTTTCAACCAAAAGATGAAGAAGAACTTGGAAGTTTGGCGTTTCAAGTTGTTATATATTTAAAGTAAAATAAAAAATTAAATCAACAAATATTTAAAAATGGTTGATTGTGATACAATAGAGATAACTGAAAGTAGCATATTTTTGCCTCTACAGTGAGATTTTTTTAAACAAAAAGGAGAGTTTTGAAAATGAGAAGCTATCGTGAACATGTTTCGAAGCAGGAAAAATTTTCAATTCGTAAGTTATCAGTTGGTGTTGTTTCATTGGCCATCGCTGGATTGGCTACCGTCAATACCTACGGTGCAGAAGTGAAAGCGGATGAAGCTACAGCCCCTTCTACTGAAGCAACCAGTACAGAAACAGCAACAAGCGATGCAACTGTCGCAACAAGTTCTAAGTTGACATCTACAACTGTTACAGAAGGAAATAAAACAGTTACGACTACTTATGTAGAATCACCAGAACTTGAAAAAGCAAAAGCTGATGCAGCTACAGAAGGTGTGACCGTTACAGAAGAAGCTGAAAAAGTACAACCATCTATCGCAGCAGCAGAAGCAGATAACAAAGCTCAAACAGCTGAAATCAACACAGTTGTTGAAAACTACAAAAAGGCAAAAGCTGAATATGAAGCGAAATTAGCTGAACAAAAGCAAGTAGAAGCTGAAAATGCCAAAGCAAAGGCTGACTACGATCAAGCTAATACTGAATACCAGAATGATTTATTGGCATATCAGGCTCAAAAAGCTGAATATGAAAAAGCAAAAGCTTCTTACGCAGAATCCCAAAAAGCATATGAAGAAGCTTTAGCAGCATATAAAGCAGCTTCTACTTCAACTTCAAGTAAAGACTCTGATTCCTATAAACTAGTTAGGGAGCAATACGAAGCTGCAAAAGCAACTTATGAAACTAGTAAAGCTAAATATGAAACAGATGCAGCAAAATATGCTGATAATGAGTTGAGTTTTACCGATGCAACAGCATCGTACAATACTGCAAAAACTTCTTACGATGCCGCTCTTGCTCAGTATAATGTAGCTAAAGCTCAATATGATAAGGAATTAGAATCATACGAATCTAAAAAAGCAGAGTTTGAAAAAAATAAACTTGCTCAAGCAGCTGCTGAGAATAAATTCGATCAACAAACTAAAGAATATACTGCAGCTGAAAAACAATACCAACAAGATCTAGCAGCATATAATGAAGCTAAGACAGCATACGATACTGCTCTAGTGGCTTATAATGTTGCAACATCTACTGGTGGGACAGATTCGGCGGAATATGCTGCGCTGAAAGCTAAATATGAAGCAGAGAAATCAGCATATGAAACTGCAAAAGCAAAATATGATGTAGATGCTGAAAATTATAATGATAAGAAAACATCATATGAAACAGCCAAGGCTAGTTATGATTCAACTAAAACAGCATACGATGTAGCAAAATCAAGTTATGATGTTGCAAAAGCTCAGTATGATTCAGAAGTGGCAAAATATAACAAAGCTACTGAAGAATATAATAAGGCGGTATCAGATTATCAAAAAGCACAAGAACAATATGCAAAAGATAAATTAGAATATGATACGGCTGCAACTTCTTATGCTAAAGCTAAAACTGAATACGATACAGTAGTAAACAAATTTAACAAATTCGAAAAAGAAATTAAAGCAATCTACAAAAATGCAAAAGTTGATATTGTAGAAAGTAATACGATTGTAGAAGATGAAGAAAAAGAAGTAGAAAAAGACAAAGACGGAAAACCTACTAAGGAACTTACAAAAAAAGCAAAAGATTTAACAGCTGCAAAAAATTTATATAAAAATAATAAATCTCAGTATGAGGAAGATAAGAAAGCATTTGAGGAAGCAAAAGCTAAGTACGCTTCAAACGAAATTGAGTTTGTGGCTGTAAAAGCAGCTTATGATAAAGCAAAATCAAGTTATGATGCTGTGAATGAACAATATGCAAAACTTTATCAAGCGAAACTTGCAAGTATTGAAACCGCTTTGGCTCAATACAAAGATGCTAAAGAAGCGTATGAAAAATATATGAATGACAATGGTTTCCAAGATCTAAAAGATGTTGAAACTGTTCAAGATTTGACCTTCCAACGTGAAGGTGGTGCAACTCATACCATTGACGGCATCAGTACTTACCTCACTCGTGATGCTCAAGCTCGTTTGAATACAAGCAATGTGCATCAATATGATTCCAATAAATTGGAAGCTTCAGATATTGTAGCGACTAGTCCTTGGGCCAATAATAAAACTGAATACATTCAAGTGAAGGAAGGCGACAAATTTGTTGTAACCTATGATAATTTGAATCAGTCCAGCATGCGTGAAAATAAAAAGGATATGCATCCAATCAAGCGCGTAATTTACCGCTATGAGATTTTGAGCCTTCCATCAAATAATGGCAAAGGGATTGCAGCAGTCAGTGCAGACCCAACTGAAACCCTTACGGTTGGAGCTTCAACAGACCAAAACAAACCCGTTAAGGTTGCTGTCGACGTTGAATTCTATGACGGTAATGGCAATAAGTTTGATTTGACACAACACAATGCGATTGTAGCGTTGAACTCCCTCAACCACTGGACAGGTGCTTCTTATGTAGAAAGTGGGGATAAACCACGTGCTCTTACAGTAGAAGCTAAAGATAAAAATGGGAATACTGTTCGTGGAACTTGGGATCCGTATGCAGATGGTTCATCCATGAGCATTGAAAACAATGCGGTTGTTGTGAAAAATGGAACAGCTGACTTTGGTACTGCGGATGTGACGATCTCTGCTGACAATCCAATCAAGATTGTAGCTCAAAAAGCAACATTTAATGGCAGTGAATTTGTAGTTAGTGAAGAAACTGTGATTGATGCAACATCTGTTAATACTTCGGGTGGAGGAAATGGACATTCTATCGGTACAGTTGAATATACATTTAAAGAAAAAGAAGGTGATAAAGAAAAAGACGATGTGATCGGTTCTTATACGATTGATCCAACTTCAGGACGGATCATCTTCACGCCTAAGAAGAAATTTGAAAATGTGGAGCACCAAGAGTTTGTAAATATTGGAAATAATAAATACATTCAAATTCCAAACTCAAGTGTTTCTTATGATGCGGCTACTAAAGAAGTAACTTCCCCTACAGATAACCAATATATTGAACATGGTGCTGTCTTTAATGGGGAATCATCAGCGACTCTTCGTGGTTGGGATGATCCATCTTCTCCATATCTCTATTATGGTGGTGCGGGATTAAAGATGTCTGATGGTCACCTAGTCTTTACTGCTAATGGTGCTAATGCGGCTGGTCAACCAACGGTTTATTGGTTTGCAATCAACTCAAATGTTGGTCTTCCAAAAAATCCAGGTTCATTTGTCATTCCGCCAGCTCCAGTTTCTCCAGTTGCCCCAGTAGAGCCAAAATTAAATGAAGTAAAACCAACATTGCCTACTCCGTTGAGTCCGGTTTCTCCAGTGGCACCAGTTAAACCGGTGAAAGAGGAAATTGAAAAAATTAAAGAACCGACTCCACCAACACCAGTCGGACCGGTTTCTCCAGTTTCTCCAATTGAACCAAAAGCCCCTGAGCAACCAAAATACAAAACAATTCCGAAAACTGAGGAACCTCAATCAGCTGAAGTGAAATGGCATAAGAACAAAGTGGTAACGGAAACAGATATTCCAACCCCACCAACACCAGTTCCTCCAACTCCACCAACTCCATACAACCCACCAACACCAATTGTTCCACCTACACCAATCGTTCCACCAACTCCAGAGGTTCCAACCGAACCAACTCCTGAAGTTCCGGAACAGCCTGTACAACCTGCGCAACCACAAACACCTGCGCTTCCAAATACAGGTACAGAAAGCTCAACTGTAGCTGTTCTTGCAGGTGCGATGGCTGGATTGCTTGGATTGGGTCTTGCTCGCAAGAAAAAAGAAGATTAATTCTTATTTCTTTCGTTTATTCATCTAAATAAAGAAAGTCAGAAGGCAAGTTCTTCTGGCTTTTTTGATGGAGTGATGACCAAATAGTTGAGAAATAGAACAGAATAGTTTTTGGATAAGGAGAGGAAATGGCTTTTATAGACCAAATCGTGTCGAAATGAAGCAGAATAGAAATGGATGACACAAGAAGAAGAGAATGAGGTATACTGGTGGTGTTCGAATGAAAGTTTATAGGACTCCGTTATATCTCTAATCATTCCAATGATACAGTTGCGATGGCTTTTCATCTTTTGCACACATTACTTTTCCAAATGAATTTCATTTGAACGTATCAGTGATCAGGCAAGTACTTCCACGGTTTTGAGGCGCTTGCCTTTCTATCTGTATCGCGATATAATAGGGTGTAAGAAATGAAAAGGAGTTTGTATGAAAAAGAAACCTATCTATCTTTATATCCTGTTATTTTTCTCTACGGTTGGAACCCTAACATCAGCTGTCTCAACCTTTGGAGCTTCAAAGAGTTTTGAGTTGACAGATGATTTTGCGAAACAACTTGGTTTAACAACGGCTCAAGACAAAGCTGACTATGTGACATATTATGAGAAATCAGCCCAACTCAATCAGTCTCCATTAACCTTTTTATTTGTTTCCCTGATTCTGATTGCCTTGCTTGCAACTTTCTATTTCCTCTTTATGAAGCAGGATCTGTTAACAGCCCATTATACTTACATGGGGCAGATTTTATTAAGTCAAGCCTTCTCTTGCTATAATTATTTTGCAGGGCGTCCACTATTAGCTAGTTTTTCAACCCCGTCCCTTCGCCAACGATATCTGGCATCTTCGTCCATTGCTTTGTTACTCTTGACTGCTTTATCTCTTCTCTTCCTTGGAATTGTTTTGTATAAAACCTTGCGTTTGAGAAAAGCTCAAGCTAGGGCATAATAGATAAGTTTAAAGGGAGCTCTCTTAGAGGATAAGAGAGCTTCTTGATTGGAGAAAAAAGATGAAAGTATCCTTTGTTTATATTAGTCTGAGTGGAAATACAGAGAGTTTTGTCCGTCGCTTAAGTGACTATTTGCTGGAAGCCCATCCCGGACTTGAAATCGAGAAAGTTCATGTGAAAGACCTGGTCAAAGAGGGCCAGCCCTTCTTTGAAATGACCAATCCTTTTGTTACTTTTTTGCCAACCTATTTGGAGGGTGGAAATGGTGTTGACAACGGCGATGTGGAAATTTTGACGACAGATGTTGCGGATTTTATTGCTTACGGAGACAACGCCAGCAAGTGCTTAGGAGTGGTTGGATCAGGCAATCGGAATTTTAACAATCAATATTGTTTAACCGCTAAGCAGTACAGCCAACGCTTTGGTTTCCCTATGTTAGCCGATTTTGAAATGCGGGGGATGTTGGGAGATATTAAAAAAGTAGCTGCCATTGTAGAAGATTTGTATCATCTTTAAAATAAAGAGAGTGGGACAGAAATCGGTAATTCGTTAGAATTCGATTTCGTCGTCCCACCTCCGCACAGTTGAGTAGGGCTGTAAAAGCTGATGAAATCAGCG
>JAGZZN010000019.1 GCA_018377375.1 Streptococcus parasanguinis
CTACGCTGATTTCATCAGCTTTTACAGCCCTACTCAACTGTGCGGAGGTGGGACGATGAAATCGAATTCTAACGAATTACCGATTTCTGTCCCACTCTCTTTCTTCCTTATAGGATATTTTCATATTCATCGCGGACAGATTGAGGCCAGACACTGGTTTGGACTTCACCGATATGTTTCTTACGAAGCAAGAACATCGCCAAACGAGATTGTCCGATCCCTCCACCAATTGTAAGTGGGAAAAGACCATTTAACAAAGCTTTGTGCCACTCTAATTGGAGACGATCCTCGTCCCCTGTGATCGCAACTTGACGGCGAAGCGTATCTTCATCGACACGGATTCCCATTGAAGACAGCTCAAAGGCTGAACCTAGAACGTCATTCCAGACGAGGATATCACCATTCAAGCCCTTGTAGCCATTTTCAGACTCTGTTGTCCAGTCATCGTAGTCAGGTGCACGTCCATCATGTGGTTTGCCATCTGCAAGCTCTCCACCAATCCCGATCAAGAAAACGGCTCCGAATTCTTTGGCAATGGCATTTTCACGCTCTTTTGGAGTTAAATCTGGATAGCGTTCCACCAATTCTTCTGTGTGAACGAAGGTAATTTGTTTTGGAAGAACTGACTCAATATCATAGCGCGCTTCTACTGCTAGTTCTGTTAAACGAATCGCCTTGTAGATCTTTTCAACCGTTTCTTTGAGGTAGGCGATGTTGCGTTGACCATTTGGGATGACTTTTTCCCAGTCCCATTGGTCTACATAAACAGAGTGGATAGCATCTAGCGAATCTTCATCTGGACGAAGGGCCTTCATATGGACAAAGAGACCTTCTCCTTCGCCAAAACCAAAACGTGCCAAGGTATGGCGTTTCCATTTTGCGAGTGAATGCACGACTTCATAAGTCTCATCAGGAATTTGAAGGACCTTTACAGATACCGGATGTTCAATCCCAGAAAGGTTATCCTGCATCCCGTCTCCGACCTTGCTCAAAATTGGCCCTTGGACTTCAATGATGTCCAATTTATCTTTTAAATATTGTGTAAAAGTCGTTTTAACAAACGAAATTTCTTTTTGTTGGTGGATAAAACTTTTTTTCATATAGTTCCTCATTTATAGACATTTTAGAAATGATTATACTCTTTTTTCAATCAAAATCAAGTCTTTTCATTCGTTTTCAACTGAATTTTTCTCTTGCAAAAAGGATTCATTTTTGATAAACTGTATGTAACTTTTAAAACGTTACATAGGAGAAGTGACATGTTTGATGCAAAAAAACTAAAAGAAAGACGCCTGGAAAAAGGCTTAACCCAAGCAGATGTCTACGAGGAGCTCAAGATTTCTCGCAAGACTTACTCCAGTTGGGAGAATGGCTTAGCGGAGCCACACGAAAAAAATCTCAGGAGGTTGGCCAAGCGCCTCTCCGTTAAAGAGGACTACTTTATTAACAAAGAGTCTGCACTCTACACCTACCCTTTATTAACCCCACCTCATCAAAAGAAAGTCGACCAGTTGGCCAGCCAGTTATTGGAACAGCAGCAAAAAGTTGTTTCCTTGACTGCTTATAAGGTTCTTTCGATTGAGTTGGCAGCCGGTTTAGGACACACTTTTTATGACAACGAAACGGACTATGAAACCGTCTATTTTGACCAAGAGATCCAGCATGACTTTGCTTCTTGGGTATCCGGAGATTCGATGGAACCTCTCTATCCCAATGGCTCTGTTGCCCTCATGAAGCAGACTGGCTTTGACTATGATGGTGCTGTCTACGCCCTCATCTGGAATGGAAAAACCTACATCAAGAAAGTCTATCGGGAAGCGGAAGGTTTGCGCTTAGAATCCATCAACCCTGATTACGACGATTTATTTGCTCCCTATGAAGACGAGCCCAAAATCGTCGGCATTGTGGTCGGTCATTTTCTTCCACTCGAGGTTTAAATATGCTATTTGATTATTCACGTGAGCCTCATTCTGATATTGCTTTTGTGGATATGAAAAGTTTTTATGCCAGTTGTGAATGTGTCCGTCTGGGGCTCAATCCCTTGACGACTTCTCTTTGCGTCATGAGTCGGAGCGACAATTCAGCTGGCCTGATTTTGGCGAGCTCTCCCGTTTTCAAACAAGTCTTCGGCAAGAAAAATGTTAGCCGTAGCTACGACCTACCTTTTGACCTCAAAACCAGAAAATTTAATAGCTACGCCGCCAAAAAACAAGGATTGCCCACAGATCCAGCCTTTATTGCATCCATTGAATCCTGGGCCAAGAGAACCCTGATTGTGCCTCCACGGATGAATGCTTACATTCAGGTCAATATGGAAATTCAGAAGGTCTTTCAGGAATTTGCGGCACCAGATGATATTTTCCCTTACTCGATTGACGAAGGCTTTATCGATCTGACCTCTTCCTTAAATTATTTTATTCCAGATCCCTCCCTCTCTCGAAAGGAAAAACTGGATCTCCTTTCTGCCAGGATCCAAAAAAGGATCTGGCAGGAAACTGGAATCTACTCTACCATCGGCCTCAGCAATGCCAATCCCCTTCTTGCCAAGCTAGCCTTGGACAATGAAGCTAAGCATTGCCGAAATATGCGCTCCAATTGGTCTTATGAAGATGTAGAAAGTAAGGTCTGGAAACTGCCCCAGCTCACTGATTTTTGGGGCATTGGACGTCGTACTGAAAAACGATTGCAAAAGATCGGGATCACGTCGATTGCTGAACTGGCCCAGGCTCACCCAGATCTCTTAAAGAAAGAATTCGGAGTCATGGGCCTTCAACTGTGGTTCCATGCTCATGGCATTGATGAAAGCAATGTCCACAAGCCTTATCGTCCGAAATCACGAGGCATTGGCAACTCTCAAATCTTGCCCTATGACTACCATCTACAAACCGACATTGAACTGGTATTTCGGGAGATGGCTGAACAGGTGGCTATTCGCTTGCGACGGAAAAAAAAGAAGACCCAGCTGGTCTCCATTCATGCCTCCTACTCCAAAATCGAGGGGCTTCCGTCCATTCACTGCCAGCAAAAGATTGAGCCTACCCAATCCACCAAGGTTTTATCCGATACGGTTCTGCGGCTCTTTCGCTCCAAGTACGAAGGAGGCGCCATTCGGCAGATTGGTGTTTTTTATGGAGAACTTGTCGAGGAGTCTCTTCAACTCCTTTCTCTCTTCGATGACCCAGTAGCCTTGGAAAAAGAGGAGAAACTCCAGCAGACCATTGACCGCATTCGGGATCAATTTGGCTTTACCTCTCTTCAGAAAGGCTCCTCATTACTAGAAAACTCACGCGCCATTGCACGCAGTAAACTAACAGGCGGACATTCCGCAGGAGGCTTAGATGGATTAACATGATTGACCGTTCTTATCTCCCTTATCAATCCGCCCGCGAGTTTCAAGATCGTGGTATGGCCAAATGGGCTGGCTTCTTTTTATCCGAGCACACAACTGCCCTGCATACAAAAGAAATTGACCGCAGTCAGCTCATGATTCTTCCACTTGCTGAACAGATCCAGCTCCTGGAGCAGGCCTTTCAACAACAAACGACGATTTCGATCACAACTCTAGAGGGGAATCAATTTGCTACCTACACAGGTTCGATTCACACCTTATCTGCTTCTGAGGTTCTTCTCAAAAGCGATGGCCACTACCACCGTCTCCTCGTAGACTCTATCATTTTTATTGAATCTGAGGAAACAGCCTATGAAACCTATTCAAACTAAACACGAATTACAATTTGATTATTTTTCGGAGAATTACCACCAATTTGAGACAGACTTTTACAAGTGGGCCGCTACTTCTACGCCGCTCGTCTTTTTAGAAGACGATATTCTCCACTCTATGGCAGCAGGCCAGCGAAACTACTTTCGTCTTCACCATACTAAAAGTCGGGATCATCGAGACCATTATTTCTATTTTAAGGTTTCCACACTCTCCCAATCACCACTGACCCGTATTTACGCTTATACAGGACATCACTTACAAAAGATAGTTCCTCATCAAACAGAGAAAAAGGATAGCTTGATCTAAGAAGCTATCCTTTTTCTTGATTTATGGGATTCACTACAGTCCTTACGAGTGATTAGAATCCATCTACGTTGGTGTAGATTTTTTGTACGTCCTCGTCGTCTTCAAGAACGCTGTAAAGTTTTTCAAATGTTTCCAAATCTTCACCTGACAACTCAACTTCTGATTGAGGAATCATTTCCAATTCTGTTACTTGGAATTCTTCGACACCTGATTCACGCAAAGCAACGATTGCTTTGTGAAGATCAGTTGGAGCAGTGTAGACTGTGATCGTTCCTTCTTCTGCTTCGACATCATCTACATCCACATCTGCTTCAAGCAAAAGCTCAAAGATGGCATCGGCATCATCACCAGCAAAGACGATAACTCCCTTGTTGTCAAAGAGGTAAGATACAGAACCGGAAGCTCCCATGTTCCCACCGTTTTTACCAAAAGCAGCACGGACATTGGCAGCTGTACGGTTAACGTTTGAAGTCAAAGTATCAACGATCAACATCGAACCATTTGGTCCAAATCCTTCGTAACGTCCTTCTGTAAAGGTTTCGTCAGTGTTTCCTTTTGCCTTATCAATCGCTTTATCAATCACGTGTTTTGGCACTTGCGCTTGTTTCGCACGGTCAATAACGAATCTCAAAGCAGTATTTAGTTCTGGATCTGGTTCACCCTTTTTAGCAGCTACATAGATCTCCACACCAAATTTGGCATACACTTTTGAGTTGGCACCATCTTTGGCAGTTTTCTTGGCAACAATATTGGCCCATTTACGTCCCATGAGGATTCTCCTTAAATTTTTTCAAATTATTTTCAATCTTTAACATTATATCACAAATCATCGAAGTTAGACTAGATTTTTCTATTTTTAGCAAGGGGATTCTATAGGAATTTTCTTCGAGTTCTGAATTTTAAATAGCTATCCTAACTATCAAAAAGCTCCTCTTTTAAAGACTTAATAATGATCTTTAAAAGAGAGGAAAGCGACACCTGACTCATCTAGCATATAAATCAGGCGATTCTCTGCATCAATCCGTCTTGACCATGCTCCTTGAAAGTCATATTTCAAGGGCTCAGGCTTACCAATCCCAGCAAATGGGTCCCTTTGGATCTCTTTGATAAGGCTATTGATTCGCTTCAGTGTTTTTTTGTCCTGACTTTGCCAGTAACAATAATCCTTCCAGGCATCTTCTGTAAACTTGAGTAACATCTGTTACCCCTCAATCTCATGGAGTTGAACCTGACCAGCTCGGACTTCTGCCATGCCCCGCAAGACCTTATCTGACAATTCCTTGTTCTGAGCTAGTCTCAGGGTTTCTTGTAGGCTGTCCCACTCGCTCTTAGAGATGACCACAATATCTTCGTCTGGATTCTTATTCACGACCGTCAAAGGCTCAAACTCATCATTCACCTTCTTCATATAATCCTTCAAATGATTGCGGAATGTTGAATAAACGACTGCTTCCATTGCCATACCTCATTCTACCTCTTTTCTTTTATTATACATGAAAAAGAAAAACTTGTCAGGAACTTGTACAAGTTTTTCCCTCTCCACTTAATTATTCGTAAAAAAGCTTCTAAATTTGGTAAAAAAATCTACTGTCTAAAAGGAATTTTTAGACAGTAGATAAATATTGTTTCCGTGCATCATAAACTTCTTACCTTATGTGACAAAAACACCTTTATTTTTGGGGAAAAGGAGATTTCCGTGAGACATTTTATTCTTCCACTCTCACTGGCACCCGCCCCCAGATCTGTTCTGGCAATTGGGGATGCCCTAGTTGATACACCTGATCCGCTTGTTGGGTCAAACTGTCCCAAGGTTCCTTACCAATTCGAGTCACAATTTCTACTGATTTTTTCAAGCCTTTGAGGTGGGCTTGCCCCTTTGCGGAAAATCCTAAGACATGAATGGCGTCGGGAAGAGCTTGATCCATCGCCCCTACCAAGATGTAGGTCAAGATGCGGCGGACACGAGCCTTGGTATAGCGCTTGGTTGCGACTTTCTCCACTAGGTCTTCCACAGAGTTAGCACTTCGAATCGCATCCTTTATCCGATGGGCCAGTTCTTCATTGACTTGAAAAATCTGTGTCAGATCCGGATGTGTTAGGATTTGATAACGGAGCAGTTGGTCATAATCCTCCCAAGATACCTGTGGAGCCGACTGAAAGAGTTGGCTATTGGGCATGAATTTAGCGACAAAGTCCTGATCTTCCTTGTGTAGGCGTAGACTAGTCGCAGAAGCATAGGCCGCCTCTTTTTCTTCTGAATGGTAGCCTGCACCTTGCCGTTGGATAGCCTTGAGCGCAATCCCCTTCCCAGCACAGGCCTTGGCATAAGCCAAGCCCAGGATATGATTGGGAGTATCTCCTGTGAACTCCACTCCAGCAAAGGTTTCCCACATTTTTTGGGTCTTTTGTGGATAGGATAAATCTTCTGGAAGACTTCGCAGGAAAGCTTCCATTTCCGCCTCTTTCTCCGCATAAACTGTAGCAATCGCTTGGTAATCCAAGACTTCTTCTGTCCCAAAGGTCAATTGGTCGATTCCCAGACGGGACAAGATTTCTACCGCTCCCTTAGCAAAATGATCAGCCGACTGAACAGCCACGAGAAAGGGGAGCTCAACCACCAGGTCCGCTCCATTTTTCAAAGCCATCTGGGCCCGTGTCCACTTGTCTACAATGGCAGGCTCCCCACGTTGAACAAAATTCCCAGACATGGCCACAATCTTCAGCCCTTCTGCCTGTTTAAGCAGGTACTTGTGACCATTGTGAAAGGGATTAAATTCTGCAATAATACCTGTAACTGTCATGCTGGCCTACTTCTGTGCTACAAAAAACCATCGTTTGCTGGTCTTTGTCGGCTCCTTATCTTCAAAGTCTGCGTACAATTTGAAAGATTTAAAGCCAGCCTGCTCCAATAAGATGTCATAGGTTAAAACTTCATAAGTGCGTTCCTCATGAACTTCATCGTGCCGACTAAAGGAACCATCTTCTTCTTGCACAAAGAAGGTCAGCTCATGGACGATCGAGTGAGGGGCTGCATCCTCATAGGTATCCCAGAGCATGGCAAAGTCTTCTGCATTTTCGTGGTAGGAATAGCCTGGGAAAACCTCATCCGTCTGATAGGTTGAATGGACATCAAAGATAAAGACTCCGTCCTCATTGAGGGCATTATACACTTCTTTAAAGACATCTCCTACTTCTACCTCGTCTTGCATATAACAGATAGAATCCGAGTAGCAGGTCACGAAATCATAAGTGCCTGCTTGCGAGAGATCCAACATATTCCCCTCGATAAAATCAATCTTCTGCTTGGCTGAAGCAGCTCTTTTTTCAGCAATTTTCAGCATGTCAGCACTCAGGTCTAATCCTGTCACATCAAACCCAGCTTGGGAAAAGCGAACAGATTGAATCCCTGTCCCACAAGCCAATTCCAATAATTTTTTCCGATCCTTGCTTTTAGGGAGATGCCGGAGAGAAAAATCCGTCCACAAATCATACAGACTATCATCCATGACCGCATCGTAGACCGCCGCAAACGTTTCATAAGTCGCCATATTCATGATACCAAGTCCGTCCGTAATCCGATAGAAAATTAGGAGCACGACGATGGAGCTAAACTCCAAGGAGTGCTATCTATTTTCCGAGGAGTACAGGACGGGTTCAAATCCTTTCTAAGATACAAAGAGCGTTAGCAAAGAGAAAATAGGAAACTTTCTGCCGTATCGTCAGATACAAAGGGAATTCCTCTTTTTCTCAAAGCTTTTAGCTCGTGTTCAATTAAGAAAATAACCAAACACGAGGCCCCATCCTTTCTTTCCATAGAATTTCAATTTAACCAACAAAACTCAGTTGCTACCAACTGAGTTTACCTGCTTATGCTAAGGCTGCTGAAAGATCGACAGCACTTGCTTCGTGCCATAGCTTTTCTAGGTTATAGTGAGTACGCATTTCTTCTGAGAAGACATGGACCACCACACTACCTAAGTCAAGAAGGACCCAACCTCCAGCTGAATCACCTTCGACGTGGCTGGCATTGCCACCAGCTTCAACGACCTTCTCGCGAATATTTTCAGCAATAGCTTCCAACTGACGGCTGTTCATAGAGCTTGCGATGACAAAGTAGTCTGTCACGCTGGTCAAGCTTTGAACATCCAAAGCGACAATGTCTTCTGCACGCTTTTCATCTGCTGCTTTGACAACTAGTTCAAGTAGTTCTTTTTCTTTCATGTAATCCTCTTTCCTTAAAAAATTGATTTGTAATCTAAGACATCCGCAAAACGTTCTGCCCAAATATTTTCATAAAATTCATTAAGCGTTTCTGCCGGAATATCCTCTCCATCAAAGGTTGTGACAGCTCCTTCTGGAATGACCAGCTTGTAGCCGTATTCAAACCCCACTTTGACGGATGTATCGACACAATATTCTGTCTGCATACCACACAGGACTAGTTGCTCAATCCCTTGTTGATCCAAGTATTCTTTTAATCCTGTCTCCTTAAACATGCTATTGTATCGCTTCTGAAATACCTTTTCATTCTCCTGTCTTTTCAACAGGGGCGATAATTGCCAATCTTCCGAAGTTAAAGCCTCTGGCGTTTCAATATGCTGTATATAGATGATTTCAATCTGCTGTTTTCTAGCCTGATCTTGTAAATAAGCGATCTTCTCTACGAGCTTTTCTGTCTCAAAACCTGTTTCCACTAAGATATTTTGTACATCAATAATGATAAAAGCTGTTTTCACTCACTGCTCCTCTTTCAAATACTTCACAAAGGCGTTATAGGTTTCAAGGGTTTGGGGATAAATGGGCAATCCTTGGTGGGCCAGGTGTTCGACTGTGCGAGCCGTCTCATAGGCCACAGCACGATCCAAAGAAACTTGAGCGATATCACGTGCTTGCTCTACCCCTGGAAAGGCCCGGTTGTGTTCAATATAATCTGCCACATAGACAATCTTGTCTAAGGTTGACATCTGTCCACTCCCCACGGTGTGAATCTCAATACTGCGAAGAATGGCTGGATCTGTCAGTCCGAGGTCTTCTTGAATCTTGTAAATCCCGACCATCCCATGCCAGACATTGTTACCCCAGTTTTTTAATGCTGGATCCAGCTCATAGCGATCGATCAAGTCCAGAAATTCCTGATCTGATAATTTCTTGGCGTAGTCATGTAACAAACCTGCTAGTCCAGCCTGCTCTTCATCTGCTCCATAGCGTTTGGCCAAGTCACGCGCAGCCTTCTCAACCCCTAAACAGTGGGTTAGCCGCTTTTCTGGCAGGATTTGACGCATTTTTTCAAGCAAGACCTCACGAGAAAAGCCTAGATAGTTTTCATAGGTCATTGATACAATCCTTCTTTCTTGATGTAGTCCAAGACTGGTTTTGGCAACATAAAATTTGGCGTCCGGCCTTTGGCTACAAAATCACGCACCATACTAGAGGAGATGTCCATGAGAGGAACATCCACCCAGATCACCGGATAAGAAGTTCCTGCCTTATAGCGTGGTCGCTGTACCCCGACAAATTGTACAATCTCCACCAATTCATCGATGCGGTGCCATTTTGGTAAATAATCTACCATATCTGCACCAATAATGAAGTAATAATCTGTGTCTGGATCCCGTTCATTGAGCAAGAGCATGGTGTCGTAGGTATAGGAAATTCCTTTACGTTCGAGCTCGATCGTCTCGATCTCCAGACCTTCAATGCCTTCAATGGCTAATTCCAGCATCTCAAGGCGATGGTGCTCTGCAATCGTCCCCTTGGCATCGACATGCGGTGGCTCATACTCAGGCATCAAGAGCACCTTATCTAACCCTAATTGTTGGCGCACTTGATCCGCAACGACCAAATGGGCATTGTGGACCGGATTGAAATTTCCACCCAAAATACCAACTTGTTTGCGTTTCTTGTCTTTGATCTCTGGCTCTAACTCTACCTTGGTAAAGGGAGTCAATAGTTCAATTGCCATAGGTTTGCTCTCCTCGATGTCTTAAATTTCTTTTACCTTCGCTGAAATTTTACGATTTTCTTTTTTGCTCGATTGTTTAAATAAGATGAGAATCCGACCAATCTTTTGGACCGTTTCCACACCGATTTCTTCTTCCAAGATTTCTGCGACTTCATGGATATTCTCATCCGTATTTTGAAGAAGTGTCACCTTGATGAGTTCACGCGCATCTAGCGCTTGGCGCACACTAGTTTTGATTTGGTCATTGAGCCCATTTTTCCCGATTTGGATAATGGGTTTGAGGCTGTGGGCTTGGCTGTTGAGGAAAGCCCGTTGTTTAGATGTTAATGTCATGTTTTTACTTCCTTTTTTTGATCGTTATTTTAAGTGGTGGGGACGGCCGGAACTAATTTTTCAAAGATCTCATCTTTGAAAAATGGATTTCCTCACCTCAAAATGGAGCCTTGGTCTCCATTTTGCCCTTGCCAATCGATCGATTGGCAACTACACCACGGCAATAACGATCTCTTTATGAGCTCACTTCGTGCGCTCTTCAATTCATTCTATTACAAATTTTTAAATAATAGCTTTGCGGGTGACGACGGCGACGCCTTCTGGTGCCCAGACAGCTACTTTGGCTTCTCCATTGACGCGGATCCAGCCGAGTCCTGAGATGACCAGGTCTGTCTTGTCCTTGATGGTAAACTCATGAGAAACCAAGGATGGGAACTCTTCTTTTTCCTTGCTGTTAGGTGGAGTTAGTAAGCCACCGACATGCTTGTCATAAAAGGCCGTCGCTCCTTCTAGCTTGGTTCGGTGAAGCTTGAGTTCGTTGTCAAAGAAGGCAGTGAAACCTTGCTTTTCTCCCTTGATAAAGTCAAAGCGTCCCAAGCCGCCCAAGAAGAGGGTTTGCCCTGGATTGAGCTGATAAGTCTTGGGCTTGATTTCCTTTTTAGGGCTGACATACTTGAGATTTTTCGCCGTCAAATAGTGGGCCATCTGGTGGCGATGGATAATCCCTGGTGTATCGTAGATATAGGATCCATCGTCCAGTGGGATTTCGATCTTGTCTAGTGTCGTTCCCGGGAAGCGAGAGGTCGTGATGATGTCCTTATCTCCAGTGATTTCTTGGATGATTGCATTGATGAGGGTCGATTTCCCAACGTTGGTCACACCCACCACATAGACGTCACGGCCTTTGCGGTACTGCTCGATCTTTTCCATCAAGTCCTTGATCGCACTCTTGTTTTGAGCAGAGGTGAGGACCACATCGACAGGACGCATCCCTTCTTCGTGGGCCCGCTCCATCAACCAATGCGTCACCTTGCTATCCTTGACAGACTTGGGCAAGATGTCTTTTTTGTTTCCGACCAAGAGGACATCATTTCCTGATACAAAGCGTGGTAAGCCAGGGATAACGGAGCCATTAAAGTCAAAAATATCCACTACATTGACCACGAGAGCATCACTATCTCCTACCTCGTGAAGGAGTTTTAGGAAATCATCATCTGTCAGATGCACATCTGTGATTTCATTGTAGTGACGCAGACGGAAACAGCGTTGGCAATAGACTTCTCCTGTTTCCAAGCCCTTTTCAAGAGCTGATTGGGGAGTATAGCCTAACCCCTCTTTGTTTTCTGTCTGAATGGGGGCTCCACAGCCAATACAGAATAATTCTTCCATTCTTAAATTCCTTTTTTATATACAATCGGACCATATTTTTCGGCCATTTGCTTCATGACACGGCGTTCACGCGCCCGGTTGATCTGGGTCTTGATCGAGTCATGCTCGACCAAAGGCTTGACCAAAATCGAACGAATGCCTGCACGATGGGCAGCCCGGATATCCGTCATCAGTTGATCCCCGACCATGACTACTTCATTTTTCTCATAGTGGAAACGTTTGAGGGCACGATCAATCCCAAAAGTAAAGGGTTTGAGCGACCAGGCCTCATAGTCAATATCAAATTTCTCAACAGCGCGCTTGACCCGTTTGGGACTATTATTAGACACCACGATAACCCGAATCCCCCCATCACGAAGGTCATGCAACCATTGGCGCATCTCAGGAGTTCCATCCGGATTATTCCAAGCAATCAAGGTATTATCCAAATCCACAAGGACTGCCTTAATACCCTGTTTTTTCAAGTCTGTAACGGTGAGATCATAGGCTGCTTCCACCGCAAAATCTGGTTTGTAATTTTCGATTGACACGTTTTTCTCCATTTTTTATACTCCTTTCATTGTAGCATAAAAAGGCCCATTTTGCACCCGCTTCACGACTAAAACAGCGACAGACTCCGATCAGGTCGCTTTCACTACTCAAAAAATAGACAAAATCCTTACAAAGTTCCAAAAACATGGTATAGTAGAAGAAAAAGAACTCGGAATTTTTTATGAAACAAACAAGCTTAAAAGAGGTCTCTCCTCTTCTCCAGCGCATCATTAATTGGTCGTCCATCATTGGAGCTCTTGGGACCTTGGCCTTTTGTATCTGGGCCTACTTTGCTGGCATCCTTCAATCCAAGGAAACTCTGTCTGCCTTTATTTTGCAAGCTGGAATCTTTGGTCCACCTCTCTTTATCTTTCTTCAGATCCTTCAGACAGTGGTCCCTATTATTCCCGGCGCCCTGACATCTGTAGCAGGTGTTTTCATCTATGGTCATATTATCGGGACCATCTACAATTACATCGGCATCGTAATTGGCTGTGCCATTATTTTCCACCTTGCGAGAATGTACGGGCCTAAGTTCGTCCAATCTATGGTCAGTCAGAAGACCTACGACAAGTACATTGGCTGGCTCAATGAAGGCAAGCGGTTCGATCGCTTCTTTATCTTCATGATGATCTGGCCGGTTAGTCCCGCTGACTTCATCTGTATGCTGGCAGGTCTGACCAATATGACCTTCAAACGCTACATGACCATCATCATCCTCTGCAAACCCATCACCCTCGTCATCTACACCTACGGCCTGACCTATATCATCGATTATTTCTGGCAAATGGTCTAAAGCATAACACCACCCCCTAAGACTAGGAGGTGGTGTTTTTGTAGTCCTATGAATAGTCGGTTACTCTCTATTTCGCTACCCAACCAATCGCATCTGCAGGAGGATTGTCCACGTCAATCCAGATGAAGTCAATGCCAATTTCACCATTTTTGAATTTGGAAAGACGGATACCATTGATTTCTAGCTGAGAAAGTTTCTTACCCGTTAAGATCTCTCTATCCTTTAGCTGAAAGACCCCACGAAGAATCCAATTGCCAAGTATTTCTTGCTTATCAGTTGATTGAATGGCCTTCCCAGCTTCTTGGTTGATATAGGCAGTAATCACATCACCTGATGATAAAAATCGTAGCTTAAAGGTCCGTTCTTCTTTTGGGAGCACAAGTTTACTTGTACCTGGCTCAAACCTTCCAATATCTTTACCAAAAAAGTCTGGACGCTCCTCATGGAAATGTTTGGAGTCTGGAAGAGGGATATACACTTCACTGACCGGACGATACACCAGCTGTTCAATTTCTTTAATGAGTTTTTCGTTCCCTGTCTCGTGTACAAAGCGAATCAAGTCCTCACGAATGGACTTCATCTGAGCTTTTTCTTCCTTGCTAGACCATTTTTTCAAGAGGATTTCTTCTAAAGAATAGGTCACAAAAGCTAGTTCTTCTGGAGCGAGACTGTCTTTAAATTTATCCTGAATCTTTAAAATCCGTGGCAAGCGCTCTTTTTTGGCCAATTTTGATCCACCATTAAAGGCGTTAAAACCCGAATTTTCTTCTACATTTCCATGCTTATCTGTGATCACCCACGACACCGTCTCAAGAATATCTGAATCACTTTTTTCTGAGGTCAATAAGTGAAGATGTTCAAAGAGATAAAAGGGATCTTCAACATAATTCACATCCCAGGTATCAACCACAATCTCCTTATTTCTAAAGGTCATATGGAGTTGACTATCTGCAGCCGTGTATTTATAATCATGATGGCCATCTGTGAAACGGAAATTTGTCGGATTGTTCTTGGTCGTTGAGCCAAGAATTTTGAGATTGTCTAAATCAACCGGCAAATAAGTCGTCTCTCCTACGTGTATCTGTGGTTTGTGACCTTTCGAGGTCGGCATCAAGACATGATACACAGCTTCTACATGACTAGAATCAGAATGAAACCCCTTTATGAGTGCTTTGGATGATTCAATCCGTTGATTTCGCAAGGTCGCAATCTCACGGGCCAGTTTTTCATAGCGGGCATCATTTTCTTTATCAGCTGTTTCCTTGTCCGGTGAAATATCAGCATGAAATCGAATTTCACTCAACAGCTCGTTCCAAGACTGTGAATCTTTCTTGAACTGAGCAATCTTTTGATCTCCTGAGTCCAAACCAAAGGATTTAATCCCAACCAAATACTTATGTTGCTCGTCAACGACCAGCGAAGCATCATAGGAGGTATTGGCAATATCCTCCCCAACCGCATGAAAAGCCTTCTGAAAAACAGTCTCTTGGAATTTTGAATTGACAATCGGAGCAACGTAGTTTTCTCGATCATTAGAATCTTCGGCTTCTGCCTTTTGAGAAAAGGCCTCACTCAGGCTAGCAAAATTGGTAATGAGAGTCTTGTATTTTTCCTTTTGTTCATGTTTAAGGTTTTCCCACATCATTCATTCCTCACTTCTTATTTAAGTATATCAAAAGAAGACTAGATTTTCACTAGTCCTCTTACTTATATAATTCGTTAAATAATGCTGTAAAACTCTAAATTGCCACGTTTTTTTACCAATCTGAAATAATCTTCGTCTGATAAAATGGCAAGACCATCCTCATAGGAGGCAATCTTCTTCTCTGCTTCCTCATAAGTGGAGACAAAATCTTTCACATAAGACTGGCCTTCAAACTGGCCATTCATCTTGGTATAAATAATCGCGAATTTTCCTGTACGATCAATCTGTGACGGACCATTGCTCTCATTAAGGGCAAAAGCAATCCGTTCTGCAATGCGTTTAATCACAGGGACGACCACACTATTTCCAGCTTGTTTATAGAGTTGACCATTGGAAACACCCTCAGGTAACTTGAAGGTTTTTGGATAACCTTGTACATTGAAGGTCTCCTTTGGTGTTAATTTACGAATCTCCCCACTATCTGTCAAGATCAGAGGCACATTGTGCCCACCTGTTCCCATATTGGCTGTTAAAGTAGGAACAACGCCACTTTTATTCTCACGAACATATTGACGACGCCACTGGTAGACCGTATCTTGACTAGTCACATTGGCCTTGAGATCAGCGTAGAAATTTTGCTTGCCTTCTCGATAATAGTAAGCCTCGTCTGGCTTAGCACCAAAATCAATAACATCAGCCAAAGTCGTTGTCAGCTTGATTTCCTCTGGGAATTCAAACAAATCGTAGGCTTCTTTTGTATCAAAACCAACAATGTAGATCCGTTCACGGTTTTGTGGGATATTTCCATAGTCTTTCCCATTGAGGACCTTCCACTTGATAAAGTAGTTATTCTCAGTCAAGGCCTCACGAATAACCTTGAAAGTATTGCCATGATCATGACCGACCATGTTCTTAACGTTTTCGATGAAAATGGCACGAGGTTTACGCCCCTCAATCATTCGAAGCAACTCAAAGAAAAGATCCCCACGATCATCATCAAAGCCCTTGCGGTAACCCGCAATACTAAAGGCCTGGCAAGGAAATCCTCCCATAATCACATCCACACGCTCAGCAGGAATCTCTTCCGGCTGCACCGCATGAATATCACGACTATCCAAATGCGTATTTGGATAATTTAAACGATAAGTCTGACGCGCATACTTATCAAATTCATTGGCATACACCACTCTGAACTCGTTGGTCTGTTCAAATCCCAACTCAATTCCCCCAACACCTGAGAAGAAGGCTGCAATGTTGTACTTCTCAGGTCGGTTCGAACTTACAGAATTTGTCATGTAGTAACCTGCTTTCTAAAATATTATTGCAATTTATTCAAACTTGGAAAACTATTTCTAAGTTCTAATAATCTATTATAAATTCTATCTATTTTATTATTTTTAGATAAATAAAGGTTCAACAATAGATAATCTAACTTCCTATATGCGTAGTCGAAGTTCATTTTACTATAGAATAATTTAACCTCCTCATTATTTAAATATTCTTGAGAGATAACTATTTTATAATATTTATCTCGTTCAAAGACTTTTTTTATATTTTCCCCATCAGGGTGTACTATACCAATAATCTTTTTTGTATCAAATTCTTTTTTTGCTTGATTGCAATTTCGACAAGCAAATATAAGATTTTCGATGTGATCTACAGATTTTCCATTTGGAGATGTTTTTTGTAATTCATTAATAAAATGATCTAACTCATATTGAGGAGCTGAATTTATAGAGACTGAAACACCACAGTAGCCACATTTTTGATGATAAATTTCTTGAAAAGTCTCATAATAATTAGAACATTTATTTTTGATTTTATCATAATGTTTCCCACGATTGTCATCTTTTATTGTTCGTTTATCGATTTTATATGCTAATAAATTTTTTTCTTGAATAATTTTTGCAACGTCAGCTTCTTCTTCGCCCACAAATCGATAATCACTCATCTCTATTCTCCAATATTTCTTGCTTTATAATATCTATTAGCTCATCGATTTTTTCGTCTGTCAGTTCTCTATACGATGTTATTTTATTAAGTAAATTTTGTGTTTTTTCAACAATCAACGACCCTTCATAAGCACCTTTGTTTAATTCTAATTCCTTCCCAATTCTTCTCATCTCTACTATTTCTTTTATTGCTTCTTCTATTGTAGGTTTTAAAGATTTATTATAAAAATCGTTAGCATTATCTTGAGAAGCATTACCTTTAGAAGTAGCAAATTTGTTTAAAACCCCATAATTTACTAAATCCCTATTTTGAGTTATTACAATTACTTTTATAAAAGGATTTAAAATTCTTAAAACTAATTTAAATTCTTGACCAGTAAATTTTGAACCAGATTCTGCATATTCATTTTCAAACAACTTAGAATCAATAACAATAATATCAGATTCTAAAACTCTACTATCAGTTAATAATGATTCATAATCTCTATTACTACTATCAAATTTTATTTCATCATAGACGATTATTATACCATCTTTTCTAAAATCATATAGATAATCAACTAATAATGGATCTAGCTTATCATCCACATATATTATTTTAATCTGCTGTGTCATATTATACCCTCACTAATAATTTTTATATGTTCATTTCTGCTTTTAAATTAAACCCTTTTGTTTCTGCATCAATACTAATATTACCATTAAGCTTATAGACTGTGTTATTCACCATCCACATCCCTAAACCATGACCATCTTCTCTAGTACCTTCATGAACATTTAATATTTTCAATGGATTATTTTTATATTTTTTATCAAGTCCTTTGCCATTATCAGAATATTCAAGTAATAATTTCCCTTCATTATAATCGAAATCAACCGATATTTCTAATTCTTTTCTATATTCATTCACCTGCACACTATTAAGAATTAAGTTATCGAGTATAATCATTAAATAATCGTAAGATATTATTATGATATCTTCTCCGGTACAATTAGTTTTAAAGTTAACCCAATTATATTGAGTTTTCCATTTTTCAACTATCTCCTCCACAAGAACTTCTAAACTATATTCTCGTGGTTCAAATCTTTCTTTTTTATTTTCATCTATAATAGTATCAGAGAGATCCAAAACTTTTTCTAAATCTTTTTCAAGATTTTTTAATAATAATGGAATATTCCTACTACTTGGCTTTTCAGACTTTAGTTCCTCCCAATCATATTTTCTTTTTAAAGCTTCTTCAATTTTTTCAGGATTTGCAACAATTGTATTCCTATTATTGTGTAATTCATGACTTAACGAACTTATTTTTAGTTGTACAGTAGCAAGAACATTTAACAACTGAGCCTCATAGCGATAATTTTCTTCAACTTCTAATTTTTCATATGTAATATCATCAACTTTAGTTTTATACTCTAATAGTCTATTTTTCACATCAACTAAATCTTGAATAGTTAATTCTTCGATAGACCTACTTTGATCAATGAAACTATTAATTTTATTTTCGATATTAACTTCTTTTATACCTGATGTCAGATTTTCTTTATCTTTTATTTTTTTGATATCTCTAATTATAGACTGTCTATAAGATTCAAATTCCTTTAACGCACTATCAACGATTTTCTTTAAAATAATAAAATGAATATTTTGAACAATTCCCTGCCTATTAGAAATATCTTCAATATAAGCATTTTCTTCCTTATCAATTATAATGTAGCCAGATAATTGATTTCGACGAACTCTCCATGAACCTGTTGGATGCGAAGCAGCGGCTGGTGAAGAAGCAGAACGTTTTCCGAGTTCTAACCAGTCTGTTCTACCTTCAAAAGAATCTATACTAAAAGCATTCCTATATAAAATTACTCCCACCTTAAATCTTTTTGATAAAGTATCATATTTATATTCATATTTTTCTTTATCTACTTGAGTAACGTTATTTAAACTAAAATATAATTCACCTTTGAACGACCCCACTTCTTGTAATAATTCTGCAATCATTTCGTCTGTTATATCTTTTTTATCAATGTCTTCTTCTTCAATTATTAATTCGGAAATTTCTTTTTTTAACTCATCAACCATATTTTGTTCAAAATGATACTCTTTTATATTTTTATTAGTCATTTTCAAAACAGAGTCTTTGAACTCATCCAAAAGTACTTTGCCATAAAGTTTTTTATTTTTAGAATCATAATTTATTGTAATAGATTCAAGATATTTTTCGCCAATTTTTGGATTTTTCCATATTAATTCAGGTACCTCCTCTATGTCATCTCCATCATCTATTAAAAACTTTATAGAAATTTTCATTTTACAATCTCTATATACCTTACTTATATATTTCTTTAATGGCTTAATACTCTTGCTTGACCATTTATCTCTTAATTCATTTATTTGAATTTTAGTTCCTTGGCTAGCTATCTTGTAATCAATATCAATCTCTGAACTATTCCAATTTGTTTTCCAGTGATAACCAACTTCATATTTTTTTTTTGTGAACATATCAACCGATTCACCTAATCTAGCTAAGGCAAACCTTCCAATTCCTTTTGATCCAGCAAAAATCCGTCCCGTATCAGAATCTTTATAATCTCTGGTACTTTTTCCAACATGCATCCAAGCTTGTCTAATATCATTTTCATTCATTCCAGAACCATCATCTATTATTTCAAGCAATAAACGCCCAGTATTCTCAGATTTTTTGAAAATTATGTCTAAATTACTAGCCCCAGCATCATAAGCATTTTTTATTAACTCTAAAAGAGCAGATTCTTTTGTTGAGAAATTATTTCTACCTAGAACCTCTGCAATAATATTATCTTCAACGATATAGTTAAGTTTGTCACCCATATTTTACTCCTCATCAAATAACTTAATTGGAATTCTAATTTTTTTTAGATCGTTAGTGCTTATATTTTTATATCCTGATGAATAATTCTTAGATATTCTTTTTAAATAATCAACTACAAGTTTTGAGTTTAAATATTCTAGAATTTTATTATAAGATGACTGAGTCAGATTCCTTAAAAATACAATTGAAATACCCGCTAATACAAAACCAAAATCAATTTGTTTAAATGGAACATCTTCTAAATTAGCAACCTTCGGTATTATAATTTTTTGAGAATAGTAATTCAACATTCCCTGAGTCCGACCAAAATAAATACCATACTTTTCTTGGAAAGAATCATTTAACTCATTTCTTAAATAGTCATAAGTATATGGATAACGTTCATTAAATGTAATTATTTTCTGATTTCTATCATCATAGGGAAAGATTATATAATATTTTTTATTAAGTTTAGAAACTCGCACTCCTTTTTTTAAAATAGCTTTCTCAATAAGATAGTGTCTAGATTTTTTTTCTATAACATATTGATCTTCCAAATCCTCAACAATCTCTTCTTCAGCAATAATAAAAACATTATCTTGTAAAGTTGCTAAACCATTTTTTATATCTGCTATTTCTCCCAGTAAGACGGAGCCTCCTCCTTCATACTTAAATTTTTCATCATATAGATAATAAATTTTTTTGTTATGCAGTTCATCATATGAAAAATGCTTTAATTGAGTATTGTTTGAACTTACAATCTCTATATTAGCATTTTCATTAGAAATAACTGTAATTGCTGTATATGTTGTTGCATCTTCAAAATTCAATGAATCACCATAATCAATTATTTTTTCAATATATTTATTAGAGATTAATGTTTGAAGTAGTGTTTCAGCACCTCTAGCTCTCAAATAATTATTTGGAGTAATATAACTTATTTTTCCTTTTTTATTCCAGAGAGATAGTCCTAACTCAAAGAAATAATAATAAATATCAAAGTTAAATCGATTACAGAATTCACTATATTTTTTTAGTTTTTCAACCATATATTTGCCCATATTTTTTCTTGAAATATATGGAGGATTACTAATAACATAATCGTATTTTTTTTGTTTATCAAATTTTAGATAATAATCTAACGCATCAAAACTATAAACATTCCAATTTACTGATAGATCATTGTAATATTTACTAACCAATTTATCAAGCCTTGAAATACATAGTTTAATAGCGTCTTCTCTAATATCAAATGCAGAAAAGTTACTTTCCAATTTCTTTTTTATTTTTTCTCGACATTTATTTTGATTCTTTTCTAGAAACTCTTCAACAATTAAACAAAAAATATGTCCCTCTCCAACAGCGGGTTCAATTATTGTAAACTCTTTTGTATAATCAATATTTAAACAATCAATCATAGTTTTCGCTAATGATTTACTAGTGTAATAAATACCATTTTTCTTTAAAAAATTTTGTTGGCCCATCACTTTATATTCTCTGTTCATAATTATTATGTCTATTATACCAAAAAAACACGGCATCCCGCCGTGTTTCTGTGTTTATTTCACCAACTTCTTCATCTCATCAATACGTGCTACGGTCGCATCATATTTAGCTTGGTAGTCGGCTTGTTTGTCGCGTTCTTTTTGGACAACTTCTGGTTTGGCATTGGCTACGAAGCGTTCGTTGCTAAGTTTCTTACCAACCATGTCCAGTTCTTTTTGCCATTTGGCCAATTCTTTTTCAAGACGAGCCAATTCTTCTTCGACATTGAGAAGGTCAGCGAGTGGCAGGTAGATTTCTGCACCTGTGATGATGCTGGACATAACCAAGTCAGGTACTTCGACATCTGCTGCAATTTCCAGGTGTTCTGGGTTTGTGAAGCGTTTGATGTAGTTAACGTTGTCATTGAAGAAGGCATCAAGCTTGCTGTCGCTTGTCTTAATCAAGATAGTGATTGGTTTGCTTGGCGCTACGTTCACTTCTGCACGTGAGTTACGAACAGAGCGAATCACATCTTTAAGAGCTTCAACGCCGGCTGCTGCTTCTTCGTTTTCAAACTCTGGACGAACCACTGGGTATTCCGCAGTCACGATTGTTCCTTCAGAGATTTGGCCATAGATTTCTTCAGTCACAAATGGCATGATTGGGTGAAGGAGACGCAAGATTTGGTCCAAAGTGTAAAGAAGGACAGAACGAGTGATGACTTTTTCGTCCTCATTGTCGCTATAAAGCACTTCCTTAGTCAACTCAACGTACCAGTCCGCAAACTCGTCCCAGATGAAGTTGTAGAGGATGTGACCAGCCACACCAAACTCAAACTTATCAAAGTTTTCAGTGACCTTACCGATCGTTTCGTTGAGGTTGTGGAGAATCCAACGATCTGTCACGTTACCTGCTTGACCAGCAGCCACTTTAGCTACATTTTCACGCGCCACATCCAAGGTCAACCCTTCATTGTTCATAAGGATATAGCGAGAGATGTTCCAGATCTTGTTAATGAAGTTCCAAGACGCATCCATTTTCTCGTAAGAGAAACGCACGTCTTGACCTGGTGCAGAACCGTTTGAAAGGAACCAACGAAGGGCATCGGCACCGTATTTCTCGATAACATCCATTGGGTCAATCCCGTTACCGAGTGACTTAGACATCTTGCGTCCTTGCTCGTCACGGATCAAACCATGGATCAAGACATTCTTAAATGGCTGACGACCAGTGAATTCCAATGATTGGAAGATCATACGAGACACCCAGAAGAAGATGATATCGTAACCTGTTACCAAGGTTGACGTTGGGAAGTAACGTTTGAAGTCTTCTGAGTCGACATCCGGCCAGCCCATAGTTGAGAATGGCCAGAGGGCAGAACTGAACCAAGTATCCAAGACATCTTCATCTTGCTTCCATCCGTCGCCTTCTGGTGCTTCTTCACCGACATACATTTCACCCTCAGTATTGTACCAGGCAGGGATTTGGTGACCCCACCAGAGCTGACGAGAAATAACCCAATCGTGGACATTTTCCATCCATTGAAGGAAGGTATCGTTGAAACGAGGTGGGTAGAATTCTACTTTGTCGTCTGTATCTTGGTTGGCGATAGCATTTTTCGCCAATTGATCCATCTTCACGAACCATTGCGTAGACAAGCGTGGCTCAACCATAACTCCAGTACGCTCTGAGTGACCAACTGAGTGGGTCATCTTCTCAATCTTAACAAGCGCACCGATTTCTTCCAATTTCTTAACAACAGCCTTACGAGCTTCAAAGCGGTCCATGCCGTTGAATTCACCAGCCAATTCATTCATGGTACCATCATCGTTCATAACGTTCACTTGCGGAAGATTATGACGTTGACCAACCAAGAAGTCATTCGGGTCGTGGGCAGGAGTGATTTTCACCACACCAGTACCGAATTCAGGGTCTGCATGTTCATCCCCAACAATTGGGATTGGCTTGTTCAAGATTGGCAAGATAACATTTTTACCAATCAAATCTTTATAACGGTCATCATTTGGGTTAACCGCTACGGCAGTATCCCCAAACATAGTCTCAGGACGTGTTGTTGCTACTTCAAGGGCACGTGAACCGTCTTCCAACATGTAGTTCATGTGGTAGAAGGCACCTTCCACATCCTTGTGAATCACCTCGATATCAGAAAGGGCTGTACGAGCTTTTGGATCCCAGTTAATGATAAATTCACCACGGTAAATCCAGCCCTTCTTGTAGAGCTCTACAAAGACCTTACGAACGGCTTTTGACAACCCTTCGTCAAGCGTGAAACGTTCGCGAGAGTAGTCTACAGAGAGCCCCATCTTGCCCCATTGTTCCTTGATAGTAGTGGCATACTCGTCTTTCCATTCCCAAACTTTTTCAAGGAATTTTTCACGACCCAGGTCATAACGAGAGATGCCGTCCTCAGCCAAACGCGCTTCTACTTTAGCTTGAGTGGCAATCCCAGCATGGTCCATACCTGGAAGCCAAAGCGTATCAAAACCTTGCATCCGTTTTTGACGGATGATGATATCTTGCAAAGTTGTATCCCAAGCGTGACCAAGGTGGAGTTTACCAGTTACGTTTGGTGGTGGAATCACGATGGAATAAGGCTTCGCCTTTTTATCGCCTGAAGGCTTGAAAACATCTTCGTCAAGCCATTTTTGGTAACGACCAGCCTCAACCTCGGCTGGATTGTATTTAGGTGAAAGTTCTTTAGACATGTGTGCGTCCTTTCTAGTTATTTCTTTTTAATGTTTATTTTGAGTTTCCCACTCACTCTTTAGCAAGCCGTATCTCAAATCATCACAGCGATTGCCTTGGGCATCTTTGCGATCCCTTATGCGAGCTTCGAGGGTAAAGCCAAGCTTTTCCGCGACTCGTTGACTTTGAAGGTTGTAACCAAAGCAAGACAATTCTATCTTGTGAAGGTTCAATTCTTTAAAAGCTAGATCAATCAAAGCACGCGCTGCTTCGGGTACATAACCCCGGCCCCAATAGTCTGGGTGCAAGGTATAGCCAATCTCCAGTACATCGTCTTCGTGGCGATGGTTGAAGTCAACAGAGCCGACAATTGTATCAGTTCCTTTGACCACAATGCCGTAACCAGCTGGAAGATTTTCTTTTTGATTGCGATCGGGAAGGATATGCTCTAGGTAATAGATCTCGTCTTCCAAGGTCTTGACGGGTGGAAAGCCTGCTGGGTAAGAGACTTCTGGAAGACTGGCGTAAGCATGGATATCCTCAGCATCAGCCACTGTTCGGACTCGTAAGACTAGACGCTCCGTTTCGATTCGTTCTGGCAGTTCAGCTCTTGTCATTCTTCTTCCTCGCTTTCTTCATAAAGCTCCCCATGGAATCAACTCGATCATCTAGATAACGATAAACGCGCTGATGACCGTCCCCCATAAAGTAAGTCGGTGCAAAATGGTCATTTTTAAAATGCCCCTTGTCATCTAAGAGCTCTGGATCAGCCAGACGGTCTATAATCTTGGCAAAGATATGGCAGATGCCATCTTCCTCGATAATTCGATCTACCTGGCAATCCAAAACGACTGGACAAGCCTCCAAAATCGGAGCCTGAGTCCTTTCAGAAATTTCGTAGTCTAGCTCTAAGTGATTCAACTTCTCCCGATGGCTGATAAAACCAGCCTGCTCCATCTCAAGCATAAAGTTTTCATCAGGGATGTTCACGCTGAACTGTTGATAATGCTTAATCTGGTCAGCCGCATTTTCCTCAGCACCAACCCCTATGACGAGCCAATCTCCCAGGCTATAAGAGGAACTGCAGGTCGTGATATTGTGCCCAAAGTTCTGGTCCTGATACCCTAAAATGAAAATCGGAAAACCATAGTAGAGTTTACTAGTGTTAAAAGATTGTTTCATGACAAGCTCCTTCAGCCAGGGTTGCAAAAGAAAAATCGCCCCTGTCAGATTAATGACAGGGACGAATGTGTTGATCCGCGGTACCACCCAATTTCGGGCAGAGCCCGCAACTTTGTATATTTTAATTTCATCCATTAGCAACCAGTTTTGACACATCTGTGGACTTCTCAGCACCGCCACTTTCTGTAAAATGTGGGACTCAAAACACCTCTAACAGGTTCATTTTATCAAGTTTTCCTGGAAATAGCAAGAAATCACAAAAGCGATTATTTAAACTTGACACCAAGTTCTTGCAATTTTTTAATAGTAGCTGGGCCGATTCCTTTAAGGGCTAACAACTCTTTCTCTGTCCAGTTTGCGAAGTCCGCAACAGAGCGAATACCTTCATCATAAAATGTTTGCGCACGATCAAGGGCTACACCTTCCAAACTTGCAGCAAATTCTTCCACTGAAGAAGCCGCTTGTTTCACTTCTTTCGCCACTGCTTTTGTAGCTTTCTCGACCTTTTTAGGTGCTTCTTTCACAGCTGCAGTTACAGTTGCGACAGCTTTTTTCAAAAGATGTCTATTTTGATGTTTGTATTGTTTCGCACGGTTTACGTTCTTCTTTGCCATTTTTCCTCCTAAATTCAGTGATCAATTCCTAAGGCAACAAGGTTTCATCACCATAATTCCATTCAATAATCCGTTGATGTCATTTCAACTTTTTTATTGTATCACAATCCCCTAAAAAATCAAGTCATTGCTCAATTTTCAGGTGAATCTAGCTAGTAAAACGCCTTCAATAAGGCCATTTTAATATTTTCTTTCACCAAAGAGGCCATCTGGTAAATCATGAAATCCTTTTCCAGCATGGAAATTTTCAAACTTTCCTTGCAAGAACTGATAAGCATCTAAACGGCTTTCATAGCGAATCATCGCTATTTTAGCTCGTTCGTCCTGGTCTTCATCAAAAACCTTTTTACTTTCTTCGAGAGCCATTTCATTGATCATGACTTGGGTCTTGATCCACTCCTCAAACTCCTTCATAAACTCTGTTTCGTAACTCATCTTTATTCCATTCCTCTATAAAAATCCGTATCGATCTCCCGATAAGGTTGAATGTCCTGAACATATTCCAAGACACCTTGAAAATCTCCAGCTTCATCACGCACGGCTGCATAGGTGACATGGACAAATTTCCCACGCGATTCTGATTTGAACCACATTTCATACTTGTCTTTTTTCCCTTCACGAAGCCCCTGCATAATCGCTTTGACCTTCTCCAAGTATTTCGGAGGGTGACACAGCTCCACATTGCGTCCTACCTGAGATGGCGTCCTCTTAAAAATCATTTCCTCAAAAGGTGCAGCATCATTGTAATATTGGAAAATATCATCCTTATTGACAAAGGTGATCTCCATTGGTAACTGGTTCAAGATCAAATTTGCTTGCTCAACTGACAAATAGCCATTACCAAATGGTTGTGGTTGTTGGCGATCGAAGCTCTCTTCTTTTTTCTTAGGCGTGAAAGTAATGGTCAATTGTCCCTCAGGGGTCTCAATGACCTGACGGTGCTCGCTTCCATTTGAAGAAGGAAGCGGTTCAGTTAAACCTTTTGACTCTTCAGACGCTTCCTCCTTGAAGTCCACGCGTTTTGGCACCCATTTCTCACTTGGGAGAATAATGGCATAACCATAAGCATCACTTTCTTCTGCAATGGAGAGCCAGTCATCCTGGGTGAAGGACTCCAGCAAAATCATCAAGAGGATCGACTCTTCCTTGAAGATCATGCCCTCAAACTCTTGTGCAAAGGCTTCAAAGAGCTCCTTGACTTCAGAAATACTAGATTCCGGTAATTTCTTGGCCGCATCCAAAGCTTTCGCAAAGAGTTCTCGAATCTGGTCATCCACTCCCCACATCACTTTTGGTGGGGAATCATGCCCGTATTTTTCCATAATCGGAAACATCAACTCTTCCTTACGACGGTAATGCCGGTCAAATTGACCCACCAAGCCCAGCTGACGTAACAAGCCCTTATGAATCTCCTGAATCATCTCAGGATCCTCAGTTGTCTCATAATTGTCCAGCAAGCGGCGGACCCGCATCATAGCGGCTCGAAGGGCTAAGTTCTCCTGTTTAAAGATCTGAACCGGGTGACCTGGATGGTCTGTATCTGCCACTTCGACCCCTTGAACAGCATTCTTAAAGAGATTAGCATGGACATCACAAAGCTCCATAACATCTTCAAAAGTAACACCTGCATCTGAGTTCATCAGTTCATGCTCCATAAGAGAGATCTCAATCGCAGAAACCCCTGCAAAAGTCGCATCAAACCGTTCCTGAACCGATTCAGGGGAAGCTCCATGATGAAGCTCTAATAAGATATCTCTTAAGACGTGAATTCGTTCATCACTCATTGGTCTAGCCCCACTACTTCATAGCCATTAGCCTCTAGTGTTCGCACAATCTTCTCCATGGGAGTACCTTCTAATTTTGATCCTTGTTTCAAAGAAACCTTGCGCCCAACTGTATTGCGCATGATCGGATTGGCTAAGGGTTTAAAGCCCAACTCCACCAACAAATCCAATACCTCCGGATGTTGATCAATAACTTGAGCAACTGGAATCGATACATCAATAACATTGTCCATTTATTTATTTCCTCTACTCATTCCCTTTATTTTCTCTTTGACGAGCCCGTTCTTCTCCCCACCAAAGAGGCATCAATCCACCTAAAGTAATGGTCTTACGACTCTCATAATCCACCATAAATTCTAGATGACGATTCTCAGCATCTAGCTCAAGGAGAAATTCACGACAGGCCCCACAAGGCATCCCAGAACCTTCTCCATAAGGAGGTTTGTCTCGAAAAGCAATAATGCGCTTGACCTTGGTTTGTCCTGATTGTTGATACATGTTGAAGAGGGCTGCTCGTTCGGCACATAAATGAAAGACGCCACAGGTTCCTTCCATACAAAAGCCCGTAAAAATCTGACCATCTGCAGCCTCAACAGCAGCAACCACATGTCGAGCATAGACAAAATCTGAAACCTCTTGAGGCGCATAGAGAGCTTTCGCCTCAAGATAAAGTTTTTCCCAAATATCCATTCTTCTTCTTTCACTTCTTCACTAATTTCACAACTGCTTCTGTCCTTGCAGTATGGGGGAACATGTCCACTGATTGAATGTATTCAACCTGATAAACCTTCGTCAAAGCCACTAGATCCCGTGCCAAAGTAGAGACATTACAAGAGACATAGACCATCTTTTCAGGTGCATAGTGCAACAAGGTCTCGATTAATTTTGTACCCAAGCCCGTACGAGGTGGATCCACGATCACAGCATTAGCCCGATAGCCTTCTTGGTACCAGCGAGGAATGATCTCTTCTGCTGTACCAGCCTCATAGTGGGTATTCTCAAATCCCATCCGTTTAGCATTGTATTTGGCATCCTCAATCGCTTCAGGAATAATATCCATCCCCCGAACACTTTTCACTCTATTAGCAAAAGCAAACCCAATCGTTCCAACCCCACAATAGGCATCAATCAGGTGATCCTCTGGAGAAACATCTAGAGCCTTAACCGCTTCACTATACAATACTTCAGTTTGTTCCGGATTCAACTGGTAAAAAGCTCGAGGAGAAAGGGAGAATTCATAATCCAAAACACCTTCCAAAATGGCCTCTTCTCCCCAAATAATCTGCGTTTGTTCGCCATAGATTTCACTGGATCGAGACTTATTTTTATTAACAGCAACTGTGACAATCTCAGGGTGTTTCGTGACCAAGTCTTGCACCAAATTATTTATGTTAATCTGACGACTAGTGACCACAATGATCTGAACTTGACCAGACTTCCGCGCCCGTCGAACCATCATGGTTCTGACACCCAGTTCTTTACGCTCATCAGCAATCGGAATCTGATAATAGGTCAATAAATCCGTTAGATCGTTGGCGATAGCTTGAATAACCGGGTCTTGAACCAAACAATCCTTTAATTCCACCAAATAATGTGAATTTTGGGCATAGAGGCCCGCCTTCACCTGGCCCTTGAATTTCCTAGTTTGAAATTGCAATTTTGCCCGATAGTAAAGCGGCTCCTGCATTCCAATTGTCGGCCGAATATCATACTGTTCAAATCCTTCAGGTGAGAACTTCTTTAAGGCTTGTTGCAATAAATCTGTCTTAAACTCCAGCTGCTTATCATACTTCAAATGCATGATTTGACAGCCCCCACAGGTCTCATAGATATCACACATGGGCGTCACACGAAACTTAGACGCCTTATTCACAGATAGGAGTTTGGCTTCCGCAAAATTTTTCTTGACACTTGTAATTTGGCAGAAGATATCTTCTCCCTTTAAAGCACCTGGCACAAAGACAAGTGTTTTTTTATAAAAGCCAATCCCTTCACCGTTAATTCCCATTCGCTTAATTTTCAAAGGAATTTTTTGTTTTACTTTAACGTTCATATCCCTATCTTAACACATTTTTCGGTATAATAAAAACATGAAAATTACAAAACTAGAAAAGAAAAAAAGACTCTACCTCCTGGAATTAGACAATGATCAAAAACTTTATATTACAGAAGACACCATCGTCAAATATTTTCTTTCCAAAGATAAAGAAATCAGTGAAGAGGAACTAAAAGAAATCCAAGAGTTTGCTCAATACTCCTATGGTAAAAACCTGGCCCTTTACTATCTTTCTTTTAAAGCTCGAACAACAAAAGAAGTCCGAGACTACCTGACAAAATATGAGATTGATAGTGGCATTATTGATAAAGTGGTCCAACACCTAAAAGAAGACAAGTGGTTAGATGATCGTCAATATGCAAGAAACCTGATAGAGGCCAACCTTCTCAGTGGCGATAAGGGCCCTGCCTTATTACAACAAAAAATTCAACAAAAAGGGATCCCAAAATCTGTCCTTCAAGAAACTCTTGCAGACTATGATTTTTCAGAAGTGATCGACCGTACCGCAATAAAACTCCTAAAAAAATACCAAGGAAAATATCCGTTAAAAGCCATTGAAACGAAAATCATCCAAGCACTCATTTCAAAAGGTTTTGCTTACAATCAAGCAAAGATAGCATTCCAAAATCTCGAGCTCGAAACAGATGAAAAAACAACCAATGAGCTCATTCTAAAAGAGTTAGAAAAAAAATACCGTAAATACAGTAAAAAATATGAAGGCTATGACCTCAAACAACGCTTAACTCAAGCACTGGCCAGAAAGGGATACGATTATAGTGATATAACGTCAGCTATTAGAGAATACTTAGATTCATAAACCAAATTGAAAATTAAATAGAAAAATAAGAAAAAATTTGAAAAAATATGATACAATATAGAGGATATACTTAGATTGTAGAAAGTTGGTAAGTTATGAAACTACCTAAAGAAGGCGACTTTATTACAATTCAAAGTTATAAACATGATGGCAGTTTACACCGTACATGGCGTGACACCATGGTATTAAAGATAACCGAAAATGCAATTATTGGAGTAAATGATCATACACTTGTGACTGAAAGTGATGGTAGACGTTGGATTACACGTGAACCAGCGATCGTATATTTCCATAAAAAATATTGGTTTAACATCATCGCCATGATCCGTGACAATGGTGTGTCTTACTACTGTAACCTAGCAAGTCCTTTTCACATTGATCAAGAAGCCTTAAAATATATCGACTATGATCTCGATGTCAAGGTCTTTACCAATGGTGAAAAAAAATTGTTAGATGTTGAAGAATACGAGCAGCATAAAGAAAAAATGCACTATTCAGATGACATCGACTTTATTTTAAAAGAAAATGTTAAGGTTCTAGTAGATTGGATAAACCAAAACAAAGGTCCCTTTTCTGAGGAATATATCAAAATTTGGTATAACCGTTATGTTGAACTGCGAAATAAATAAAGTTGGAAAGAGCGCAAGCTCTTTTTTCTTGTAAATTAATAAAAAAATAACTACAAAAAAAGACTAATGACAACCATTAGACTTTTTCGATACACTATCGGGAAGACAGGATTCGAACCTGCGACACCTTGGTCCCAAACCAAGTACTCTACCAAGCTGAGCTACTTCCCGATCTAAAGCTACCGCTTTATGCA
>JAGZZN010000101.1 GCA_018377375.1 Streptococcus parasanguinis
ACAAACGATAGAAAACCATAAATCATCATTACTTTTCAACTTTGTTTTAGGACTTATCCATGCCATAGGTGAAGTTCTTGCTTGCGTGATTTTTTATTCTGTAACTGGTGAGGATTTCCAAAAACTGTTCTATGTTCTCTTTGTTTTAGTTGGTTTTGGTACTATTGTCCATAGTATGATAGACTATGTTATAGCATTAACGATTTTCAAAAGTATTCGAAAAATACGCTAGTTGAAAGAGGGATGGGTGGTCTATGGCTTCAAATCGAAAACAAGAATTATTGGCACTCTTAAAGGGAGCTAAAGAAGCAATGAATGGACAAAGTTTGGCGGAGCATTTTGGTGTGACACGTCAAATCATTGTTCAAGATATTGCCCTCTTACGTGCAGATGGTGCCCAGATTATTTCAACTAATAGGGGCTATATCTATAAAAGTAGCGATGACAATTGTTATATACGTAGGCTGTTTAAGGTGAATCATACTGTGTCAGAGATGGAAGATGAGCTTTTGGCTATTGTTGATAATGGAGGACGTATTCAAAATATCATGATAGATCATCCAGTTTACGGAGAAATTCAGACTTTGTTGAAATTGAATTGTCGTCGAGATGTTAGTCATTTTTTAGATCAATCATCGTCAAATGACTTTCGCCCCTTATCTGATTTAACAAATGGCGTTCATTACCATCTTGTCGAAGCAGATAGTGAACAGGATATGGCTTATATAGAAGAGGCACTAAACCATCTAGGATTTTTAGTTAAAGAATAATACAAAAGAGAATTGTAAAAGTAGTTAGTTTCACTTGAAGTTAACTGCTTTTTTTGATAAACTTATGTTAGTTTATTAACTTACGGAGGTAGCTATGTTTTCAGGACAACGACTTAAGGAAATTCGAGAAGCACAAGGAATGAGTCAGGCAGCAGTGGCTAAGCATCTAGGAATTTCTCGCTCCTCTTATTTTAACTGGGAAAATGGTAAGACGAAACCAAATCAAAAGAATCTATCGGTATTGGCTGAACTTTTTGGTGTAGCTGAGACATATTTTCTATCTGAACATGAGATTGTAGAAGTGTACTTGGAATTAAATGAGGAAAATCGTCAGGAAGCTTTGCGACTCACTAAGGCTCTCTTGGAGGAGCAAGAAGCAGAAAAGCAGAAGGCACCTGTTATTCCGTTATATTCTTACAAAGTTTTCGAGCGTTTGTCAGCCGGAACGGGTTATACCTACTTTGGTGATGGCAATTACGATGAAGTTTTCTATGATGAAGAATTAGATCATGATTTTGCGTCATGGGTATTTGGAGACTCTATGGAACCTACCTACCTAAATGGAGAAGTAGTGCTAATCAAACAAACAGGCTTTGATTATGATGGAGCTGTTTATGCTGTAGACTGGGATGGTCAAACCTATATCAAAAAGGTCTATCGTGAGGAAGAGGGCCTTCGTTTAGTTTCTCTCAATAAACGTTATGGTGATAAGTTTGCACCCTATGACGAAGATCCTCGAATCATTGGTAAGATTGTTGGTAACTTTATGCCTGTTGAGGGGTAGGCAACTTTTATCAATTGGGCATCTCAAATTAAATCTGTTATAATACTAAGTAAAGCAAAGCCAATGATTTGGCTTTTTTTAAAGATTTTAAATGATATTTTGCTAAGAATACAAAAGGAGAAACATATATGGCTACTATTCAATGGTTTCCAGGTCACATGTCTAAGGCCCGTCGACAGGTTCAGGAGAACCTTAAACATGTTGATTTTGTTACAATTTTAGTGGATGCACGTTTGCCACTTTCGAGTCAGAACCCTATGCTGACCAAAATTGTTGGCGATAAACCAAAGCTTCTAATTCTCAATAAGGCTGACCTGGCTGACAGTAATCGTACGAAAGAATGGCGTACCTATTTTAAGAGTCAAGGGATTAAAACCTTGGCCATCAATTCCAAGGAACAATCTACAGTTAAATTGGTAACAGACGCTGCTAAGAGTCTTATGGCTGACAAGATTCAACGGCTACGTGAACGCGGTATTCAGAAAGAGACCTTACGAACCATGATTATTGGGATTCCAAATGCAGGGAAATCTACCTTAATGAACCGCTTAGCTGGTAAAAAGATTGCTGTTGTAGGAAATAAACCCGGCGTTACAAAAGGTCAACAGTGGTTGAAGTCTAATAAAGACTTGGAAATTCTTGATACTCCAGGTATTTTGTGGCCTAAGTTTGAAGATGAATTGGTTGGATTGAAACTCGCTTTGACTGGTGCCATCAAGGACCAGCTATTGCCAATGGATGAAGTGACGATATTTGGACTCAACTATTTTAAAACTTACTATCCTGAACGTTTAGAGGAACGCTTCAAAGGGATTGAACTTGAAGAAGAGGCACCAGAAATCATTATGGAAATGACTCGAAAACTTGGCTTTCGTGAAGATTATGACCGTTTTTATAATCTATTTGTCAAAGAAGTTCGTGATGGAAAACTAGGCCGTTACACACTTGATATTGTTGGGGTCGATACTGATGGCGACAATTAAAGAAGTCAAGGAGCAATTGGCAGCATTGACAAATCTTGATGACTACCGATGGGCAAGTTTTGAGGAAGATAGTCGATCTGGTGTACAGACTGCCATAAAGCAACGTCGCAAAGCTATCCTAGCTGAGATTGCTGAGGAAGAGCGCTTAGAAAAGATGCTCAGTTACGAAAAGTCGCTTTATGCTCATGGAGTTGAACTCATTGCAGGTGTTGATGAAGTTGGACGTGGTCCTTTAGCTGGCCCAGTTGTAGCTGCAGCGGTTATCTTACCAAAGCTTTGCAAAATAAAGGGTCTCAATGACAGTAAAAAGATTCCAAAATCTAAACATGAAGCTATCTATAAGGAGGTAATGAAGGAAGCGGTAGCTGTTGGGATTGGTATAAAGGACAATCATGTGATTGATGACATTAATATTTATGAAGCAACCAAGCTTGCTATGGCTGAAGCTATTGAAAAACTGAGTCCCAAACCAGAACATTTGTTAATTGATGCCATGAGCTTGGACCTACCAATAGGACAAACATCAATCATAAAAGGGGATGCTAATTCTTTATCTATCGCAGCAGCTTCGATCGTAGCAAAGGTAACTCGGGATAATATGATGACTGATTATGATCAGGAGTTCCCTGGCTACGCCTTTGACAAAAATGCAGGCTATGGTACCAAGGATCATCTGTCTGGCCTAGATAACTTTGGTGTTACTCCAATTCATAGAAGAAGTTTCGAACCAATAAAGTCAATCATTAAAAAGTAGGTGAAGTGGCGTGATTTTAGCTATTGATATTGGAGGGACCTTTATCAAGTTTGGGTTAGTTGATGATGATTTTAGAATTAGCAACCAATCTAAAGTGCCGACACCATCGTCCCTAGATAATTTCTGGATAACTTTAGAGAGTATGATTTCATCATTTAAGAATGGTATTTCTGGTATTGCCATTGCATGCCCGGGCGAAATTAATAGTAAACGAGGTTTTGTTTTCAAGGGTGGTCTTATTCCTTATTTGATAGCCATTCCTCTGGGGACACGCTTGTCAAAAACATTTCAACTGCCTGTAAAGGTTATCAATGATGCTGATGCGGCAGCTTTGGCTGAAGCAAGATATGGTAGCTTACAGGATTTGGATTGTGGTGCTGCCTTGGTTTTAGGTACCGGTGTTGGCTTAGGCATTGTCTCACAGGGGGATTTGTTAACTCCTCTGTCGGTTACCCAATATTTGCGTTCTCCAAGTCCCCAAAGAATGAGTCAAACCTCTCTACCTTTCCAGTGGGAATTGTTTATGCATGGCTTAGTAAGCCTTGTCGATAATAAGGG
>JAGZZN010000020.1 GCA_018377375.1 Streptococcus parasanguinis
AGTATTTGTTCTTGGCCATCAAAAGTAAAACCCATTTTTTGATAGAAAGCAATGGCTCGCTTATTATCTTTCAATACCCATAAATAAATTTCAGAGAATGGATCAAGAGCAACAAATGCAGCATGCATTAACTGTTTACTCACACCTTTTCCATAGTAATCTTTTAAAACATATAAGGCAATGATTTCACCAGCTTGAATGGTCTCATCACGGTAATTTCCATAGCTGATAAATCCAACGACCTTCTTTCCATCCATCGCAATCAAGGTATTTTCTGGATATTTTTGACTAAAGAATCGACATTTTTCTAATGTCATCGTCTCCTGAAAATCCGTGGGTAAAAGATCGTCATAAGCCTCTCTCCACGTTTGCCAATGAACGAGAGATTTTCCTTCTATCTCTTCAGGTGTTTCCATTGTTTTAATGATAATCTTCATTCGCTTTATCCTATCTAATCCAAAGCCTTGACTTCCAACATCATATCTCGGATTTGGGCTGCTAGTTCAAAGTCAAGCACTTCGACGGCTTCTTGCATTTGACCTTGCAGTTTCTTGACCAGTTCCTTGCGCTCTTGGCGGTTGAGACTGGTGATATCCACTTCCTTGTCCTCTTCCTTGGCCACAGCCTTGGTAACAGAAATGAGGTCACGGATTTCCTTCTTGATGGTTTGTGGTACAATGCCATGCTCTTCATTATAAGCCATCTGGATTTTCCGACGACGGGCTGTTTCATCGATGGCTTTTTGCATAGACTGGGTCATGGTGTCCGCATACATGATCACGTGACCTTCACTATTACGGGCAGCACGACCGATGGTCTGAATCAATCCACGCTCATTACGGAGGAAACCTTCCTTATCCGCATCGAGAATGGCAACCAAGCTTACCTCAGGAACGTCAATCCCTTCCCGAAGGAGGTTGATTCCGACCAAGACATCAAAAACGCCCAAACGCAAATCACGGATGATTTCTGTCCGCTCCAAGGTCTTAATGTCTGAGTGCATGTATTTGACCTTAACACCCATTTCTTTGAAGTAGTCGGTCAAGTCTTCTGCCATCTTCTTGGTCAGGGTGGTGACAAAGGTCCGCTCTCCACGTTCTACACGCGCATTGATTTCACCCAAGAGATCGTCCATTTGTCCCATGGTCGGACGCACTTCCACCTCAGGATCGAGTAGACCTGTCGGACGAATGATCTGCTCGATGACAGTATCGGTTTGTTCCATCTCATAGTCACCCGGTGTCGCAGACACATAGACAATCTGGTGGACATGGCTTTCAAACTCTTCCCGACGCAAAGGACGGTTATCAAGAGCAGACGGCAAACGGAAGCCATAGTTGACCAGCATCTCCTTGCGCGAGCGGTCCCCATTGTACATGCCCTTGATCTGTCCCATGGTCATGTGACTTTCATCGATCATAATGAGAAAATCTTCTGGGAAGAAGTCAAGAAGGGTGTAGGGAGGCTCTCCTTCACTCCGGCCATCCATGTGACGGGAGTAGTTTTCGACGCCATTGGTGTAGCCCATCTCCCGTAGCATTTCAATATCGTACTCCGTCCGTTGTTTCAAGCGTTGAGCTTCTAAAAGCTTGCCTTCTTTTTCAAAGACTTTTAATTGCTCTTCTAGTTCCGCCTGAATCTTGGCAATGGCTACTTCCATATGGTCATCATTGGTCACGAAGTGAGTGGCTGGGAAAATGGCCAAGTGGTCCACATCTCCTAGAACTTGGCCAGTCAAAGCTTCAATCTCACGAATCCGCTCAATCTCATCCCCGAAAAACTCAACACGGAAGGCATGTTCATCACGCGAAGCTGGGAAAATCTCGACCACATCCCCACGAACACGGAATTTCCCCCGTTGAAAGTCGATGTCATTACGCTCAAACTGGATGTCCACCAGATCATTGAGCAAACGATCACGAGAAATCTCCAGACCGGGGCGCAGACTCACCACGCTATCGGCATATTCCTTAGGCGAACCCAAACCATAGATACAAGAGACAGAAGCCACAACGATCACATCATTGCGCTCTAAGAGGGCTGATGTTGCGGAGTGACGAAGCTTGTCAATCTCATCATTGACCGAGCTATCTTTTTCGATATAGGTATCGCTCGATGGCACATAGGCTTCTGGCTGGTAGTAATCATAGTAAGATACGAAGTACTCGACCGCATTTTCAGGGAAAAATTCCTTGAACTCCCCATAAAGTTGGCCTGCTAGAGTTTTATTGTGGGCGATGACCAGGGTCGGCTTATTGACCTGGGCAATAACCTGGCTCATGGTATAGGTCTTCCCCGTACCAGTTGCTCCCATCAGGATTTGCGCCTTCTCACCACCCTCGATGTTATCCACCAACTGTTCAATAGCCTGCGGTTGATCCCCAGACGGTTGGTATTTGGATACTAGTTTAAATTTGTTATCAGTTACTCGATTAATCATCTCTTTGTCCTCACATATATAGACCTTATTTTACCATAAATCACTAGAATTCTCTGAGATGAGGAATGAAAGGGAAAAGAACATATTACAAAATAATTAATTGGACACGCATTAGAGTGAAAACTAAACAAGACTCTCGCAATTACTTCGAAAGTCTTGTCTTTTATTCTAAAACAATGCGATACGTAATAAACATCAGTGTCCATGATATACAAAATTAGCAAGGTTTGCTTATTGGTATCATTTTTACGAAATCAATTTACTACTTAACTTCTTGGTTCCTTACCAAGAGGTAGAGAGTTGCTCCAAGTGAGCATACAAGTCCAATAACGTACGTACAGAGTTGCAAAGAGGAAACTCTCCCTAATATTGTTTCCGCAATAATATTATAAAATAGATAACTAGTCACTGGTTCCACTACTCTTTCTATGAATGGTTGTACCAAAATAGGAAATAGCAGCAAAATAGCTAAACTCCCCATTGGACTTTTGAAAAAATAACTTAAGAAGTAAGAAATTAAAAAATATTGGATGGAGCCAATCAAATAGAAACTGAAAATTTCTAAACTGACACCATTTCCGCTACTTAAAAAATGAAACCATACAAGCAGTACAATGAAATACAAGGTTGATTGTAGTACTACATCACATAATTCTACGAACAGGATCCGAATTGAACTTAAGATCCTTTTTCCACTTACCAAATAAACTAGTTTTGTTTCGTGTGATTGTAACTCAACAAATGCATTAACACACCCAATACTAACAGAGAGCATTGATGCAAAAACAAGAGCTCGCTTTATAGATAATTGTACAACAGTATCATTGATTGAAACTGGTAAAACACCTAAGAGACACACAAAACCTATCAAAAGTGACTGAATAGCTATCTGGTACTTTACGGGTTTTAAACTATATTTTTTGACAATAAGACTAAAAAATATTCTTGCCATTCTTCCTCCTCATTCGAATCATTTCTACAAGCATTATGAATACCAAGAACAAGATCCCTTCAACTACTAAAAGTGTAAATCCATACAATTGGCTCGTTTGAGTCCCTTCAATTCGGCCAAAAGCAAATGACTTTGCTCCAATCAAAGGCAAGAGATTTTCTATTTTAGAGGAAATTCCTCTTAAAATACCTGATAAAGTGATTACCAATAACAAAACGTCTGCAATTAATGAAGTCATTGATTTTTTCGTTACTATTACTAAGAGTAAAGCTAATAGAGTAAGAACGATTGCAAATATCATAACTCTTACCGTAACATCTAAAAACAAAGTAAATTCTAAATAATTCTTTAAAGTTGAATCCAGAAAAACGAGTAAAACAACAGCATTTACTATAGAAAATACTAAAGTAGAAAGTATCGATAAGACAACCGAACTTGCAATAAAACCAGTAAGACGAACTTTCCAGTTAGGAATCAATAACTGAGTAAAACTATCATCACCAAATTGGTAATGGGTTGAATAAACAAGTGAAACCAAGATTGGTAAGAAAATAACACTTGCTTGGTAGGGGGAAGATAAAAGAGCATCCCTGACTGTATAGACTGGATTCGATGATAGCATAGATGGATCAAGGTTAACAGCCTGTCCATTTCCTTCTACTAAAGCATTTATCACCTGGATATTTTGAATTGAAAAAAATATGCTGACTCCCAAAATAAGAAAAAAAGTGAATTTAAAAGTAGGTAAACTACAATATTTATAGAGGTCACTAAAAAAGGAACGCTTCAACATATTATTCACCTTCTTTCCCTTCGAGTGCCTTAAAATATGCCTCCTCAAAAGATCCAAACTGTTTCAAAATGTCTTTGGTAGGAGCATCAATAACAATCTTCCCATTAGAAATCCCAACCAAATGATCTACAGTTAATTCTAACTCACTCATATAATGACTTGTCATTAATACAGTCTTACCTTCATTGACAAAAGACTGCAAAAAATTGCGTACCCAGCGTATTCCTTCTGGATCTAGTCCATTGATTGGTTCATCTAAAATTAAGATGTCAGGATTTGCTAATAAGGCTGTTGCTAACCCAAGACGTTGCTTCATTCCTAATGAATAGTCTTTTACTTTTTTATTTTTAGCTTCACTTAACCCCACCAACTCTAAACATTCGTTGCACCTATTTTTGTCAACGCCACAAGCCAAGCCAATCCACCGAAGATGCTGAAATCCTGTTCTAGTTGGATAAGGTTGACAACTATCTAGGAATGATCCAACAATACAAAAAGGATTATCTCCCAATTGAGAGTATTTTTTTCCATCGATCAACGCCATTCCCATTTGACTATTTTCTAAACCAAGTAAAATTCTAATTAAAGTTGATTTTCCAGATCCATTCGGTCCAATCAATCCAGTAATCTCACCTTTCTTGGCTTTGAAAGACACGTTTTGAAGGACAATTTTACTATTATATTCCTTATGTAGCTTTTGAATTGTTATCATTCATTCTTTTTCCCTTCTGATTTTTAGTGAAATTCCACCTTCACTTGAAGCAAGTATAACAGGAGAAAATCAGGAAATTCTCAGAATAATTATTTTTTTCATTTTCAACAAATTACATTCTATATTTGCTATAATATGCTCATATAATTGGAGGAACTATGAAGTATAAAATTTTAGCCATTGACGATGATGAAAAAATCTTACGATTAATAGCGAATACATTAAAAGCGAACAACTTTCACGTGGAAACTCGTAAAAATATAGAGGAGATCAATATATGTGACTTTACTGGATTCGATCTAATTTTACTTGACGTCATGATGCCTATTTCTGGTTTAGAAATCTGTCGTTCCATTCGTTCACAAATTACTACTCCAATTCTATTTCTAACCGCTAAAGATTTTGAAGAAGATTTACTAAAAGGAATACAAGCCGGAGCCGATGATTACATCACAAAACCATTCAGCATAAAGGAATTGATTGCAAGAATTCAAATGCATCTTCGTAGGGAAGAAAGATCTCACAACGCCTCTAAAGAAGAGATGGATTCAAATATAACTTTTTATCGAGATAGTCAAGAAGTTTATTATCAATCAAAGAGAATTTCATTAACCAAGCGAGAGTTTGATTTACTTTATTTTTTAGCAAAAAATGAGAACCGAATATTTAGCATAGAAGAACTTTACAATTATCTCTATCCCGTAAGCTCTGATGCCCAACTACGGTCAATCACCGAATACATCTATCAAATTAGACAAAAATTTAAAACTCATCAAATTGATCCCATCAAAACAGTATGGGGAGGAGGATACAAATGGAAAAAGAATTGACGATCAAGCAACTCATTAAGCGTACCTACCTTAAAATCATTTGGCAATTTCTTCTATGTCTGATACTTTTTTACATACTCCCCGCTCTTCTATCTTCTGTATCTGGAATCAATGAGAAAAATGCCAATCGCTTTGCTTTATTTTTTAGCGTCAGTTCTTGGATTTATCTTTGCATCATTTTAATTGTTATCATTGTAATAAATATTAGACAGTTATTAACCAAGATTCAAAAAGAAATGAACATGGTTTATCATAGTGGTCTATATTTCACCAAAAATGAACATCACCATTTGCAGATTAAAGAATTTATTGAAACAAATGAACTAATCGAAAAAATGCAATCTGATATAAAAAATAGGATTGAACATGAAAAAGAACAAAAAAAAGAACTCATGTTTCAAGTATCTAGCGCTGCACATGATCTTCGAACTCCTCTAACTGTCATAAGAGGAAATGCTGAATTCTTACAATCTACCAAACAAACACCTCAAACAATGGAATGTCTAAAAGATCTTGAGCAAGCAAGTATTCAATTAAACGATTATTTTAACCACTTCATCCAATACTCCAAAACCTTTTACGACCATGATATTCAACTTGAAAACATATCAATTAAACAAGTAATTTATCAATTACAGGAACATATCTCACCTTTACTCCCCAAAAATACACATTTTATTTTTACAAACACAGTAACTCCATCAACACAAATTGCCATTCATTCCAATCTATTTTTCCGAGCAATCACAAATATCATTAATAATGCAATACAACATCAAAAAGAAAATGATGCACAAATCCAGCTAACAATTTCACAAGAAAATAGTCAATTAGTTCTAACTATATGGAATAACCAATCTAATTTTTCAAAAAATATATTACAGAATGCTGGAAATCTTTTCTATAAAGATGACCAAGCAAGAACACCCTCTCAAGAAAGTCACTATGGACTTGGTTTATCTTTCGTAAAACGCGTCATGAAACTTCATAATGGAACGATGCATTTAGAAAATATTAATCATGGTGCACAAGTCAAGCTAATTATTCCCATTATATAAAATAAGCCGAACTCATCAATATGTGTTCGGCTTTCCTTCATTTTTAATTTATAAAAAAGACCGGCATTTTGCCTGTCTTCGTATTTATCATTATTTCCTATCAGCCATTTCACACTTATTACTCAACAGCTCTTTCATTTCTTTCCCCTAAGAGGTAAACAATCACGACGGATACTAGAAGAACCAGAGTTGTGATGATCGATCCTTCCGCTCCAAATTCCCCTCCGGTCAACCAGTCAGGTCCTGACCCCATGGTAAATCTGAAGATAGAGGCATCTGCTCCCGTACCACTGACTTGAAAACCAAGGATATTTCCTTGTACATAGTTCCAAGTACCGTGTTGGGCGACCACTAGCCAGATACTATCCGTATAGATAAAAAGCAGACCAGCCAGTACTCCATCGAGGATGATATTCAGAACGGATAAGAAGGTCACTCCTGCATTTCCCATATGCAGAATGCCAAAGAGACTACTAGAAATCGCGATTGCGAAAGGCAGATTAGTTCTTGCAGCAATCCGAGTCAGAAGCCAACCTCGCGTCGCTACTTCTTCCGTCCCCCCTTGCAGAAGCCAAAATGGAAATAATCCTAGGATAAAAAGCAAGGGCTCTAAACTGAGCTCATTTAACACAAAAGACCCGATTCCACTGACTTGGTAGACAAGCGCGATCACTCCCATTTGAACAAGTGAAATCATGATCCCCCAGACTAGATACTTGAGCCAATTTCTTTTTACAAAGCCTAAGCTTGATAAAGCATTCTTCTCTATGACCTTCACCCAAAACATAAAGAGGAACAGAATGATTACAAAACTGAAAAGCTTATAATAGAGAAGATAATGGTAGAAAAATTCTTGAATACTTGCTGTCCCATTTCCTGGTGAAAAGAACTCCGCCAGAAAACCTATCACTAAGGAAAATGGTCCCACCAATTCACTACCAAGCCATAGTCCCCCTTCTATAAAGAGGGAGGCTAAAAATACATAGAATAGTGTAGAAATAAGAACTGGCCATGAGGTGTTAGTTTTTATATCCTGAATCATCTTTCCTTTCTTCATGATCAACCTCCATTTATCTGATAGGTCCATTGTAGCAAAGAAAATCAAGAGCTGCAATATCATTTCATGTCAGAAAACCTAACATGAAAACTCGATTTTTCTTGCAAAGCAAACTATTTTCTGATATAATAGCTTTTGTAGAAAAACATAAGACCATTCATACTCGTTTTGGTATGAATGATTTGTTTTTTTAAGGCCATCCTTTGGTCAATGTGCTCATGGGTCAAAACCCCAAAGAGAAAAGAATTAAAAGGAGACAGAAATGAAGAAAAAATTACTAGCATGTTTGCTTTTCTTATTTCCATTCGTTGCATTCGCTGGTCATGCTCATGCTGAGACGATCAAGGTTGTTTTCGACACAGCATATGCACCGTTTGAATTTAAGGATTCAGATCAAACCTATAAAGGAATTGACGTAGAGATCTTGGACAAGGTCGCTGAAATCAATGGCTGGGATTTGGACAAATCCTTCCCGGGATTTGATGCAGCGGTCAATGCAGTTCAAGCTGGTCAAGCAGATGCCATCATGGCCGGTATGACCAAAACAACAGAACGTGAAAAAGTCTTCACCATGTCTGATACTTACTATGATACAAAAGTTGTCATCGCGACTACGAAAGCCGATAAAATCACGAAGTACAGCCAATTAAAAGGGAAGACAGTCGGTGTTAAAAACGGAACTGCAGCCCAACGCTTCCTCGATAAAAACAAGGACAAGTACGGCTACAAGATCAAGACTTTTGATACGGGTGATCTCATGTACAACAGTTTAACAGCTGGTGCAGTGGATGCAGTCATGGATGATCAACCCGTCATTCAATATGCCATCCAAAAGGGTCAGGACCTAGCTATCAATATGGACGGGGAAGCAGTCGGTGGCTTTGCCTTTGGTGTTAAAAAAGGTGGAAATCATGAAAAGTTGATCACCGAATTTAACAAGGCCCTCGCTCAAATGAAAGCTGATGGAACACTTGATGAGATCATCAAGAAATGGACAGGTGAAAGCCAATCATCAGGGAACAGTGCTGTTCCAACAACAACTACTCCTGCTGGTCAAAAAGCAACTCCTAAAAAGTCAAAATATGTAATTTCAAGTGACTCATCTTTTGCACCATTCGTTTTCCAGAATGGGAAAAATAAGTATACAGGGATCGATATGGACTTGATCAAGGCCATTGCCAAAGACCAAGGATTTACCATTGAAATTGATAACCCTGGATTTGACGCTGCGGTAAGTGATGTCCAATCTGGTCATGCGCAAGGAATGATCGCAGGGATGACCGTGACTGATGCTCGGAAAGAAACATTTGATTTTTCTGAACCATATTATACTGCTAACTCTATTCTTGCAGTCCAAAAGGATAGCAAGATTGATTCTTACGATGACTTAAAAGGTAAGACGGTCGGTGTTAAAAACGGAACTGCATCGCAGACCTTCCTTGAAAAGAATAAAAATAAATATGGCTACAAGATCAAAACGTTCTCTGATGGAGCTTCTATGTATGACAGTTTGAATTCTGGTTCTGTTGCAGCGATTATGGATGACGAACCTGTTATCAAATACGCTATTAAACAAGGACGTAAATTCAAAACACCTATCGAAGGGACTCCAAGTGGTCAACTAGCATTTGCCGTTAAGAAGGGTGAAAATCCTGAATTGATCGAAATGTTCAATAACGGTCTTGCGAACTTGAAGAAAAGCGGTCAATACCAAAAGATTCTCGATAAATACCTTAAAGCAGATAGCAAATCAAGTACTTCAAGTACAACAGCAGATGAAACAACGATCTGGGGCTTGCTCCAAAACAACTACAAACAATTGTTAAGTGGTTTGGGTGTCACTCTTGCCCTTGCCCTTCTCTCTTTCGCCATTGCTATGGTGATCGGTGTTATCTTTGGGATGTTTAGTGTTAGCCCTTATAAATGGCTCCGCTGGACTGCAGAGATCTTTGTCGATGTTATTCGTGGGATCCCACTCATGATCCTCGCCGCCTTCATCTTCTGGGGAATTCCAAACTTGATTGAATCGGTCACAGGTCATCAATCCCCAATTAACGACTTTGTCGCAGGTACTATTGCCCTCTCTCTAAATGCTGCTGCCTATATCGCAGAAATTGTCCGTGGGGGGATCCAAGCTGTACCGATTGGACAGATGGAAGCTAGCCGAAGCCTTGGGATCTCTTATGGCAAGACCATGCGAAAGATCATCTTGCCACAAGCAACCAAACTCATGCTTCCAAACTTTGTTAACCAATTCGTCATTGCCCTGAAAGATACGACGATCGTATCTGCGATCGGATTGGTAGAACTCTTCCAAACTGGTAAGATCATCATCGCTCGAAACTACCAAAGTTTCAAGATGTATGCGATCCTTGCCGTCTTCTACCTCGTGATTATCACCTTGCTAACACGATTTGCAAAAAAATTAGAAAAGAAGGTTAACTAATGGCTAAATTAAAAATTGATGTCCATGACCTCCACAAATACTATGGTGAAAATGAGGTCTTAAAAGGAATCTCAGCAAAATTCTACGAAGGGGATGTGGTCTGCATTATCGGACCGTCCGGTTCTGGTAAATCAACCTTCCTTCGTAGTCTCAATCTCCTCGAAGAAGTTACAAAAGGTCAAATTACAGTTAATGGATATGATCTAACCGATCCAAAAACCAATGTTGATTTGGTCCGTGAAAATATCGGGATGGTTTTCCAACACTTCAACCTCTTCCCTCACATGAGCGTCCTTGAAAACATCATGTTTGCGCCAGTAGAGCACAAACTGATGACCCGTGAAGAAGCACAAAAAGTCGGGATGGAATTGTTGGAAAAAGTTGGACTCGCAGATAAAGCCGATGCCAATCCGAACAGCCTTTCCGGTGGTCAAAAACAACGTGTGGCTATCGCACGTGGACTTGCCATGAATCCAGATATTATGCTCTTTGACGAACCTACTTCTGCCCTTGACCCTGAGATGGTTGGAGATGTATTGAACGTTATGAAAGAGTTGGCAGAGCAAGGCATGACCATGATCATCGTTACCCACGAGATGGGATTTGCCCGCCAAGTAGCCAACCGCGTCATCTTCACCGCAGACGGTGAATTCCTCGAAGATGGTAAACCAGACCAAATCTTCGACAACCCACAACACCCACGCTTGAAAGAATTCTTGGATAAGGTTCTAAACGTTTAAAAAATAGTGGTTTTTGAAGCATCTAGCAATTTTGCTAGATGTTTTTTAGACCCAAAAAAGCATTTTCAAATCTGAAAATGCTTAGATTGAAGATAAAGACATATTAAAAACTTTCCTTAGGTGAGTACGGACGTCAGCGAACTTCTACGAAGTTCCATGACTTAGTTTTGAACCTAAAGTTTCAAAACTCCCGAGTGCCTGAAACTAAATTGTTTCAGGCACTTTTCTCACGGCGGAAAGTTTTAATTTTCTCTTAATTCGTTATACAAATTAGGTAGATATTTATTTCTTTACAGAATCACTTTACTTATTTACTTTAAAAATAGTTTGTCTACATTCTAACTAATCTGTTGCTGAGCTGTCTGCATCTTGTAGTAAACACCTTGCGCTTCCATTAGCTCTTCATGAGTGCCATGCTCAACAATATCTCCATCCACCATGACAAGGATCATATCGGCATTTTGAATGGTCGACAAGCGGTGTGCAATGATAAAGCTAGTCCGTCCTTTCATGAGCTGATTAAAAGCATCTTGAATCAAGACCTCAGTCCGAGTATCGATAGAGGATGTTGCCTCATCCAAGATCAAAATCTTAGGAACTGAAAGGAAAACCCGCGCAATCGTTAAGAGTTGGCGTTGGCCTTGGGACAAAGACTCTCCAGCATCTGAAAGATAGGTATCGTACCCTTGTGGTAACTGCCGAATGAAGAAATCTGCATTGGCCGCTTTGGCTGCTTCTATGACTTCTTCTCTAGTTGCATCTGGACGAGAAAAGGCAATATTTTCATGAATCGTCCCAACCTTGAGCCAGGTTTCCTGCAGAACCATACCAAACTGTTGGCGGTAAGAAGCACGGGTGTAGTCCGTAATTGGCACCCCATCAATCGTGATCTCTCCAGAATTAACGGGGTAGAAACGCATGAGCAGATTAATCAAGGTCGACTTTCCTGCTCCTGTAGGTCCTACAATGGCAACCTTACTGGCAGCTGGAACATGAATGGTTAAATCTTTGATCAAGGTCCGACCCAAATCATAGCCAAATGTGACGTGTTCAAAACCAATCGCACCTTTGACATCCTGACTTTCCAGAACCCGTTGCCCTGTCTCTTCGACCTCAGCTTGATCCAAGACGCTGTACAAACGCTCTGCACAGGCAAGGGCACTTTGGAGTTCTGACAAGACAGAAGAGATATCATTAAAAGGCTTGGTGTATTGGTTGACATAATTGAGGAAGGTCACCAATTGACCGACAGTAAAGTGAGATCCCGAAATAATACGAACCGCACCAAATCCAGCCACTACCGCATAAATCAAGGCATTCACAAAGCGAGTGGCAGGGTTGACAGTTGAAGAATAAAAGACAGCGGATTGGGAATAATTGGCATAGCTTTCATTCGTCCCCTTAAAAGCCGTACGGAATTGATCCTGAGCGTTAAATGACTGGATCAAACTTTCCTGGGTCAAGGACTCTTCGATCAACTGAGTTTGAAGACCACGCGCCTTGGTCTGCTTTTGGAAAAGCGTATAAGAACGCTTGGCAATAAAACGAGCAATCAAGAGGGATAAAGGGGTCAAGACAAGAACCGCCACCATCATAAAGAAATCCAATTCTGCCATGGTCACGATGGTGACAAGAATGGTTAAGAGGCCAACAAAGAACTGGTTAAAGACCATCAGAAGACCACTATTGAGTTGCTCTACATCGGTCGTGAGGCGACTGACGAAGTCCCCTCTCCCTTGTTTATCTAGATAAGACAAGGGCAATCGGTGAACTTTTTCCATCACTTCTGCTCTTAGGTTTTGGCTAAAACGATAGACCAATTGATTATAGAGAAGAGGATTGATCCATTGAATCAAGGTATTTGCCAAAATAATCAGCACCATTTGGATCAAAACTGGCAATAAGACTTTCATTCCTTGAGGATTGATGACCAAGTCAACCGCATGTCCAATCAAGATCGGTAACCAAACCGTTAAGGCTACTTGAGCAATTGTCCCGATACTGGCTAGAATCAGGAGACCGGGATGGTGAGCAAAATCTCTAAACAGACGTTTTAAATAACTAGAACGTTTTTGACTCATGCTTCCTCCCTCCCGTGTTGTGAATCATGAATTTCTTGATAAATCTCATTCGTGGACAAGAGGAAATCATGATTTCCCAGTCCTACTTGATGCCCCTTATTCAAGACCAAAATCTGATCAGCCGACTTGAGACTATTGGTTCGTTGAGATACTAAGATCAAACTTGTGTCACTCAATTCGTCCTTAATAGATTTTAAGAGACGAGCCTCCGTCAAATAATCCAGGGCAGAAGTCGAATCATCCAAAATCAAGAAAGGGGCCTTTTTCAAAAGAGCACGCGCAATGGTCAAACGCTGGCGTTGGCCACCTGAAAAATTTCGACCAAAGGCTTCTACCGGCTCATCCAGCTGTCCTTCTTTTTCACGGACAAAATCAGCCGCCTGAGCCGTTTCTAGAGCCCACCACAAATCATCTTCAGACACCTTTCCTTCCATCCCTAATAAAAGATTGGAGCGGATAGTTCCTCTAAAGAGCTCTGCCTTCTGCGGGACAACAGCTACCCACTCCCGCCACTCTTTCAGACTTTTAGGAGAATGACCTTGATGATAGAGGGCTAATTTTCCCTGACTCACGGCATACAAATGACTCAATAACTGAACCAGGGTGGACTTCCCAGATCCTGTACCACCGATAATTCCCAGCATCTGTCCTTGGTCAAGATCAAAGGAAATTCCCTCTAGGGCTGGGCTTGAAGCTGTTGGATAGGTGAAAGAAACTTCCTCTGCACTGATCGCTTCTTGTTCTGTTGCGGTTTCCTCTGTTAAAGCTTCTAGGAGGTCTTCTTCTTTCAAATCAAAGATCTCTTGTACCCGCTTGGCTGAAATATAGCTGACATTTAAAGACGTAACCAGCATAGCCAGCTTGATCAATTCTGTTAAAATTTGCAATAAATAATTGACCAGAGCGACCAACATCCCTTGAGTCAAAAGACCAGCAGAGATAGTCAACTGTCCCTGCCAAATAACACAGACTAAGGTCGTATTGACCACAAGGAAGGTCAAGGGACTAACCAAACTAGACCAGATACCAGCGCGAATTTGCCAGACTTTGTAGTCCTGATTGACCTCTCTAAAATCTTCTAATTCACTAGCCTGTTGTCCAAAGGCCCGAATCACTCGCATCCCTTGAAATTGCTGACGCGTCACCGTAACCATCCGGTCTGTGATTTTCCGAATCTTAGCAAAGAGCGGATTGACAATCCGTGACATGATCACAATAATCAGGGTTAAAATCGCTACCATCCCCAAGAACCAAAGGGTTAATTTAGGACTGATGGTGAAGGCCATGATGATAGCTCCAAAGACAATAATCGGTGCCCTCAAAAAAAGCCGCAAGAAGAGATTGATCCCAACCTGGATTTGATAGGTATCAGAAGTGAGACGGGTTACCAAACTAGAAGTCCCGATCCTATCTCGCTTGTCCTTTGGAAGTGATAAGATCTTATCATACAAATCCTTGGTCATCTCGCGGGTAAAGCCGACAGCTGCTTTAGAAGAAAAATACTGGGCTGTAATGGCTACGACGACCCCAAAGCTCGCAAATAAAAACAAAACACCGACCGTCATCACCACTGCGCTCGTTTCCTTTTTCGGAATGACCTGATCGACTAAGTGGGCGATGATTAAGGGGACACACAATTCAAAAATAGCTTCTAAAAGCTTAAACACGGGCCCTAGAAAAGTTTCCCATAGATAGCCCTTAAAATACTTCAATAATGATTTCATACGACTCGATTCTTTTTTTAATGGATATACATATTTTACCACAAATTCTTAAGATGAAAAAACTCTCCCTGCAGAGCAGAGAGAGTTGAATACTGACCAGATGAAGGTCAGAAATCTTATTCCTTCTTTGTTACCTTGCTTAAGGTCTTACCCATTTTCCCCAACCCAAACATCAAGAGAGGGAAAGAGAAAAGCGTTATAAGGCCTAATACAAGAAAGACTGCTACAAATCCACAGCTATCAATGAACCAACCAGTCAGTGGGAAAATGACAATCATAGATAGACTAAACATCATCGAATTGATACTCAGCATGGTTGCTCGCACACTAGAAGGCAGATAAGCTTGTAAATCATTGTAGTAGATGGGTTGATAAACGGCATAAAGGGCATTGGTCAAGAGATAGACACTCAGATAGGCGAATGGAGTCTTCAAACCTACCAAAAGCAAGGCCAACCCTGTCAGTGCAACCAGAATCGGAAAGACTTGATTACTATTCCATTTTTTCCCGATTTGACTGGCCAAATAAACCGCTAAGAGATTGAATCCACTACCAATCAACATAATAAGAGAAACTTGCCAACTGGCTAAGTCACTGATTTTCTGTTGGTAATAAAAATAAAACATACACATGATGGTCCCTACCAACTGATAGGTGAGCATCCAGTAAAACAAGACTGGTTTGTCCTGCCATTCTTGTTTCACTACCTCCAATATCCGCTTTAAGGTCAAGTGACTTCGTTCATCACTCTTGCTCTCTGGCTCCTTCATGAGAAAAATCAATAGAATGGAAAGCAAGGAAAGGCCAATGGAAATATAGTAGGTCCAAGCCAATGCTCCGTGAATAAAGAAGCCTGCCACAACTGTTCCTAAAGTTCGGGTGACTTCGGCCACACCAGACAAGAAGCTAGAAATCTGAAGATAACGGTCTTTTTGACCTGCTTCCACCGCTGAATCAAATAAGAAAGCAGTACTGGTCCCCGAGTCAAAATTATAAGACCAAGCATTGACCATCATGGCAATGGCATAGATCCAAAAATTCCCCTGACCAAATAAAATCAAGATCGAGGATCCAATACTGGACAAGCGAGCCAAATAGAGATTGGTCTTGTAGCTAAAGCGATCCGCTAACATACCAGACGGGATCTCACACAAGAGACTCGTCCCATGAAAGATACTCTCTAATAAACCAATCTGAAGCAAAGAAAGGCCATTCTGAATAAAAAAGAGAATCCAAAAACTGGTGATTCCAAAATAAGATGTAAATTCCAAACCTGCTAGGAGTGAAATATTGCGTTTGTAAGTTCTTTTAAACATTGTTTTTCCTCTTTCAATAGATTATATAAGTGTTTCTAAAAGACTTACTTAGATTTGCCTACATCTTCTCCACCTCCTTCATTTTTCTTGATTCATTTCTTGACGCAGCTGGGCCACTTGATTAGACAAGGACACCAACAATTCGGTTTGCAACTTTTGAATTTCCAGTAAATCTGTCTGGTCTTGCTGCACCATATGATCAATCTTCGTATGCAGTAAGCGAATTTCTCTTTCCGACTCCATATTGACGTTAAAGTCATTTCGCGCTTGCAGGCGATCATAATCTGCTGCCCTGTTTTGGCTCATCATGATCAAAGGAGCTTGAATCGCCGCAATCGTAGAAAGTGCTAGATTGAGCAAGATGAAAGGATAAGGGTCAAAATTCCAGCCAAAGGGATGCAAGACATTGATCAACATCCAGATAGCCATCATCATGATGAAGCTAATAATAAAGGTCCAAGAACCACCGAAGCGCGCAACAGAATCCGCCACCCGCTGACCGAAGGTATAGCTGGCTGTCAAGCGGTCTTCAACGTTAAAGGGGCGCTCGCTTTCGGGCATGACACCTGTCACCTGCTGTTTAATGGCTTCGTTTTTATCATTGGCACGCTCAATAATCTGACCTAGATAATCCATACAATATTGGCTCAAATTTTTATAGGTGATAAAATCATCCATTTGACTTTCCGGATAGGATGTCTTGAGCATCTGTTGAATGGAATGGTCCAGATCCGCAATCAAAGATCCTTGGCCTTCTTCGTATTATTTCCCATCAATGATGTCTATTTTCAGCATTGAAATTCCTTTCATAGTTTTTTGAAGCAGATAAAAGTGAAAAACGCCTAATGGCGTTTTTACGTCTATTAAGGTTTAATACGGTGCAACATACGTGGGAATGGAATAGCTTCACGGATGTGTTTAGTACCAGCTGCGAAGGTTACCATACGCTCGATACCGATACCAAATCCACCGTGTGGGACTGTACCGTATTTACGAAGATCAAGGTAGAATTCATACTCTGTAAGATCCATGCCAAGAGATTCCATCTTCGCAACAAGGGCGTCGTAGTCTTCCTCACGCATAGATCCACCGATGATTTCCCCGTAGCCTTCTGGTGCGAGCAAATCTGCACAAAGCACGCGGTCTGGATTACCAGGAACTGGCTTCATGTAGAAGGCTTTGATATCTGATGGATAGTTGATCACGAAGGTTGGTACACCAAAGTGGTTTGAAATCCATGTTTCATGTGGTGAACCGAAGTCATCTCCATGTTCCAAATGCTCGTAATCAGCATCTTCATCGTTTTCATGCTCTTGCAAGAGATCAATCGCTTCATCGTAAGTGATGCGTTTGAATGGTTCAGCAATGTAGCGTTTCAAGAGCTCCGTATCACGCTCCAATGTTTCCAAGGCTTGAGGAGCACGGTCCAAGACACCTTGAAGAAGAGCCTTGACATAAGCTTCCTGCAAATCAAGTGACTCATCGTGTGTCAAGTAAGAGTACTCAGCGTCCATCATCCAGAACTCAGTCAAGTGACGACGAGTTTTTGATTTTTCAGCACGGAATACTGGACCAAAGTCAAAGACGCGACCAAGAGCCATAGCACCAGCCTCAAGATAAAGCTGTCCTGATTGGCTCAAGTAGGCCGGTGTTCCAAAGTAGTCTGTTTCAAACAATTCAGTTGAATCTTCCGCCGCATTTCCTGAAAGAATTGGGCTATCAAACTTCATGAAGCCGTTCTTATCGAAGAACTCATAAGTTGCATAGATAATAGCATTACGGATTTGCATGACAGCGACTTGTTTGCGTGAACGAAGCCACAAATGGCGGTTGTCCATCAAGAAGTCTGTACCGTGTTCTTTTGGAGTGATTGGGTAATCTTGTGATTCACCGATCACTTCAATATCTGTGATATCGAGCTCATAACCAAATTTAGAACGCTCGTCTTCTTTAACAATCCCTGTCACATAGACAGATGTTTCTTGGCTCAAGCGTTTGATGGTGTCAAATTTTTCAAGACCCACTTCTTCTCCGAATTTTTCGATAAAGTTTGGTTTGAAAGCTACACCTTGGAAAAAGGCAGTTCCGTCACGCAATTGCAAGAAAGCAATTTTTCCTTTTCCTGATTTGTTGGCCACCCAAGCACCGATGGTCACTTCTTGACCAACGTAATCTTTTACTTCGATGATAGTAATCCGTTTTGTCATCATTCATCTTCCTTTTCTCGTTAAACTTGTCCGAAGACATTATCTTCTTAATTGTATCATAAAAAGGCTTTCAGTGCTAGATTCTACCTGTGAAAACCAGATTTTTTTTAAAGAAAAAGATCCTCAGCTCATTACTAAGGATCTTGTAATTTTATTTTTCCATAAAGGCCTTGAGTCGGCGAACAGCTTCTTTGAGGGTATCCAAATCTGTCGCATAAGACAAGCGTACATTTTCAGGAGCACCAAAGCCAGCTCCTGTTACCAAAGCAACCTCTGCTTCTTCCAAAATCGCTGTGGTAAATTCCGTCACATCCGTGTACCCCTTCATCTCCATGGCCTTCTTGACATTTGGGAAGAGATAGAAGGCTCCTTGAGGTTTGATGGCTTCAAAACCAGGTACTTCATTCAACAAAGGATAAATAGTATTCAAGCGCTCTTCAAAAGCTTGACGCATGATCTCAATAGAAGATTGATCTCCTGTAAGGGCTTCGATTGCAGCATATTGGGAAACGGTTGTTAAGTTGGATGTTGTTTGGCTAATCACCTTGGCCATGGCTCCAATAATCTCTGGATCACCCACTGCAAAACCAACCCGCCAACCGGTCATAGCATAGGTCTTAGAAACTCCGTTAATAACGATGGTTTGCTTGCGAATCGCTTCTGACAAGCTAGAAATGGGCGTAAAGGTATTGCCATTATAGACCAATCGCCCATAGATATCGTCTGCCAAAATCAAGATGTCATGTTCGACAGCCCAATTTCCGATTGCCTCGAGTTCTTCTTTACTGTAGATCATTCCTGTTGGATTGGATGGCGAGTTCAGCAAGACAACCTTGGTCTTGTCTGTCCGTGCTGCATCCAGTTGCTCTACCGTTGCCTTGAAGTGATTTTCTTCTGTTGTTTGGAAAGTAACAGGTGTGCCTTCTACCATCTTGACCTGGTCTACATAAGAAACCCAGCAAGGGGTTGGAATGATGACTTCATCACCTGGATTGATAACAGATGTAAAGAAAGCATAAAGAATAAACTTGGCTCCAGTACCAACCACTACTTCATTTCGGTTCACTGCATAGCCATAAAATTCCTTCATATAGTCGCTAATGGCATCCTTCAATTCTGGAAGTCCAGATGCAACCGTATAAAAGCTAGCACGGCCATCCTCGATGGATGCGACTGCTGCTTCTTGAATATTTTTTGGAGTCGCAAAGTCAGGTTGACCAAGGGTCAAACTTAAGATATCACGACCTTCTGCCGCCAAAGCTTTGGCACGCGCATTTGCAGCCAAGGTCACACTTTCTTCCATTTCCAATACACGATTTGATAATTTCATATTTCCTCCTCAAATCTTAAAAAACACCGGTGACTTTCCCAGTCTTGAAATCCACCACATAATAGGAACTCCCGGCCTTGACTTCCCAGATCGGTTTGCCTTTAAAGCGTCCAAAAGTTACACGATCAATCGCGTCCTGACTCTTCTCTTTGACGACAGAAGCTGCCTCTTTGGAGCTAACTCCTTCTTTCAAAGGGTAGGTATAGACTGCATCATCCGCCTGTGCCACCAAGACCGCTAGATCTTGCCCCTCTTGGTCCTTGCCAATAAAGGAAAGATAGGCATCTTTGCCATGAAAGAAACTCTCCGTCTCAATAGTAGCAATCGAAGAGTGAGACAGAGCTATTTTTCTTGCTTGCGCCATTTGATCCTGCAAGCGATCAGAAGTTTTTTCAGCAAGAAATAGCCAAGAAAAAAGGACCGTCAACACTAAGATACAGATTCCTATTATATGTTGCCATATTATAAAAAGATAATTTTTCTGTTTCACTCCCTCATTATACACCAAAGCCACCTAGAATTCTATAGATTTTCAAGAAAGAATTGTTACTAATATTTCATACCTGTTACAATGTTTTAGTATAAAATTGTTTGATAAACAAAGTAAAATTAACATCTATGCTATCATTTGTTCATAGTTTAATAAATTTGTCACAATTTTGTAACTAATTTGAAAATAAAATTAAACGACAGAAATACTATTTATTGATAAAATATAGATATGGAAAATTTAAAGAGATTATTCAAAGAAGCAAACGTAGATTTAAAAACCATGATCGTCTTCCACAAGGCAGAACGATTGATCCGTGCCTCTGAGGCTCATATCTTTAAAAAGCACCAGTTGACACCAACTCAATTCTCTGTACTTGAGACCTTGTACAGCAAAGGCGATCTCCGCATTCAAGATCTGATTGATAGCATTCTTGCGACCTCTGGAAATATGACTGTGGTTATTCGCAATATGGTCCGCGATGGTTGGATTACACGCGAAACCGATCCAGAAGACCGCCGTGCTTATCTTGTATCTATTACAGATGCCGGTCGTAAAAAGATCGAAGAAGCTCTTCCAGATCATATCAAAAATATTCAACGCTTGATGCAAGTCTTTAATAGTGGTGAGCAAGCTGAGTTGACAGAACTCTTGAAGAAATTCAAACATATCGCCTAAGCCTACTGCTCAAGACGATTCTGACTCCAAAATCCTCTATTTTGGAGTTTTCATCGTGCATTCTCTTTATCTAACAGATCAAAAAAATATTCCTGACGCTTCTCAGGAATATTTTTATTTATTCTTTCACAAAGACCCATTCTTTCTCTTGCGATAAATCCTCACGATAAGAGAAACCTGCTACTTCTAGTGATTTCAGATCTTCTAGATGGGTGATTTCTTCCTTCATCATGGCTGTCACCATAGCCCCACGTGCTTTCTTTGAAATCGTTGAGTGAATCTTCAGGGTCCCACCACGATTCTCCATGAATTTGATCCGAATCATTCGCTCACGAATGGCTTTTGAAAAGACCTGTTCAAACTCAGAAGACAAAAGGGATAAGATCTGCTCCTCACCTTCTACTGCCTGATCATAGTCCTCTTTCCAAAGTGCCTTTAGAGATTTTCCAGCTGGTTTTAGCTTCATCATAAAATCCAAGCGATGGGGAGCTATCCCTTCATAGGCAGGTAGTACACCGTATAAAGCAGTCGTGATCAACAAATGCTCCTGCAGATAAGCCTGCTCTTTTTCGGATAAGTCTTGACGCTCGATGCTCCGATACATAAGGCCATCAAACAGTTCCAAAGCAGGATAGGTTTTAGCACTCCCAGCTAACAGAGCATCAATTCTTTCCTTTTCTACTAGGGCTCTTTCCTCTGAGATCCCGTAAAAGGTCGCTAATTCTTCTAGGGAGAATGCCTTCAAAGCTTGGAGGATGGTTTTTGTCTTCTCTGACAAGGGTTGGGGCTCGACGATACGAGCCTGTTCGTTCAGTTCTTTAGCGGATGGAATTAATAGTTTCATAGGTCTATTGTACCATATTTTTCAAATTTTCTTGACAGGAGTTTTTATAAATGTTATTATCTAGTTATGAAAACTAGATTAAAGAAAGGTGAAGATTTCGTGTCCACTTTTTCCTATCCAACGTGGGAGCAACTACCTGAGCTAGATCTCTATCTCGATCAGGTCCTTCTTTATGTCAATAAAACCTGTGCACCTGTTCTCTCTTCTTCTGACAAGGGCTTGACGGCTGCCATGATCAACAATTACGTAAAACATGGCTATGTCGAAAAACCAGATAAGAAGAAATACCAGCGTGGACAGGTGGCTCGCTTGATCGCTATTACAACCTTAAAAACGGTCTTTTCTATTCAGGAGATCGCTTCTACCTTAAATTTCTTGCAGGACCAGGCAAGCTCAGATCTTCTCTATAATAGCTTTGTCGCTTATCTCAATGAGCATAAAGAGCCGATCGCTCCTATCATTCGCTCTGCCTGTCAGACAGTTCAACTTTATCTTGAAACCCTGACTTATATTCAACCAGAAAAAACGGAGGAAGAAACTGATGAATTACACCATGAAACTAAGTAAAAAATTATCCTTTGGAGAAGAGATCGCTAATAGCGTAACCCACGCTGTTGGCGCGCTCCTCATGTTGATCTTGCTTCCGATCTCAGCAGTCTATAGCTTTGAGCAACACGGTCTTCTCAGTGCTTTTGGGACTTCTATCTTTGTGATCAGTCTCTTTTTGATGTTTCTGTCTTCGACCGTCTACCATGCTATGTCTTACGATTCACCTCAAAAGTATGTGCTTCGTATTATCGATCATTCCATGATCTACATTGCGATCGCAGGTAGTTACACACCGGTTGTCCTCACCTTGATGAACAACTGGATGGGCTACAGCATTATCTTGATCCAATGGGGGACCACCATCTTTGGTATTCTCTACAAAATCTTTGCCAAAAAAGTCAATGAAAAGTTCAGTCTCGCTCTTTACTTGATCATGGGCTGGTTGGTCATCTTTATTATTCCCCAAATCGTTAGCCAAACCAATCCGATCTTCTGGGGTCTCATGCTTATGGGCGGCCTGTGCTACACGGTTGGAGCTGGCTTTTATGCTAAGAAAAAACCATATTTCCACATGATTTGGCACCTCTTCATCCTAGCAGCTTCTGCTCTTCAGTATTTAGCCATCGTTTACTTTATGTAATACGCGCACCACTCTTATGAGTGGTTTTTTTGTGATTTTTTCTGTACAATAGTAAAAAACTGTATGGGGACAGTCGGAATGAAGACGAGCAAATACCAACAAATTATCGATTTCTTAAAAGAAGCTATTCAAGATGGAGAACTGGAAACTGGACAAAAAATTCCTTCTGTTCGCCAGTTAGCTAGTCAATTTTCTTGTAGTAAGGACACGGTGCAACGGGCCTTGCTGGACTTGACTTACCAGCACTTCCTCTATGCTAAGCCTCAGAGTGGCTACTATGTTTTGGAGCAAGAACCAGATCGACATGAGGATCTTCCACTAAAATTAGAGAAAGACCGCAACCAGGCTTTCGAGGACTTCCGAACCTGTATCAATGAAACCTTGATTGGTCGGGAGAATTATCTCTTCAACAACTTTTCGGATCAAGCAGGCTTACTCGAAGTACGCCAATCCATTCAAGGCTTATTGAAGGAAGAAGGTATTTATACGACTTCAGATCAGATTGTTTTGACTGCTGGTACTCAGCAGGCGCTCAATATCCTCAGCCAGATTGACTTCCCCAATAAAAAGTCGCAGATCTTGATCGAGCAACCGACTTATCATCGGATGAACCAACTCTTAGATTCGCAGCAACTTGCCTACCGTACCATTCAACGTAATTTAACGGGGATTGACCTTGAGGAACTTGAAGAGATTTTTAAAAGTGGCCATATCAAATTCTTCTACACGATCCCTCGTTTTCACTATCCGCTTGGTCATAGCTATTCGACCAAGCAGAAAGAAGCGATCTTGCAACTTGCTGACCAATATGATGTCTACCTTGTTGAGGACGACTATTTGGGAGATCTTGATAGCAGCAATGCTCCATCTTTTCATTATTTGGATCAAAAGGACCGAGTCATCTATATCAAATCTTTTTCGACCAATCTCTTTTCTGCTCTTCGCATCACTTCCATGATTCTTCCCCAAGACCTTCTAAAGCCAGTCTTGACCTATAAGACGATTCTGGACTATGATAGCAATCTGATCATGCAAAAGGCCTTGAGTCTCTACATTGATAACGGTATGTATCTGACCAATAAAAAAAGACTCCTAGCCAGAAAAAAAGAGGAAGAAGAAAGATTGAAGACCTTGATGGATCAGTCTTCTCTTCTCCCTCATCTGACCCTGACCCACGATGGGATCCTACTAGATCTTCATCAGGTCAAATCTCTTGCTGCCTTAAAACACAGTGGTCTCCCGCTTGATTTCTTTGAAGCAGCCTACATCACTTCTTGTCCTTATCAACTCGCCAAGATCAAATCGGCAGATGTGGCCAATGTTTTACAAAAGCTGACGACTTTTTTTGACTTGAATGTCGAGAATTGTTCATATATATAGATCAAATAGGTTTTCTTTAATTCTTATTAGTTAGAATAATTCAATATTATCTGAAACATTCCGCCGTGAAAAAAGTGCCTGAAACTTAATGGTTTCAGGCACTCGGAATTATTGAGACCTCAGGCTCAATAATTAGTCATGGAACTTCGTAGAAGTTCGCTGACGTCCGCATTCACCTAAGGAAAGTTTCTTAGAAAATATTTTTCCAATCTGAAAGCTCGTTTAGTTAAATACTAGACGAGCTTTTTATCTATTTCTTCAATTGCTCATAAAGAAGTTTGGCATTTTGAAGGCCGATCCGATAATCGAGGCGAATTAGGCGAATCGCTTCCATCTCTGGTTCTTTGAGGTACTTCTCTCTTTGTTCCTTGGAGATGCTACCTGGTTTTAGAAGATAGTGAGTGAATTGATTTCTGACTTTATTGAGCTCAACTTGAAGGGTGAAATAGAGTCCAAATAAGACAATCACAACTCCCATCAGGATCAGATCGTTTGACATGGTGTATACTCCTTTTTTCTGTTATTTTCTTTATTTTACAGCTTTCAAGAAAGAAAAACAAGAGAGTGGGACAGAAATCGGTAATTCGTTAGAATTCGATTTCGTCGTCCCACCTCCGCACAGTTGAGTAGGGCTGTAAAAACTGATAAAATCAGCGTAGTAGAGCCCACTCAGCCACTGCGTCTTGCTCGACAATCCAAAAACAATTGAGAGGCTAGGACTTTTGTCCCAGCCTCCTTGTTTTCCTTATTTCATCATACCGGCCTGGAGGTCATACATTTTCTTATACGTTCCTCCTAGAGTAATGAGTTGGTCGTGGTTGCCTGATTCGATGATTTTTCCTTTATCCAGAACATAGATGCAATCGGCATCTTGGATGGTAGAAAGGCGATGGGCAATGGCAATGGTTGTCCGCCCTTGGCGCATCTTCTTCAGAGAGTTTTGAATCATCTCTTCCGTCTCTTGATCGATATTGGCAGTGGCCTCATCCAAAATGAGGATCTTAGGCTGGGCAGCAATGGTCCGGGCAAAAGCCAGAAGCTGACGCTGACCAGTCGATAAGGTAGAACCCCGCTCTGTTACAGGATGATCATAGCCACCAGGTAGACTCTCAATAAAGTCTGCCACATCCACAAATGCAGCTGCTTGTCGGATTTCCTCATCTGTCAGTTCTTCATGGTACATCCGGATATTAGAAGCAATGGTTCCATGATAGAGGAAGGGTTCCTGCAACACTAGACCAATGGACTTGCGCAAGGCTTCCTGGCTGTAGTCCTTGATATTCTGTCCATCAATCAAGATCTGGCCACGATCAAATTCATAAAAGCGCATGAAGAGATTGATAATAGAGGATTTACCAGACCCAGTATGACCAACAAAAGCGATGGTTTGTCCATTTTTGACATCAAAGGAGATATCTTTTAGGACATCCCGTTTGCCATCATAAGAAAAAGATACATGCTCAAAACGAATATCTCCCCGATCGATTTCTTTCAGGCTACCAGCTTGCTTGGGCTCGTAGTCGTCTCGATCCATCATCTCAAAGACACGACCAGCAGAAATGGTTGAGGTCTGCAAGGTTGCAAAATTTTGAGTGACATCAATCAAGGGCTGGAAAAGCTGACTAACATACTGGATAAAGGCATAGATAAGTCCTGCTGTAAAGCCAGTGGACTGCCAATTTAGGCCGAAAAAGGTTAGAATAACCGCATAAGCCAGAACCTGTAACAGGGTCATAGCTGGCCTCAAAAAGAGGGAATTGACATCCACAGATCGGTTGGCGTAATCCAAATGTTCCCCATTAATCTGTTCGAATTCATCCGTCAAGCGCTTTCCTTGACGAAAGGCCTGGACGATCCGCATTCCTTCAATGGATTCCGATAATTTCACATTGATATCTGATAATTTTTGTCGGGTCATCTTGACCAAGCGATTGGATAACTTGCGATAGAGACGGATGGAAAACCAAATGATGGGAAGAAAAGGCAGGATCCAAATGGTCAAATGCCAGTCCAAGCTAAACATGGTTACTAGAGTGACTAAAAAGAGTAAAAAGGATGAAACCAGGCTTGAAAAGACCGTAGAAAACATATCTGCGACTGCCTGTGTATCATTGGTCACACGCGAAACAATCGAACCTGCTGCTGTCTGGTCATAAAAGGACATGCCCAGTCTTTGAAGATTTTTGAAAATATCTAGACGGATATCTCTTACGATGGAATTGGATACACGTGCAAAGGTTAACTGGCTCAGGTAAGTTGCCAGCACACGCCCAATGAATAACCCATAGTAGAGAATCAAAAACTGAAAAGCTGTCAGAACTGGTGAGCCTGTTTCTGTTGGATCTACGAGGTGGTCAATATACCAGCGTGCTGCAAGAGGGATCGCCGTCAATAACAGACTAGTCAGGAAGGTAAAGGCTAAGGCTAGGGCCGTTAACCATTTATAACGCCACATATAAGTCAAGAGCCGCTTCATCACATGAGCTTCAGATGTTTTCATTCAGCTTTCCCTCCATTTCTTCTGATAATTGTTGGGCTTGGTAGGTTTCATAGTACCAACCTTTTTGAGCCATTAATTCCTCGTGATTTCCTCGCTCCTTGATCTGTCCATTCTCCATTACCAGAATCAAATCCGCATGAACGATCGCTGATAGGCGATGGGCTGTGATGATCGTTGTTTTCCCCTTGCGTTCCTGCTTCATATTTTCAATGATTTGGTGCTCCGTTTTAGCATCTACTGCAGACAAGGAATCATCCAAGATCAAGATCTCAGGATTCATGACCAAAGCACGACTCATGGCAATCCGTTGCTTTTGTCCGCCAGAAAGAGAGACCCCTCTCTCTCCCAGCACTGTCTCCATCTGGTCTGGCATGGCCAGAATATCTTCATAGACTCCACAAGTTCTCAGAGCCTTCATCACCTCTTCTTCCTCGATCTGTGGATCTGAAAAAGCGACATTCTCGCGAATGGTCATGGCAAAGAGGATCTGATCTTGAGGGACATAGCCGATCAAGCTTCGAAGATCTTCTAAACGATAGTCTTTGATAGAGATTCCATTGAGCAAGATATCTCCCTGCTCCAAGTCGTGCTCTCTAAGCAAGAGACGCAACAAGGTGGTCTTTCCAGATCCAGTTGGACCAACAATCCCAAGGGTTTGCCCTTTTTCTAAATGAAAGGCTACCTTTTTAAGGACAGGCTCTTTCTCATAGGCGAATTCTTTAATGTCATATTCCAGATCGCCGTTTTGGATGTCTGTGACTGGTTGACTTGGATCTTGGATATCAGGTATTTCTGCTAAAAGTGTCTCAATCCGATCATAAGAGACGCTAGCCCGCTGACTAATATTAAACAAGAAGCCCATGGCTTGAAGGGGCCAGACGAGCATATTGAGATAGGTAATAAAGGTTACGATTTGTCCAACCGTCAGGCTCCCTTCCTGAACAAATACCCCCCCGAAGTAGAGCGTCAAGACATAGGAGAGACCGACAAAAAGAAGAGTGGTCGGATCAAACAAAGCATTGTAACCGGCTGAAGTCATATTCTTTGAAAAGACCATTTGATTGGTTTTTTCAAAAGCCTGAATCTCATCTGCCTGAAAGCCAAAGGATTTGGTCACTTTGACTCCTGATACGGATTCCTGGACAAAGTTGTTCAGCTCTGAGAAGCCTTCTTGGGCCTCTTTGAAGGCTTTGTGGTTTTTGCGTCCAATGGCGGAAGTCACTACCACCATAACCGGTAGAGGCAAAATAGCCAAGAGGGTTAAGCGCCAATCAATCATGAAAAACATGCTGACTAAGGTCACCAAGGCTGTCACGGAAGCATCCACTGCAGACATAACCCCGCCACCAGCAAACATGGTTACCGCATTGATATCATTAGTAGCATGGGCCATGAGATCCCCTGTGCGATAACGCTGATAGAAAGATGGAGACATGAGAGTAAATTGCTTAAACAAACGGTAACGCAAGATCCGAGCCAACTTATTGGCCGTCCCAAAAATATAGCGTCTCCATACAAAACGAAGGCCATACATGGCAAGAGCTGCGAGGACCAAAAGAGCGATATCTACAACTAACTGGCCCAGCGTCAGCCTTCTTTTATCGATCAAATCGATCACAAGTCCCATGATTCTTGGAGGAATGAGATTTAAAAAACTAACCAAGATCAAAGACCCTATCCCGATCAAGTATCGCTTCTTCTCTAAATTAAAAAACCAAGATAATTTCCTCAACAGATTCATCTTATTTCCCCTTTTTGGTGAGTTGCCAGCTACTATCCACTAGAGCAAGCAAGTCCTCATCAGCAATTGTTCCATCTAAGGGGATACTCACCCAATATTTTTTATTCATATGAAAAGCTGGATAAATCCCTTTCTGCTGGATGAAATGGGCTACTTGATCAGACTTAACATTCAAAACTTCTATTTTCCCAGACTTGCCAGCATCCAGTTTTTTCCAATCAATGGTCATAAAGACACCATACCACTTGAGGGTGTCTCGGTGGCGAATAGCGCCGGATTCCGGAGATCTTTCCCACAAATACTCAATCGTTCCCTGATAGTGCAGGGAGATATAGGCCATGAGACGCTTGGCTTGAGGATAGAGAAATTCTTCTACCTCAAAACAAGCTTGGCGGATCCTTGCAAGACTTTCCTGACAGGCTTCCCTGACTTGGCCAACGAAATTTCCTTGTAGCTGTTCCAGATGGATCTGGATATACTCGTCCCCTGTATCCTGATCATAGACCTGAAAAGAAATCTTCTGGTCGCAGACCTGGACATTTAAGAGAAAAGTGTCCGATAAGACGGGACACTGGTACTCATAGCCTGCCCCTTTCTTCTCAAATCCGTAAGCCAATCCCTTTTCTGGCTGAAAGGTGTACCGGTCAAAATAATGCTCTAAAAACATTTCCTCTCCCTTATTTATTTTTACACTAGAAGAGGCTGGAAACAACGTCCCCAACCTTGATAACGGATCTTCAAAACTACTTCAAGCAGTGATCGTTTCTTTTTTAAAACACAATGCGCGTGCCATGCAGTTGACAAACGCCCAATTGCTCCAAAAAGAGCTGACGATTGTCAAGGGTCACACCTCCACCTGGCAGGATCTGAATCTTTCCCTTAGCCGCATCTAATAAACGATGATAGTGGGCAAAACGTTGCTCTAGTGGGTCCCCTGGACTTCCGGCTCGTGTTAAAATGCGGGCTACACCCTGATCAGAAAGCCACTCAATCGCTTCTAGCTGATCTGTATGAGCTAACTCATCAAAGGCCATATGAAAGACAACCTCTGCCTCTCCACAGGCTGCTAGTAAAAGCTGCATGATCCTCTGGTCCAACTTTCGATCGCTCGTCAGCGCTCCCAGCACAAAACAAGTAACCCCTATTTCTTTCGCAGCACGAATATCCGTCAGCATAGCTTCGACTTCCAGATCAGTATAGACAAAATCGCCACCTCGGGGTCGGATAATGACACATAGATCCACGGACTTCTCTCTTGTCAGTTTGATTGCTTCATTGATCACACCTATACTAGGTGTGGTCCCTCCTACTGCCAGGTTATCGCACAGTTCAATGCGACCTGCCCCAGCAGCAATCGCCTTATCAATATAAGTTAAATTCTCTGCACAAAATTCAAAGACAAGCATGACAACTCCAATTACAAAGACTTAAAACAAGGATATACTAACGGTTACCTTAGCATTGCCATTTTCCACTCTCGCTTTTGAGATACTATAGCCTGCTTGAGGAATCTCAAGGGTGATTTGATCACCATTCACTTTAAAGCCGCCTCCATTTTGATTGGATTGATCCTTCAAATAGTTGAGAACCAAGAATTTTGGAATGGGCATTTTCCCTAATTTAGCACCGGTCACATTCAAATTCATGACATTGTTTTCAACTTGACCGGTCATGGTTAAATCTAGATAGCTATCAACTGGCCCTAAGGAAACAGGAACTTTGACGTGAAGGTCATTGCCATCCATTCCTAGTGCCATCTTTTGATAGTCAGAATTGTCAAGGGCGGATCCAGCACTTGTTTTTACGACCTGACTCAATTGCACTGAATTGAGACTTAGCTCAGTTGAGAGCCCTTCAGTGCTCACAGAGGCATTTGAAACAGCATTTTGAGCCAACTCAATCAAAGAACTCCCTGCCTGCACATTTCTCAGTTGCTCCCCTTCAGGGATAGATCCAGGAACCAACAAGATCACTAATAACATAAATAAAACGATCACCATGCCAATCAGGCGTCTCATCCACTTAAACATCTGCTCCTCCAATACGTGAAAAGTTGTATTCTTATTGTACCCTAAATCTATAGAAATTGCGACTAAGAGGGGCCTTTAGAAAGCAAAAGAGAGCGTGGGACAGAAATCGGTAATTCGTTAGAATTCGATTTCGTCGTCCCACCTCCGCACAGTTGAGTAGGGCTGTAAAAGCTGATGAAATCAGCGTAGTAGA
>JAGZZN010000021.1 GCA_018377375.1 Streptococcus parasanguinis
TTGACCAGCGTATCCACCACCTACAACGTTAACGAAAACGTCGTATGAACCTGCAGTTGAAGTAACTGCGAATGGTTGGTTGATTACAAGACGAAGGTCAGCGTGTGGGATGTACTCTTCAACATCTTTTTTGTTAACAGTGATTTTACCAGTTCCTGGAACAAGGCGAACGCGTGCAACAGCGTTTTTACGACGTCCAGTACCTGCATATTGTGCTTGTGACATACTTTATTGTTCCTTTCCTTAGATAAGTCCTGAAATATCAAGAACTTCTGGTTGTTGTGCAGCGTGAGTGTGCTCAGCTCCAACGAATACTTTCAATTTCATACCTTGAGCGCGGCCAAGAGTATTGTGTGGAAGCATACCTTTAACTGATTTCTCGATCAAACGTACTGCATTTTTAGAACGAAGTTCACCAGCAGAGATTGATTTCAATCCACCTGGGTGGTTCGAGTGAGTGTAGTAGATCTTATCAGTTGCTTTTTTACCAGTCAATTTAACTTTTTCAGCATTGATAACGATTACGAAGTCACCTGTATCAGTGTGAGGTGTGAATGTTGGTTTGTTTTTTCCGCGAAGCACGCTAGCAACAACTGCTGAAAGGCGTCCAAGAGGTACATCAGTTGCGTCAACAACGTACCATTTGCGTTCTACTTGGCCTGGTTTAGCCATGAATGTAGTTTTGTTCATGATTTCTCCTATATGAATGTCGTTTTTGTTTACAGGGCGGATGTTCCGGTCCGCAAGTTATTTGAAAGGTTCCGGGGCCTTACAAATGGGGTAAACAATACCGCCTACTATTGTATCAAAATTCTAAGATAAAAGTCAACCGATTTGGAAAATTATTTGCGATTTTCTTTTCCAATGACAAATCCGATCAAGGAATTCGGGCCGACGTGGGCTGAAATAACCGGTCCAAGAGGCATCACGAGAACTTCATCGATGCCTTCAAGCGCAAGCATTTCTTGCTTCAGTGCTTCGGCTCCTTCTAGATCGTTGGTATAAGATACCAAGGCTGTGCTTTCACCGATATCTGCTTTGATCAGCTCCAGTAATTCCCGGACAGCTTTTTTGCGTCCCCGAACCTTGCTAATAGGGACTAATTTCCCTTCCGCATCTATCCAGAGAATGGGTTTGATGCTGGCCAAACTTCCCATGATCGCGGCACTTTTTGAGAGACGGCCGCCACGCATGAGGTGGTAGAGGTCATCAACTAGGAAATAAGTCCGCAGTTTTGGCGCTAGGTCCATGATTTCTTCTTTGGCTTCTGCTAATGAACGACCTGCATCACGCGCAGCTACTGCTCGCATGACCAGATAACCCTCTCCAATCCCAGCAGCCTTCTGATCGACAATCTCGATCACGGCTTCCGGGTAGTCTTCTAAAACCAGGTCTCGTGCCATGACTGCACTCTGATAGGTCCCAGATAAGACTGATGAAAAGGCCACATAAAGCAGATCTTTTCCTTCTTTGGCAAATTGTTTAAAGGTTTCCTGAAATTGGCCCACATTGACCTGACTGGTTGTCGGTTTGGCCCCATTTTTCATGGCTTCTAAAAGCTCCGGGCTGGTCAATTGAGCTTGGCCTACTGTCTGGTAAACCGTCCCATCTAACTCAATGGTCAAGCCAAGAATGGTCACCTGATGTTCCTTGGCCCAGTTTTGGTCTAAATCTGCGGTCGAATCGGTTAAAATAGCAAATGTCATTACTTGTCTCCCATCATTTCTTGTAATTGTCGCAATACTTCGTGATCGAGCGGTCGCATGGGTGGTTTTTGATCGTTAACCACTCGCTGCGCTTGATTGAGGTTTCCTTTGACGACTGCGACCCGTTTTTCTAACTCTCTGGCAGATACCCGAAGAGCTCCTTGAGCAAAGACGGTCCATTGCTCATTTAAGTCACTGGTCGCTACTGATACTTGGTGGAGGGGCGTGTTAAGCTCTGCCGCCAAGCGCTCGATATAGTCATCTGCCGTCTCATCCTCACCGGTAAAGACCACCTGAACATTGAACTCCTCATAGGTCTGCCGCACTCCTGGCATATACTGGGCATCAAAGACACAGATGACTTCGATTCCTTCAAAGCTAGCATAGTGGCTCAGTTTTTGCAGGAGGATATTGCGGGCTGCATCGAGCTCACTTTTTTGAAAGAGCTGGCGGGTCTCCTGCCAAAAGGCAATCATATTATAGCCGTCAACCAATAAGATTTTTCGTTTCATATCATTGCCTTTCTAGGATTATAGTCGATTGCGAAAGACCTCATACATAAGGATGGCTGCTGCCACACTGGCATTGAGGCTTTGCACATGACCATTCATGGGAATGGTGATCATCTCATCGACTAGTTTTTTGATATTGGCTGAGATCCCTTTTCCTTCATTGCCAATGATCAAGGCTAACTTGCCAGCCGTATTCCACTGATGAGATGGCGTGCCGTTCATGTCGGTTCCAAAGATCCAGAAGCCCTCTTCCTTTAGCTTGTCTAAGGTTTGGCTAAGATTGGTCACACGCGCAATGGGAATGTGTTCCACTGCTCCGGTAGAAGTTTTTGACACCACTGGGGTCACCCCAACCGCTCGGTGCTTAGGAATGATGACTCCTGAGACATTGGTCGCATCAGCTGTCCGCAAGATAGATCCAAGATTGTGCGGATCTGTTAAGCCATCGAGAATCAATAAAAGCGGGTTCTCTTCTTGGGCTGTCTGTTTCAGAATCGCTGCCAAGTCGGTGTAAGCAAAGGCTGCCACTCGAAGAACAAAGCCTTGGTGAACAGCTCCTTCTGTCATTTCCTGCAGGGTTTTCTTTGGCGTCCAAGAAATCGACACTTTTTTCTCAGCTGCTAAGGCCTTGATCTTGTCGACATTTTTCCCTCGGAGATCTTCTTGAATATATAATTTATTGCCTGTATTGGCTTGTAAAGCCTCGGTGACTGCGTGAACACCGTATACGATATCGTTATTTTCCATAGAACTAGTATACCACAAGAAAGGAGGTTGAGGCCAATTCATGATATAATGAAATCAAATCTATCTTAATGAAGGAACCGAACTAGAAAGGAAGCCATGCCTCTTTTTCAACGAACCATCAAGCTCACCTTGGCCACCTGTTTAGCAGCTGCCCTTGCTTATGCTCTGGGCTTGACCTATGCCATCTCAGCTGGCGTCATTGCCATCTTGAGTATCTCTGATACGCGTCGCAGTACCATCAAGCAGGCCTACCAGCGCTTTATGTCAACCTTGCTAGCCCTTGCTATCGGAAGTCTCGCTTTTTCCTTTTTTGGATTCAACCTCTGGGCACTGGGAGTTTTTATCGCTCTCTATGTTCCTGGTGCCTTTCTATTGGGTTGGCAGATCGGTATCACCCCTAGTACGGTGTTGGTTACCCACCTCTTGATTGAGCAGTCTACCTCCTGGGGGCTCTTGCTCAATGAACTTGCTCTCTTTTTAATTGGGACCAGCTTTGCCTTGCTGGCCAATCTCTATATGCCTTCTAATCAGGGAGCGATCGATCACTACCATGATGTTGTTGAAGACCAACTGAAAAAGATCCTTGGTCGTTTTGCGGAATTACTTAGTAAAGGAGATGGTCGCAATGATGCTCGCTTGATTAAGGAGTTGGATGGTATCCTAAAGGACGCTTTGAAGCTAGTTTATCTGGACCATTCCAACCACCTCTTTCACCAAACCAACTACCATATTCACTACTTCGAAATGCGCAAGCGGCAAAACGATATTCTGCGGGATATGGCAGAAAACGTCAACCGCTGTCAGTTGGCGGCGAGTGAAAGCATAATCCTAGCTCAACTTTTTAAGAAAACGGCCCAACAGTTAAGCCAGAAAAATCCTGCCCAAGATCTTCTAGATGATATTAGTCAGTATTTGGCGATCTTTCGCGAACGTCCTCTTCCTAAGACCCGTGAAGAATTCGAAACACGCGCCACCTTGCTCCAACTCTTAAGAGACTTAGAAACTTTTATCCAGGTCAAGGTTGATTTTTACCAACAATTTCATAAGGAGACAGAATAGACAAAAAGGCCCTTGCAAGATGCAAAGGCTTTTTTATTCGGGGTTTTGTTGTAAACACTTTCCTAAAATGGTATACTAGAAACGGAAAATAACTTTTTAAGGAGGGTCTTCTATATGAAGTCTTCGTATAAGAAACATTTGTACACTACAACACTCAGCCTCTCAGCGGCTGTCTTGCTTTCCGTTATCGGTCATGGCCAAGCTTCAGCCGATAGCTTAGAAGCGCCTCAAACAGAGCCTAGCACGGCCCTTGAAGCGACACCTGCTACTGAGCAACCTGTGACCGCCGAGACGACCAGTCCCGCTGCATCCACAGAAGTAACTCCTGCTAGTCCTACAGAAACCGCAGCGACTTCTGATGCGGCTTCTACAACAGAAGTTGCTCCAACCGCTAGTCCAAGCACTACCCGTGCTACAACGACCGCTGACCAAGCGACTCGATTGACGGATAGCACCATTTATCTCTCTGAAAAGAGTACGATTGATGACAAAGTCCAAGAAAAAGCTCAAGCTGCTGGCAAGATCAGCTGGACCTTAGACAATAAACCTCTCTCTGAGTGGAAAACCTGGGATATGGAGACAGGAACACTGAGCAAGGATCCATTCCTTACTATCACAGAGACCGCAAACGGCAATGATCTGGATCTCCACATTGACGTGCAGGATCTCTTTGGTGAAGATCTCAGTCTTCGTAGCCCAAATAATATTCGCCGGACTTACCGCAACTACATCGGCAACCATGAACTGGTCGGGACCAATGCAGACTTAGGTGTGACCATCAATAAAACCCTTGTTTTTAGACCTTACCAAGACTACCATACACATGAAGAGATGCTGGCTGCCATCGAAAAATCCAAGGAAGAAGCGAAACCCGATCGTTTAGTGCAGCTGGAAACTCTTGGCAAGAGTGCCCAAGGCCGGGATATGAAGATGGGGATCGTGAGCAAGGACCAAGCCAGCATTGATCACTACCTTTCTAGTACCAACCCTACAGCTTTGACTAAGCCAAGTGAAATGCTGGCCGCACTAAAAGACAAGACCTTGGATTACAAATTACCTGTCTTAGTCCACAACACCCACGCGGATGAACAGCCAGGCATTGATATCATCACAGGCCTCTTCCATACCTTTGCGACCAAGGAAAAGGTGACCTTTAACACCACAGATGAAGCTGGAAATGCTAAAACAGTCACGCTAGATATTCCAAGCTTGCTCAATAAATTCATCTTCTTATTTGACTTCACAGAAAACCCAGATGGGGATGCTCTCAACCTGCGGGCCCTAGCAAACGGGCTCGATCCAAACCGGGATGCCAGCTACCAGACCAACCCTGAAGTTCGCACGGTTATCCAAATGATCAACAAATGGAATCCGATCGCTCTCTACGACTTACACGGTTTTATCAAAGAATTCTTGATCGAACCTGCAACGCCACCACATGATCCGAACTTCGAATACGATCTTCTGTCAGACCTGATGCTAGAAAATGCCCATCATATGGGACGGGCAGGAGTTGCCAATTCTAAATACAATAGTTACATCATTCCAAAACTGGATTGGGGCGATGGCTGGGATGACTCCTTCTCTGGCTATACAGGGGTATATGCTGTCTACCATGGTATCTTAGGCCATACCATTGAAATTCCGGAAGGAAATGAAGAATCCTACAAAGCGGGTCGCAATGCTGTCCTAGGCGGAATTGACTTCCTCAACCAAGATCCGGACCGTCTCCTTGAGATGCGTCTCAACTTCTACCTGCGCGGTCTCAATAAAACCGAAGATCCAAAAGCTGAAAATGAACTGGTTGGCCCAAATGGGGAAATCGTTGGACGTGTGAAAAACGGTCGTCCGAAATTCTTCCCAGACTACTACGTCATCCCAATGAGCCTCGACAAAGACAACGATGCCCAAGAAGCCTTCAATATGATCGACTACTTCAAACGCAATGGTGTTCTCGTCAAGGAACTCAAAGAAGATATTGGCAACTATAAAAAAGGGGACTTGGTCATTGACATGGCCCAAGCCAAACGTGGCTATGCCAACCACATTCTCTACAAGGGCTCCAACGAATCTGCCTGGGCTGCTATGTACGCAGAGTTGCTGGTCAACTTCCCAGATATGAGAGGCTTCAAGTCCGAACCTGTCTTTGCGGATGGTCTTTTCAACGGAAAATTAGGAGAAGTCACCACCACCCGCGCCACTCGTACCTCTGAGATCGATCCAAAAGCTCCTTACTATGTGATCGCAAATACCTCAGCCAGTGCCGTTAAAGCTGTCAACCAGGCCATCGCGCAAGGAAAATCTGTCTACCTAACAGACGATGGCTACATCGTTGACCGCGATACCTTTGCTTCGCTCCTACCAAACTATGCCATCTATGGGGATGCCCTCTACAAGGTACCTAGTGGCCCAACCTTGAAACCGATGAAGATCTACTCTCCGAACTACCACTATAATTGGGCTGGAGTAGATGCGCCTGCTCATACTAGTCTGGTCCTTGAAAAATTAGGCTTCCAAATCGTCAATACACCAGAAGAAGCGGATGTTGTTATTTTGGAAAGCAACCGCTTTGACGCTTCCATTTTTGGCAAGAAACCAACCCTTGTCATTGGTGGGGAAGCCATGCAAAAACTGGAAAAATTGGGAGTTCTTACAGGATTTGACGCTGAAAAACTAAAAGGCGGTAGTGACTACGAAGGCTTGATGAAAGCGATTATTGATGATCAGGATCCATTGACCAGCGGATACAAGAAAAATACCCTCTTCTACTCCAACTCAGGAAACTGGATTGAAAAGGTTCCAGAGCATTTCAAGACCTTGATGAGCATCGCTCCGAGCGATTATTATATTGCAGGTTGGTGGCCACATAACGATGTTCTAGCCAACAAAGTCATGGCGATCTCTGGAGAACTGATGGGACAACCACTCTTTGTCTATGCAGGAAATCCAACCAACCGTCAACACCCTGTCCACTTCTTCCGCTGGGTAACCAATGCGATCTTTGGTAGCAAGTTGGCTAGCTTGATGGATTACGTCCCAGCTAAAGAACCAGATCAAGTGGTGGTTCCAATTCATAACCAAACAAGCACTCCACAGCCAATCTTAGCCAAGAAGGATACTCCTAAAGTGCTCCTTCCACAAAAAGAAATGACAACTAAAAATGAAGAAAGCGTGCAAGCCTTGACTTACCAAGTAGGACAAAGCTTCCAAGAAAGTCCATCCAAGGCACAATTGCCACAAACTGGAGAAGACACAACGGCGCACTTCATTCTTTCAGGCTTCTTGTTAGCCATTAGCGGAGGCTTCCTCCTCTTGAAAAAGAAGGAAGTTGAATAAGATTCAGCTTTAGACTTGAATGACATGAAAAGAACCTTCGCAGAAACGAAGGTTCTTTTTGGAGATAAAATATCTTTCAAAACTTTCCTTAGGTGAGTACGGACATCAGCGAACTTCTTCGAAGTTTCATGACTGATTAAGATATAAAGGGCGTCTGCGGATACAGTCAAAATAGGGAGCAGGACAGAAGCACTTTTGTATGGTATTGCTTCGTTGTCCTGCCCCCACAAGGCTGATTAGGATTCTTCCAAGCTAAAAGGTGAGAGAAGAATTCAATCAGCTACTGTGTCTTGGATTTAGTACTAATGTATTTTGCGCTTTTGACACAATCCGCAGCCCGTGTTCAATTCGTTTTGGACCCCTTCGCTTTTTAATTTTTAGGCTCAGGCTAAAACAGTTCCCCGAACTGTTTTACTCCCAAAACTCCCGAGTGCTTGAAACAATAATGTTTCAAGCACTTTTCTCACGGCGGAAAGTTTCAGTTTATACTTGACTGATTCTAAAGTATAGAAAACTTATATAAATTTCTCCAGAATATTTAATGAAAATACTATTCTACATTAAAGTCTGACACTGATGCAAAGTTTCTCCTTATTCCACCAATTCCAGCACGATGCTTTGGTAAGGGACCAATTCTAATACCTGGTCTCCTTCTTGGAACAACCCAGCAGTATTATTTAAAACGAGCGTTTTAATCGGAGCTGGTAACTCCAAAGTGGCCTGGCGATTTTGGAAATTGCTGATTACCAAGATACGCTTGTCTCCACGGCGTTCGAAGGCGATGATATTCTCGCGGTCCCGATAAGCTGGGATCATATCTCCAAACCGGATGGTATTTCCATAGAGGGGATGGCGATACAAGGCCGTCAGCTGACGGTAATAATTCAAAATAGAATCTGGATCCTTTTCCTGGTCTTCCACATTAATGGAATAATCTGGTTTGGGACTGATCAGCCAGGCTGGTCCATCGCTAAAGCCCAGACCTGGCTCTCTTGTCCACTGCATCGGTGTCCGCGCATTGTCTCGGCTGTAGTTGGTAATCACTGCTAAGGCTTCTTCCTCGCTCAAACCAGCTTCTTTAGCCACATGGTAGCCATTGATGGTCGCGATATCATCAAAGTCCTCTACTGATTCAAAGACTTGGTTTTCCATTCCAATTTCTTGGCCTTGATAGATAAACGGAATTCCCTTGCGCAAAACCTGAATAGTTCCTAGGGCTTTTTTACTGGTGTCGTTTACTGGATCTTCAGCAATATAATGGGACACCCCACGAGGCTCATCGTGGTTTTCGATGATGGTCGAAAGAACCCCAATCCTATCTGCGCGCTCATGCGCTTGGAAAATACTTTCCTTGAGTTCATCTGCTGTTGGAAGACTATGGTCAAACCAGCCTTTTCCTTCTTGGCCCAGCATGGTTTGTTTGAAATCAAATATCGATGAGAAAACGCCATCTTTTCCGATAAAGAAATGCAACTCTTCGTCGGTTTCATTGAACACTTCCCCTACTGTGAAAGCATTGTACTTGGCAAAGGTTTGCTCATTTAACTCTTGCAAGAAGGGTTCAATCGATTGGGCATTCACTAGAGACTCCGGTACTGGGACCAAGCCATTTTCGCGATCAGACGGAAGCGAACGCCATTCTAGATCTTTTTTGATATTGATAATAGCATCGATCCGAAAGCCCGCAATTCCCTTGTCCAACCACCAGTTGATCATCTTGTAAATTTCTTCGCGCAAGACAGGATTTTGCCAATTGAGATCCGGCTGGTCCTTGTGGAAAGAATGGAGATAGTACTTATTGGTGCCAGGAACTGGCTCCCAAACACTGCCCCCAAAGTAACTTTCCCAGTTGTTGGGTTCTTTATCACTTTCGATAAAATAAAAGTAATCCGCATAAGGGCCATCTGGATCCGCTAAAGCCTTTTGGAACCACTCGTGATGACTGGAGCAATGGTTGACCACCAAGTCCATGATAATGGAAATGCCCCGCTTCTTACCTTCCGCAATCAACTCTTCCATATCTTCCATGGTCCCAAAAAGGGGGTCAATGGCATAATAATCGGAAATATCATATCCCTGGTCAATAAAAGGACTCTTGTAAACAGGAGATAGCCAGAGAATATCAATCCCTAAGTCTTGAAGGTAATCTAGTTTCTCCGTGATTCCGTTTAAATCCCCAACACCATCGCCATTGCTATCCTTAAAGCTTTTTGGGTAGATCTGGTAAGCAACCTTCCCCTTCCACCAGTCTTTTTCCATATTTTGTCTCCTTAAAATGAAAGAGACCGAGACAAATTGTCTCAGTCTCTATAGTGTCAGTAGGTATTAGTATACTGTTTTTTCAGTTTCTTTGTCGAAGAAGTGAGCTTTGTTCAAGTCAAATCCAAGTTCGATGGTTGCACCAGTTCCAAGGTAGTCACGCGCATCCACTTTAGCGATGAATTCGTTGTCACCAACTTGGCAGTACAAGTGAGATTCAGAACCGAGCAACTCAGACACAGAGATCGTAGCTTTCACAACTGATTCTGGGAAAGTTTCAAGGAATGCAGCTTCTGTATTCACGTCTTCTGGACGAATACCAAAGATCAATTCTTTACCATCATAGCCTTTTTCACGAAGAACTTTCAAAGCACCTTCTGGAACTTTCAAATTCAATCCATTGGCAACGATGTGTCCACCTTCCAATTTTACATTGATGAAGTTCATCGCAGGGCTTCCGATGAATCCAGCTACGAATTTGTTCACTGGGTTTTTGTATACTTCTTGAGGAGTTCCGATTTGTTCTACACGTCCGATTGTACCAGTACCTGCAGGGTTTTTAGTAGCAGACATGATAACGATACGGTCAGCCAATGTCATCGCTTCTGTTTGGTCGTGGGTTACATAGATCGTTGTAGCTCCGATACGACGGTGGATTTTCGCGATTTCAGCACGCATGGACACACGCAATTTAGCATCCAAGTTTGACAAAGGTTCGTCCATCAAGAATACTTTTGCATCACGGACAATGGCACGTCCCATGGCAACACGTTGACGTTGACCACCAGAAAGGTCAGCTGGTTTACGATCCAAGAATTCTTTCAAGCCAAGGATTTCAGCTGCTTCTTGTACACGTTTGTCGATATCTTCCTTGCTGTATTTACGCAATTTCAAACCAAAGGCCATGTTATCGTACACAGTCATGTGTGGGTAAAGAGCGTAGTTTTGGAATACCATGGCGATATCACGGTCTTTAGGTGCCACGTTGTTTACAACAGTGCCATCGATCGAACATTCACCTTCTGTGATGTCTTCAAGACCAGCGATCATACGAAGAGTCGTTGATTTACCACATCCTGAAGGACCTACGAAAACGATAAATTCTTTGTCTTTGATGTCCAAGTTGAAGTCTTCAACTGAGTAATGTTCGCTGTTTGGATATTTTTTATAAATGTGACTAAGATTCAATTCTACCATGATGGTACTCCTTTGATTTTTATAGTTCTATTGTAAATGAAAACGTTTTACAAATCTATGGCAAGTCTCACAAAAAAGAAAAAGAGTTTTGTGCAAGTTGCACAAAACTCTGGATTGATTCCGTTTAAATCACATCTTGTAAGACCAAATGATAGCACAGGGCTAGATCTGTCAGATTTTTCAACTGAAGACCCGTCAACTCCTCCCACTTGTCAATCTTATATTGGAGAGAATTGCGGTGGAGATAGAGTTGCTGGGCGGCCTTGGTGACGACTGCCCCATTGTCCCAAAGAGCAACAATGATGTCTTGCAATTGATCTTGACTTTCAATCAACTGATGCAAGCTTGTTTTGATTGGGGTGAGATCTAAATCTGCCTGCTCGATTCCCCACAGATAGAGTTGGGAAAAGCGATAGACACCTTGATGGCCTTCTCGAATCCAAGCTCGAAAGACAGCCTGTTCTGCTCGGATGACAGGAGACACTTTCCCGTCTTTAGACTCGGTCCATACTTGCCCGACCAGGATAGATAAACGAATATTGAAGTCATACTCCATGGCAGAGACGGTATCTTTTAAGATATCGGCCACAGGCAAAGACTGGTCTTGGTCCAGAATGAGCACATAGTCCTGCCCACTCAGTTGCAAGGTTGCTCGGAAGTTGGGCAAGAGTGTCTGCATCATCTCTAACCAAGAAGCTGTCCCTTCCGCTGTTGAATGCGAGATGTGGCAATAGACGAGCTGCATTTTTTTGATGACTTGAGGGGCTTCTCCCTTTCCATCGATCAGGTATTGGTACCAAGGATTAGGGGCAACCTCTTCTTCACCGCCCAACCAGGAAATCAATTGTTTTTCTCGCTCGGTTAGCTCTTCTTCCTTCAGCAGCAGCCATTGATGAGCCTGAAGGGGAATGGCTACATAACCAGCTGGTGGATTGGCTTGATCCGTCACCTCTGCATGAGGAAACCACTCTCTGATATTTTTCACTGCTTTCTTCCTTCTTCTACTTGCTGGATGCACCAGTCAATCAGCTCTTCTAGACGATAGAGCTCCCCCGTCATATGGAGATAACCCATGACAGCCTCAAAGCCCGTCGACATGCGATAGGTCACGACATCCGCATTTTTGGCCTTGGTATGACTATTGGTATTGCGACCGCGCTTGTAGATCTCCAACTCTTTTTCCGTCAGAATTTCTTGCTCCAGCATGCTTTCAATCAAGCTGGCTTGAGCCCTAGCAGAGACATAGCGGGTGGCAGCCTGGTGAAGCTTATTGGGCTTGGTCATCCCTTGAAAAATCAAGTGTCTGCGAATATACATGGAATAGACCGCATCTCCCTCAAAGGCAAGGGCAATTCCATTGATTAGATTGACATCAATCACGTGTCCACCTTACACCTTCTTTTGTATCCAAGAGCTTGATTCCTTGCGCAGCTAATTCATCGCGAATAGCATCTGCACGCGCAAAATCTTTCTTAGCCCGCGCTTCCTGACGTTCAGCGATCAAGGCTTCAATATCTGCATCCAAGACTTCTTCGACAAAGACCACTCCAAAGACTTCTAACATCTTGGTCAAGGCATCCTTGACGTCTTGGTTGTAGTGACCTGAATTGATCCATTTAGCCAATTCAAAGACGACAGTGATGCCGTTTGCCGCATTGATATCTTCATCCATAGCCGCGATAAACTTGTCCACAAAGCTTTGTAAGTCTGCTGGATCCACTTCTCCTTTGAACGGTTGCTCATAGGTATTTTTCAAATACTTGAGGTTGGTCTCCGCATCGCGCACCGCTTTTTCTGTGAAGTTAATGGGCTTGCGGTAGTGCTGGGTTGCAAAGAAGAAGCGAAGCACTTGGCCGTCGATAGTCTTCAATGCATCATGCACGGTGATAAAGTTGCCTAAGGACTTGGACATCTTGACATTATCAATATTGACAAAGCCATTGTGCATCCAGTAATTGGCAAAAGTCTTGCCTGTTTTAGCTTCAGACTGAGCAATTTCGTTGGTATGATGCGGAAACTCAAGGTCAGCTCCACCACCGTGGATATCAATAGTATCGCCTAAAATCCCCGTTGACATGACCGAACACTCAATGTGCCAACCAGGACGACCAGGTCCCCAAGGGCTGTCCCAAGAAATCTCACCTGGTTTGGCAGCTTTCCAAAGGGCAAAGTCGACTGGATTTTCCTTGCGAGCTGTTTCTTCATCTGTCCGACCTGAAGCGCCTAGCTCCAAGTCTTCTAGGGTTTTATTGGCTAACTTAGCATAGTTGTGGGATTTTTCCACACGGAAATAGACATCGCCTTGGCTCTCATAGGCATAGCCTTTTTCGATCAAGTCAGCGACAAAACGAATGATGTCATCCATAAACTCGACCACACGAGGGTGGCGGGTTGCAGGTTTCACGCCAAGAGCCGTCACATCCTCACGAAAGGCCGCAATATACTTGTCTGCCACTTCCTGAGGTGTGATGCCTTCTTCTTTGGCACGGTTAATGATCTTATCATCCACATCTGTAAAGTTGGAAATATAGGCAACTTCGTAGCCACGATACTCAAAGTAGCGACGAATCGTGTCAAAGGCTACCGTTGAACGGGCATTCCCTACGTGGATATAGTTGTAAACCGTTGGCCCACAAACATACATGCGGACCTTTCCTTCCTCGATGGGGATAAATTCTCGCAGATCACGAGACATAGTATCATAAATTTTTAACACGCTTCATTTCCTTTCTGTTTCTAGATTTTGAATCTATATTCTCATTTTTCCAACTCTAACGCAATATCGACAGCAATCTTAAAGAAAGTCATAGCATCTGCTTTTCTATCTTCACGTCTAGCATCCCATTCGTGATTGTGATGATCCACATAGTCAGCCGTGTAGAAAAATTGATAGACCTTGGCTTGTCGATATTGAGCCCAAGCCATGATAGCCGAAGCTTCCATATCTACAACTTTCGCTCCTGCTGCAAGTCTTCGTTTAACCTTAGCAGCTGTTTCACGATAGAAGGCATCTGTCGTCCAAGCTTTAGTCCGAATGTGCTCAATACCAGATTTGTTCAAAGCGTTCTCCAGAGTTGAGAGAATCGCTTCATCATAAGAAATCTCATCACTTGCTGGAGCGTAGTGGTAACTTGTACCTTCATCGCGTAGAGCTGAACTTGGTATAATAATTTTATCTGCTTGAATAGACTGATCTAGAACTCCACAAGAGCCCAGAACAATAAAGTTGTTAAAACCTCTCGCTTTGAGTTCTTCTAAGAAACCCACAACCATTGGAGCTCCAATAGTAGCCATAGCAACTGCAAGTTTAAGTCCATCTACTTCATAGATATACCATGGAAATTTGCCATTTAGGTTGGTGAGATAACCACCTTCATAGACTCCGTCTATCTGCTTGACTCTTTCCACTATCTCTCCATTAAAAGACAGAATAATAGTGTCACAAATTTCTCCACTACTAAGAAGGCTTCGATCAGTTGGCTCTATCACAGCAGGTACATTTTCAAATTCTTCTAGTAACATTTATTCACTCTTTCCTATCTAGATAAACCGCCTGAGTCTGTTTGATAAAGCCAATCTTTTCATACAAGCGTTTGGCACCTACATTGCTATCTTCCACTGCAATCTGAAATTCCTTATCATTTTGCTCAATGAGTTGGTTGATGAGGGATTTTGCCAGATAGCTTCCGTAACCTTGCCCACGATAGACTTCAGCAATCGCAAGTCCATAAAGGTAATTGCATTTTCCAGATACATCGACCGTACAAACGCCAATCACTTGACCTTCTTTGAGTAATATGTACAGCAGACTATCAGGATCCTTCAAAGCCTCTGAAATGTATCTGTGGCTCACTTCCGGTGCTTCCACTTCATCTGAAAAGGCTTGGTGGTGGAGCTGGGCAATGGCTTCAAGATAAGAAGGTTCTGCCAAGAGCACATCGACATCCGAACGGGAATCTAATGCATAAGCAGTTCGATCACGTCCTAACCAGGTTTCAGTCTCTTCATCCTCGACCAGTCCCCAATTGCTGGCAAAATCAGGATGATTCTCTAAAAAAATACGCTCTGTCTGAAAAGTCACAGACTCAATTGGATAAGATGCCGTTTCTTTCTCAAAACTTCTATACAAAGCACGCGCAATTCCCTGACGACGATGATTAGGGTGGACCAGGATCGCCACATCCACATCTGGGTCATCCGCATAGACGGTTAATAGGCCAACAAGTTCATATTTTTTATAATAAAGGAAAAAGGCGGGCATATCGGGGTCAAAATTGAGCATATTGGAGAGATAAGGATCCCGAAACGTTCCGTCATACTTCTGACAGATGGCAATAAGGGCCTTTGCTTCCAGTAGTTGGTGGTCATTCAATGTATTGGTTGCTTGAATCACGTAGCGATCTCCTTACAAGCTAGAAGACCGATGACTGGCTTCCTTAGCATGCTCCATCTTATTCACATAGTATTCGCGTTTTTCTTCTTCTTGGTGAATGATCGGCTCATCCTTCTTACCGTGAACACGAACAATCTTGGCAGGAATACCGACAACGGTCACATCACTCGGTACATCGGAGACCACGACCGCTCCCGCTCCTACTTTGGCCTTGGCCCCAATCTCAATCGGACCGATGACCTGGGCATGAGCGGAGACCAAGGCTCCTTCACGAACCGTTGGATGGCGTTTCCCGACATCCTTCCCTGTTCCCCCAAGGGTCACCCCGTGGTAGAGCATGACACCTTTTTCAACAATGGCCGTTTCCCCGATAACGAGGCCCGCTCCATGGTCGATAAAGACACCAGAAGCAATGGTTGCACCTGGATGAATTTCAATCTGGGTCCAAAAACGCCAGAACTGACTATGCATCCGAGCTAGAAGCTTAAAGCCATGATTCCACAAAAAGTGGGAAACACGGTGAGCTGCCAGTGCTTTGACGCCCGGATAGGTCAAAAGGACCTCCAGCGAGGTACGCGCTGCTGGGTCATTTTCTTTTACAATATCGATGGTTTCACGCCACCATCCCATACCGTGCTCCTCCTTTTCTAATGATTATTCTGAATCTTTTTGTGTAATAGTAAAGTCTTTTTTAGGTTTGTGGTCTTTGTTGTGGTGACGAGGACGGTCGCCATGGCGATGAGTTTTTTCACCTTTTTCCTCGCTGTTTTCTGCTTTTGGCGGACGAGGGAGAAGAGCTTTCATAGAAGCATCGACACGACCTTTTTCGTCAATCTTGATAATCTTCACATCGACTTCATCACCGATGGCTACCAAGTCTTCGACACGGTTGGTGCGCGTCCAAGCCATTTCAGAGATATGAACGAGGGCATCCGTCTTGTCAAAGAGGTTGACAAAAGCACCAAATTTCTCGATCCGAACCACTTTGGCATGGTAGACTTCGTCCACTTTCGCTTCACGAACCAAACCAGCAATGATTTCTTTAGCACGGTTAATGGCAGCTTGGTCGCTCGAGTAGATAGATACGTTCCCTTCTTCGTCGATATCAATCTTAACGCCTGTTTCAGCGATGATCTTATCGATGGTTTCTCCACCCTTACCGATGACAATCTTAATCTTGTCCACATCAATCTTGATGGTATCAATTTTCGGAGCAGTTGGCGCCAATTCTGGACGCACTTCTGGAATGGTTGCTTCGATCACATCAAGGATTTCAAAACGAGCTTTCTTGGCTTGAGCCAAAGCTTCCGTCAAGATTTCCGCAGTAATCCCTTGGATCTTGATATCCATTTGAAGGGCTGTAATCCCGTCACGCGTACCTGCAACCTTGAAGTCCATGTCGCCAAAGTGGTCTTCCAAACCTTGGATATCTGTCAATACGGTATAGTTATTTCCATCAGAAATGAGACCCATTGCAATGCCTGCTACTGGCGCCTTGATTGGCACACCACCCGCCATAAGGGCAAGAGTTCCCGCACAGATAGAGGCTTGAGATGAAGAACCGTTTGATTCCAAGACTTCTGCTACCAAGCGGATGGCATATGGGAATTCTTCCAAGCTTGGCAATACTTGAGCAAGAGCACGCTCACCAAGAGCACCGTGACCAATTTCACGACGACCAGGTGCACCGTAACGACCTGTTTCCCCTACAGAGTATTGTGGGAAGTTATAGTGGTGCATAAAGCGCTTCTTGTACTCAGGATCCAAACCATCGATGATTTGCGTTTCACCCATTGGCGCCAAGGTCAAGACAGAAAGAGCCTGCGTTTGTCCACGAGTAAAGAGACCTGAACCGTGCACACGAGGAAGGTAGTCGACTTGTGCATCCAAAGGACGGATTTCATCGACCTTACGACCATCCGGACGAACCTTGTCTTCTGTGATCAAACGACGCACTTCTGCGTGTTCCATTTGTTCCAAGATTTCAGCTACATCACGCATGATACGGTCAAATTCTTCGTGATCTGCATATTTTTCTTCGTAAACAGCTGTGACTTGGTCTTTCACTGCTTGAGTTGCAGCTTCACGAGCTAATTTTTCTTCTACTTGGACCGCTTTTTGAAGGTCACTGTTGTAGGCTGCGATGATTTCAGCCTGCAATTCAGCATCGACATGAAGCAATTCCACTTCTGCTTTTTCTTTCCCAACTGCTGCTACGATTTCTTCTTGGAAGGCAATCAATTCTTTAACAGCTTCGTGCCCTTTGAGAAGGGCTTCCAACATGATTTCTTCTGACAATTCTTTGGCACCAGACTCTACCATGTTGATAGCATGCTTAGTACCAGCTACAGTCAATTCAAGAAGAGAGCGCTCAGCTTGTTCTTGCGTTGGGTTGATGATGATTTCCCCATCGACATAGCCTACTTGTACCCCAGCGATTGGTCCGTCAAATGGAATATCTGAGATAGAAAGAGCCAAGGATGAACCAAACATAGCTGCCATTGGTGCAGATGCATTTTCGTCGTAAGAAAGGACTGTGTTGATGACTTGCACTTCGTTACGGAAACCTTCCGCAAACATTGGACGGATCGGACGGTCAATCAAACGCGCTGTCAACGTCGCATCTGTAGAAGGACGACCTTCCCGTTTCATAAAGCCACCAGGAAATTTCCCAGCCGCATACATTTTTTCTTCGTAGTTAACTTGAAGTGGGAAGAAATCCCCAGTTGCCATCTTCTTAGACATGACAGCTGCCGTCAAGACAGTTGACTCACCATAACGCACGACAACAGAGCCATTTGCTTGCTTAGCAACCTGACCAGTCTCTACGATTAACTCACGACCCGCAAAAGTCGTTTGAAACACTTGTTTTGTCATTGTAATCCCCTTTGGATTGATAAAATTATACGACTTGCCTACAAAGATCAAGATACTAAGCCGTTAAGCAACTCAAAGGAAAATAGGAAATCGAACGACGGAGCGAACGCTCCTAGGTAGATTTATCTTTTTCCACAGAGTTGTAGGCGGGTTCAATTACGCATGATAGCATTCGATTGACGCAGCCTATCTATATGTTATATCCTCATCTTTGTATCCAAGCACGTATACCTTTTATTTTAACATATTCAAGCCCAAAAGAAAAAGGCTTTGAGGGCCTTTTTCTGTGAATCTTCCGCAAGTTCTATATAAAAATTTTAGAGCTAGATATAGCTTTTGATTATTTTTACGATTTCACGAATTCAGTGCTGTCGACATAAAAGCGTGTTTTGTGGGTTCCACCCTTGTAATTCTTGTTGTTGCGTTTCAAGACAAAACGTCTGTATGGATCGGAAGTTCCTTGGATGGTCGTTGTCACTTCAACTGAATCTTCATTGATCACCCATTCATCCGGTGAAGGAATTTCCATCGGTGGCATCGCTCCGCCACGACCACCAGATACAATTTCGTAAAAGGCCTTGTCTTTTGTCGAATAGATCCAGCCATCTTTCTTTTCATTTGTTAGTTGGATCAGCTGGTCTTGTGACAGACTACGGATAGAGTCCGAGGTCTCTTCAGCATTCAATTTATCAATGATATCTTTTAAATTATAGGTTTCTGGCGTGTAGGTATTGTAGTAATCAATGAACATGTCTTGCGAGTAGCCTTCAACTGCACTGTGATCATTGTTCAACTCCAGCAAACGAGTCGGTTGCACCTGAAGTGAATAGGTCAAAGACGCACTGTTTTCAATGATCGAATAGATATCCGCTTGGTCTGCTTTTGACAAGGTCCCAATAGCTTCTTTATCATGTTCATCTGACTTAGCTTCTTCTGTTTGCTCTTTTTCTTGGGCTTTGTCAGATGATTTTTTGACCGATGAATCCCCTACCGGACTGTGCTTACGCTCATAGCGTTTTGGGGCGCAAGCTGCTAGGGAAAGCAAGAGGGCTGCAGCTAGTAAATATGTTCCAATTTTTTTCATGTTTGTCTCCTTATTTTTTTAGTTCACACGGTAGTACAAATCGTCCCCATTCGTAGCATCACTCTTACTCCAGTAAATGGATTCACTGCCACCTTCTCTTGAAGGAATGAAAAGAATAGGCGTGTCATTCGTTGCCCCAGGCATCCGACTAACTCCGTGTAGATTACCCTCCTTGAAGTAAAAACCAGAAAATTGAACACCATTAACAGCACTACCATTGACCTTCACAATTCCTTGCGCATCAAACTCAATGCTCGTACCGTACTTATTTTTCCAAACTCCCGCTACACTTGAGAAATTTCCAGCTTTGATTTCATCCAGATTCATCCCAGTGCTTGTTTTGGCAGGGGCAGGAGCTGATTCGGCATTTTCATCCACGCGCGTTGTGAAGTCAAGGGCGATCCAGCCTTGTCCAGATTCCAATTTGCCCCAAGTATGACCATCCGCATCCACTGTTTCCGTAATGGTGTGAGTTCCTTTTGCGATCATTCCTGCAGATGGAGCTGAAGTAGACGGTTCTTTTCGAATACGAAGATCGGCCACGCTAACTTGTACTTGGAAGCTTTCTGATTTTTTCTCTTCTGCTTTTGCTGTTGATTTGGAGTCCCCTGAACCGTCAAACGTCTTCCAGTCAAGCTTAGTGAGGTCCAACTTCTTGGCTGAAATCCCAAGAGCTTGTTCTGCTGTTTTCTTCCCACCAATTTGAATGGTTGCTTTCTTTTCTTCCTTGGCTTCCCCTTTTCCTAGCGAATAAAGGGTCAATTCCATTTCTGGATTAAGGGATTGCCAAGTAGCATAGACGATTTGCCCATTGTCAAAAACTTCTAAACTAGAGCGATAGCCACCTGCAGAAGCCACATAGGCTACGTGGAGCAAGGTTGGCTGGGTATCTTTCAAATAATACACAGCAGCAATCGTTTTGCCATCCCAAATCAGCAGTTCATCATTACCATCACGATTAAGATCCTCAAAAGCATATTGCCACTCATTGGTACTCCCAAGTGTTTGAAGGTTAAAGACATACGCATATTCTTCTGAAGTTGCTTCGATCTTCTTCAGTTCATTTTGTAAAGCTGTTTGGTCCTTAGTATGAATGGCAACCGCATAAGACTTATAGCGATCTAATACCTCTTGATAGTACTTTTGACCTGTATCCTTCTTCTCTTTTTTGACCGACGAAGAGCTTGCCGTTTTTGGTTTGCTTTGGCGCTCGTAACGTTTCGGAGCACAAGCAATTAGAGAAAAAACAGAGATGCCTGTCATTAATGAAATCATCAATTTTCTCATAGTACCACTCCTTTAGTCCACACGGTAGAAGAAGTCGCTAGCTTCCCACCCTGCTGATTGACCTGTCCAAATGCGATCTTTTCCAATATCCGAAGGATCTGCTATCTGTTCAACGTATACAGGTAGAGAAGTTCCTGCCGGAATAAATCTTATAATTGCACCACCAACCTTATACTTAGGATTGGCGAAACCTCCACTAAGGTGATTATCCGTTGGTTGAATTCGATTAACCACCATACTTTCACCATTCAGGAAAACCTGATCTGCCGATCCAGCTCCATCAAACACCAGTGTCCAACCTTTCCCATTTCTCCAGGTCCCTGCAATACTTGAAAAATCACCGTTCTGAATTTCTTGAATGTTCATTCCGCTGCTTTTCTTACTTGAGCTGGCTGATTTAGAACCATCCACCCGCGTTGTATAGTCAAGGGCAATCCAGCCTTGTCCAGATTCTAATTTGCCCCAGGTATGACCATCCGCCTCTACGGTTTCCGTAATGGTGTGAGTTCCTTTTGCGATCATTCCCGCAGATGGAGCTGAAGTAGATGGTTCTTTTCGAATACGAAGATCCGACACACTGACTTGCACTTGGAAGCTTTCTGATTTTTTCTCTTCTGCTTTTGCTGATGATTTGGAATCCCCTGAACCGTCAAAAGTTTTCCAGTCCAGCTTACTGAGGTCCAACTGCTTGGCTGAAATCCCAAGAGCCTGCTCTGCTGTTTGGTCCCCACCAATTTGAATGGTTGCTTTCTTTTCTTCCTTGGCTTCCCCTTTTCCTAGTGCATAGAGAGTCAATTCCTGGTCTGGGTTTACAGATTGCCAAGTGGCGTAGACAATTTGCCCATTATCAAAAAGATCTAGGCTGGAGCGATAACCGCCCACCGCAGCTGTATAAGCTGTATGGAGCAATTCGGCTTTTTGACCCTTGAGGTAATATATGGCAGAAACATATTGTTTGTTTCCAGTGTATTGATTGGACACCAAGAGTTCATCCACACCATCTTTGTTCAAGTCTGTAAAAGCGTATTGGAAGGTTACCGGAGTTCCTAAGCGCTCCAAAGCATCTAAATAGATGCTTTCTTCTGAACCCGACTGTATTTTACCTAATTCCGCAAACAGGCCTGCTTTATCCCCATTTTTAAGAGCAGTATCATACTTGGCATACCGCTCCAAAACCTCTTGATAATACTTTTGACCTGTATCCTTCTTCTCTTTTTTAACTGTCGATGATGTGGCCGTCTTTGGTTTGCTTTGGCGTTCATAACGCTTAGGCGTGCAAGCTACTAGAGATAGCACGGATGCACCTGCTAATAGTGTAATCATAACCTTTTTCATAAAAAATTCCCCATTTAACTATCTTTTTCTTAAAATTATATCATTTTAGGCTGGGTTTCCCCAGCCTAAATAGAATTTTTATTTTGATTCGCGTTTGCGTTTCAATCCAACAAAACCTAGAGCTGCCATTGCTAGCCCCATAAGTCCAAGTGTACTTGTAGTTCCACCAGTTGATGGCAATTTCTTCATATTTGCTTGTTCTTCTTGAGCTGCAACTGGTGTGTTTGCACCAGGAGTTCCTGTTACGATTGGGACGATTGTCTTCATCACTTTGTTTTGAGTGGATTCATGACGAACTGGTTCGTTGCGACGAGTTTCTTCTTCGTGTTTGATACGTTCTTGTTCGAGACGAATTGCTTCTTCCAATTGTTTCGCTTTAACGAGTTTTTGATAAGCTTCGAAGACGCGAGTGTAATCTTCTTGAGCCACTTTCGCTTTTACTTTCAAAGCTTCAAGTTTTGCAACTTCTGTTTCAAGAGTTGCTTTAGCTTCAGCTGTTTTAGCTTTTGCTTCAGTTAGTGCTTTTTCAGCTTCAGCAAGTTTTGTAGGAGCATTCTTGAGCAATTCAAGATAATCTTTTGCGTCTTGTACGGCTTGTTCTGCTGATTTGACAGCTTGTTTAGCACGTTCAACTTTAGCTTTAGCTTCAGTTGTTGCAAGACCTTTTGCTTTCAAATCGTTTTCAGCGTCGATTGCTGTTTTAAGAGCAAGTTTAAGATCTTCTTCTTGAGCAACCAATTTAGCTTTAGCGTCTTTTAATTCAGATTCGCGTTGTGCACGAACTTGTTGCAAGTTTGCAAGATTTGATTTAGCTGTTGCAAGTTCATCTTTAGCTGTTTCAAGAGCTTTTGCAGTTTCAACTACTTTAGCTTGAGCTGCTGGAGTTTGTTCTTTGACCGCAAGCGCGTCATCGTATGCTTTTTGAGCTTTAGCAATAGCATTTTGAGCAGCGTTCAATTTTGTTTGAGCGTCAACTTGAGCTGATTTTGCAGAAGCAAGATCATTTTCAGCAGATTTAACGGCTTTATCCGCTGCTATTTTCTTATCTTTTGCTGCCTGAAGTGCTTGTTCTTTCTCTGCAATCGAAGAAGTAAGGGAGGATTTGTATTCAGCATCAGTACTAATATAGTCTGCCTTATCTTCGTTCATAGCACGGCTTGTTGACAAAATGTGAACCGCACCAGAACTTATACCGATACCAATACCAGTTCCTTGAAGTGTGATTAAATGTTTTGTGTGACCGTTAGATTGGTCACCATCGGCAAACATCATTTTACGGATTGCGCTCGCAATGTCTTGTTTGATATTTAACATAGTGTATCCGTCAAAGTTTTCTTTATGCCATTCTGGTAAAAGTCCCCCAAGAGATTCTCCCGCACCGTATTGTCCAAGAATTGAAGATAGGTGTTCCCAATTTTTAAGAAAATTAAACTTATCTGGTGTCCCTCCATTATCCGCATAGAACTTAGAATATCCATGAGCGATAGTGTCAGCCATTTCTTGACCACCTACTGTCAATTGAAGAGGTTCTATTGTTTTACCTGGTTCGCGTTTAGACCAATATTGTTGGTTAAGGTCATTCAACATTTGAGCCGTAAATTCAGCAAGTTCTTTACGTTGAGCTGATGTAAGATTTGCAAGATCGACGACTTCTTTATTAGAGCCAATGCCTGTTTGGCTATAAGCATCCCAGTCGATTTCTGGTTGCAATTTCATGAACTCATCTTTATGAGAGATGAACCATTCGTAGTCCTTAATATCGTGTTTTGCATAGTCAGCAGGAACGAAGATTTTACGGAGAGCTTCGTCTTGTTTCAACTTAGCAACTTTTTCTTGATAAGCGGCGTTTGCTGCATCAAGTGCTTTTTGAGCTTCATCAACTTCAGCTTGAGCGACACCTGCTTTAGCTTTTGTTTCAGCAAGAGCTTTTTCTTTTGCTTCTACGTTAGCTTTTGCATCAGCGAGACCTTGTTCAAGAGCAGGAACGTTCTTTTCAGTACGTTCTTTTTCGAGAGCTGATTTTGTTTCATCAATTTTAGCTTGACGGGATGCGTCGAATTCTTTTGCACGAGTCAATTCATCTTGAGCGGCTTTATTCACAGACTCTGCATCTTTCAGTTTATTTCCCGCAATCGTCACTGTCTCCTGTGCTCTGGTCAGTGTTGTCTCATTAAGAGCTTGTTCTGCCTTCTTCACTTCTTCCTTGGCTAATGCGACTTTTGCTTTTTCATCTTCTATTTTTTTAGTAGCCTCTTCATATTTTTTTCCTGATTCGGCTTCTGCTGTCTCAGCTGATTTCACACCTTCTTCAGCCGTTTTTACACTTTCTTCAGCTGATTTCACACCAGCCTCTTTTGTTTTAATGGCTTCTTCAGCTTTTGCAATATTTTCAGGAGTTGCTTCCCTCGCAGCTTCTTTTGTTTTTTCATAGGTTGCTGCTGCCGTTTTTTCAGCAGCTTCCGCTTCCTTAGCCTTTTGATCCGCTGCACTGACAACCTTTTCTTGTTCTGTTACCGTTTTAGCCGCAGCATCAGCTTGCTCTTTTGCTGTATCAACTGCCTCTTTTGTAACCTCAGCAGTATGGTCAATATTTGAAACAGTTGCTGATGTCCCTGTCTGAGGTTGAGCAACTGGCGCTTCTTCAGCTTGTACAACTGAAGTTACAGCAGTAGCGGCAATAATAGTAGCACCGATAGCAATACTTTTCTTTGTTGTTTTATTCATAATTATATTCCTTCTATTTACTTCCCTACCTATTTATCCCGGATTTCTTATCTTCCATAACGAATATTCTCAAGTTCACTTGCTACAGCACGTGATGCAGCAGCTGCTTCTTGTGTTTCTGCAATTTGTCTAGCACTTAAAATATTTGCATGTTCTTGAAGCTTGATCATTCGTTCTTGATTAATAATCTGCTCTTTTTCAAGTTCGATCATCTCTGCCTCAAAGGCTCGACGGGCTGCACGGTCTAAATATGTATCGTATAGATTAATTGCTTCCTTTATATTATCTGCTTTGAAATTATTAAACGCGTGAATAAGATAGTTCACTGCATCTAGTGCATAATAATCTTTAGGGTACCATCCTTGACCAATTGCTACAGCTTGATTCCGGAAATTTTCCATCAAACGTCCCTCTTGCTGATAGGCCAATTCTAATCGTTGATTTTCTGCAACTACTGCTTGGTAATCTCTTAAATGCTGCTCATTTTTATTACGAATACCTTTATTCACAAACGCAATCATGAGTTCCAGCTTATTTTGAATGATGAAATAGGTGGCTACAATTGATACTCCAAGTAGAATTAATGTTATAGGATTAGGAGTCAAAAGCAAACGTAGAGGGAATACCAGTAAGATCCCTCCCATAATCAGTGTCGCTGGATAAATCCAGCTATCCTTTGAACCTTTCATACGACGATACAATAGAAATAAAAATCCTGATAAGAATAATACTTCAAAGATAATATCTCCGATTAATCGATTCACAGCACCAAGTAAGATGACATACAATAAATCCCCTAATAGTATCGAAATACTTGAAAATACCATAATTGAAAAAGCAAGCTTGAGGGATTTATGAGACAATGTGTTGTCGTTATATTCATCTTGTTGAATCAATTTGGCTGTTCTCATTTGATTAACAAGTGTAACCTGACGTGAACGGGCTTGAATAAATCCCAATATATTCTCACGAATGAGTTCTAATTTAGAGACAATTTCTTCTCTTGTTTCCATATATAACCTCCCCTATCACTAATTAGCAACATTTTACTAAAATTTTGAATATAAGAATTGCCACAAAAAATTATCAAACAATCCTTATATTCTTTATAGCTATTAGTGTTGAGTATTGCATGAAATGCAATACTCTGATGTACTTAGTATATCAGCAAAATTTCAATCCATGTCTTACCTAAATATAGTAGTTAGAATTGAAATTTTAATCTAAAATGTTTTCCCAGCTCTTTTCAAGATTTTTACACAAGCATTTTCCCCTCTCCCCCTATGTTTCTGTCTTTTTTTCTGCTATACTTAGTATAGTTATTTGATCAAAAGGAGAACACTATGGAATTAAAAAAACGTTCTGAATTTCCTGAAAACGAACTCTGGGACCTCACAGCCCTCTACCAAGACCAGGAAGACTTCTTGCGCGCCATTGAAAAGACTCGCGAGGAAATCAATGAATTTGTCCGTAACTACAAGGGCAAGCTCCACACTTTTGAAGACTTTGAAGCTGCTTTTGCGATCTTTGAGCAAATTCAGATCCAACTCAGCCACATTGGTAACTATAGCTTTATGCCACAAACCACTGACTTTGGCGACGAAGCTTTTGCGGAAATTGCTCAAGCGGGGATGGATTTCGAAACTTGGGCGAGCGTTGAACTTTCCTTCTTTGATGATGCTTTAGTCGAAGCGGATGAAGCAGTCCTCGAACGCCTGGGTCAACTCCCTCACCTCACTTTTGCCATTCGTCAGGCTAAAATTAAAAAAGCTCACTACTTGGGAGCTGATGTGGAAAAGACCTTGACCAACCTGGGTGAAGTCTTCTACGGACCACAAGACATCTATACCAAGATGCGGGCAGGCGACTTTGAAATGGCTGATTTTGAAGTGGATGGAAAAGTTTACAAGAATAGCTTTGTTACCTATGAAAACTTCTACCAAAACCATGAGAATGCAGAAGTTCGTGAAAAAGCCTTTCGTTCCTTCTCAGAAGGCCTCCGCAAGCACCAAAACACGGCTGCTGCTACCTATCTAGCTCAAGTCAAGTCTGAAAAACTGATTGCAGATATGCGGGGCTACGATTCTGTCTTTGACTATCTTTTAGCTGAGCAGGAAGTAGATCGGGCCATGTTTGATCGTCAGATTGACCTGATCATGAAGGACTTTGCTCCGGTCGCTCAAAAATTCCTCAAACACGTGGCCAAGGTCAACGGCCTTGAAAAAATGACCTTTGCTGATTGGAAGTTGGACTTGGACAGTGCGCTCAACCCAGATGTCACCATTGATGACGCTTATGACTTGGTCATGAAATCTGTAGCACCTCTTGGAGAAGAATATTCTCGCGAAATTGCCCGCTACCAAACTGAACGCTGGGTTGACTTTGCGGCCAATGAAGGCAAGGATTCCGGTGGTTATGCAGCCGACCCATACCGCGTCCATCCTTATGTCCTCATGAGCTGGACAGGACGGATGAGCGATGTCTACACCCTGATCCACGAAATCGGACACTCTGGTCAATTTATCTTCTCAGACAACAACCAAAGCTACTTCAACGCCCACATGTCGACCTACTATGTGGAAGCTCCTTCTACCTTTAATGAGCTCCTCCTCAGCGACTATTTGGAACACCAGTTTGACGATCCTCGTCAAAAACGCTTTGCTTTGGCTCACCGTTTGACAGATACCTACTTCCATAACTTCATCACCCACTTGTTGGAAGCAGCCTTCCAACGCAAGGTCTACACCTTGATCGAAGAAGGTGGTACCTTCGGCGCTAGCAAGCTCAACAGCATCATGAAGGAAGTCTTGACCGAATTCTGGGGCGACGCTGTGGAAATCGATGACGACGCAGCCTTGACCTGGATGCGCCAAAGCCACTACTACATGGGGCTTTACAGCTACACTTACTCAGCTGGCTTGGTTATCTCAACAGCGGGATACTTGCATTTGAAAAACTCCGAAAACGGAGCTAAAGATTGGCTAGACCTCCTTAAATCAGGTGGTAGCAAGACCCCACTTGAGTCAGCCATGATCATCGGAGCAGATATCTCAACTGACAAACCACTTCGCGATACCATCCAATTCCTTTCAGACACTGTCGATCAAATTATTGCTTACAGTGCAGAATTGGGAGAATAAGTACAATTTTCAGACTTAGTTTATTCTAAGTCTGATTTTTTATTTAAATATTACCAGTTAGTGATTGAAAGCGCTTTTATATTATGGTATGATTATTCTTGGATAAATATCCGAAGGGAGTAACATTATGAAAAAACGGTTGATTTTAACAATCTTAATTGCGTTATTATTTGGAGCTTGCTCAAATCAAAATGAAGCTTCTCAAAAAGAAACTGAAAAACAGGTAGGTTTCGTTCAAAAAGAAGAAAAAACAAAAAAAGAACGCGACGAACAGGAAAAAGCAGAAAAAGAGAAAAAAGCAAAGGAGGAGCAAGAACGAAAAGAAAAAGAAGAGCTCGAGAAAAAGGCGAAAGAAGAACAGGAACGAAAAGAAAAAGAAGAGCGTGAAAAGAAAGAGGCTGAAGCAAAACAACTTGCTGCTCAAGCTGAAGCTGCCGTACAAGCCTTAGAAAACAATCAAGTAACAGAAAATATTGCCCCAGCCCAAGCTGCTATCGAGCAAGTTGTTGATCCAACAGTAAAAGCTACGTTAACTGAACGTATTGGACGTGTACAAAATGCAATTAATGAAAAAGCTAAAGTAGAAGCACAACAAGCTGCTGCTGCTCAACAAGCTGCTGCCCAGGAACAACGTATCGTCTATGTTGCTCAATATGGAAAATCACCTGCCTATTGGTACAATATTAATAATATGCCATCAAATACTCGGAAGGATAAAGTTATCACAATGAGTGAAGCTGATGCAATTAGAGCTGGAAAACATCATTCAAACAAGGAATAACAAAAAAAGCTAAAGAAGGATCATTCCTCTTTAGCTTTTTTGTTTTTTAACTCAACTCAGCCACAATAGCCTTAATTTGCGCTGCAGTGTGTACCCCTGCTACTTGTTTAACCACTTGTCCATCTTTTTTGAAAAGAAGAGTAGGGATAGACATAATGCCGAAAGCACGCGCTGTTTCTGGATTTTCATCCACGTCCATTTTAACGATTTTTAAGACATCTTCTGAAAGTTCTTCAGACAATTTATCCAAGATTGGAGCTTGCATGCGACATGGACCACACCAGGTTGCCCAAAAGTCTACCAAGACCAAGCCTTCTTTTGTTTCTGCTTCAAATGTTGCGTCTGTAATTGCTTTTGCCATTTTCTTTCTCCTTTAGTTTTGGTACTGCGTCAAATCTTGCTTCATCAAATAGAAGAAGACATCTCCGTAAGTCCCTTGGTAATCCAATTCATGCCCATTATAGGTCAGTTTCACAACAGGATAAAAATCTGCTACCCCAATCAAGCAAGCTTGTTGGGAGCGTTCAAACTCTTCGTAGGAATCAAAATGCATGACTCTTTCTTGTTTTGCACCGTCTAGATATGTAATATCAATCATGTCGATAACCTCTATTTCTTATGATGCATCAATTGTAACTCTAGATATTACATCTGTCAAACAAAACGACTTCCTCAGAATGATGGATCTTGTTCGATAAGGAAAAGACAAGAAAACAGCCCTCTGAATTCAGAGAGCTGTTTTGAGCTCGGGCTAAAATCCTAGTGAAAAAGATGAAACTCCTTGTGTTCATCGAACACTGTGTCGTTTCCCTATTTTCATACGGATTTTTGGCGCCCTTAGCATCATGATTAACGACGAAGTCCAAGAGAGTTGATTAACTCACGGTAACGGTTAACGTCGTTTGTACGAAGGTAAGCCAACAAGTTACGACGGCGACCGATTTTCTTCATCAAACCACGGTAAGTAGCGTGGTCTTTTTTGTGTTGTTTGATGTGTTCGTTCAAGTGGTTGATTTCCCAAGTAAGGACAGCAACTTGTACTTCTACTGAACCAGTGTCACCTTCGTGACGTGCGTATTGTGCAATGATTTCATTTTTTTTCTCTTTTGAGATTGCCATGATAAGCTCCTTTTCTTTATGCTCTATCCGAGTGGCAGGTTTGGCATATCCTGCTACCAAGAAAGAGTTAGTTGTCTATTCGACTTTCTTATTCTACCAAGATTTCATCTTTCTGTCAAACACTTATGTTTCCTTTGAGAGGAGCTTTTCTCATTTCTAAAAAGAACTTTGGGAATATGGACAATTTGATGGATCATTCTTCAAGCAACTTATTCAAAAGAGAGTGGGACAGAAATCGGTAATTCGTTAGAATTTGATTTCGTCGTCCCACCTCCGCACAGTTGAGTAGGGCTGTAAAAGCTGATGAAATCAGCGTAGTAGAGCCCACTCAACCACTGCG
>JAGZZN010000102.1 GCA_018377375.1 Streptococcus parasanguinis
CAAAGTTGAAGGTGACCTTCGTCGTGAAGTAAACTTGAACATCAAACGTTTGATGGAAATCGGTTCATACCGTGGTATCCGTCACCGTCGTGGACTTCCGGTTCGTGGACAAAACACTAAAAACAATGCTCGCACTCGTAAAGGTAAAGCTGTTGCGATTGCAGGTAAGAAAAAATAAAATAAAATAAGGAGGTAAAAATCTTGGCTAAACCAACACGTAAACGTCGTGTGAAAAAGAATATCGAATCTGGTATTGCTCATATTCACGCTACATTTAACAACACAATTGTTATGATTACTGATGTGCATGGTAACGCAATCGCTTGGTCATCTGCAGGTGCACTTGGATTTAAAGGTTCTCGTAAATCTACACCATTTGCTGCTCAAATGGCATCAGAAGCTGCTGCAAAAGCTGCTCAAGAACACGGACTTAAATCTGTTGAAGTAACTGTTAAAGGTCCTGGTTCAGGTCGTGAGTCTGCTATTCGTGCACTTGCTGCTGCTGGTCTTGAAGTAACTGCGATCCGCGATGTAACTCCTGTACCACACAATGGTGCTCGTCCTCCAAAACGTCGCCGTGTATAATCATCAACAATTACACAGCTTTTCGTTTAAGAGGGAGTATAGCAAATGATTGAGTTTGAAAAACCAAATATAACAAAAATTGATGAAAACAAAGATTATGGCGTGTTTGTCGTAGAACCACTTGAACGTGGCTATGGTACAACACTTGGAAACTCACTTCGTCGTGTACTTCTGGCTTCACTTCCAGGTGCAGCTGTCACTTCAATCAACATTGAAGGTGTACTCCACGAATTTGATACCGTTCCAGGAGTCCGTGAAGACGTTATGCAAATTATTCTTAACGTTAAAGGAATCGCCGTTAAATCTTACGTCCAAGACGAAAAGATTATTGAACTTGATGTAGAAGGACCTGCAGAAGTAACTGCTGGAGATATTCTTACTGATAGTGACATCGAAATTGTAAACCCTGATCATTATCTATTTACAATCGGAGAGGGAGCATCTTTGAAAGCGACGCTTACTGTAAACAGTGGACGTGGCTATGTTCCAGCTGATCAAAACAAAAAAGATGATGCACCAGTGGGAACACTTGCTGTAGATTCAATCTATACGCCAGTGACTAAAGTCAATTACCAAGTTGAACCAGCACGCGTTGGTAGCAACGATGGCTTTGACAAGCTAACCCTTGAAATTTTGACAAATGGGACAATCATTCCAGAAGATGCCTTAGGTTTGTCTGCTCGTATTTTGACAGAACACCTAAATCTATTCACAAACTTAACTGAAATTGCTATTGCAACAGATGTTATGAAGGAAGTAGATACAACTTCTGATGATCGCATTTTAGAACGTACGATCGAAGAATTAGATCTTTCAGTTCGTTCATATAACTGTTTGAAACGTGCTGGCATTAATACTGTTTACGATTTGACTGAAAAATCAGAAGCAGAAATGATGAAAGTTCGTAACTTGGGACGTAAGAGTCTTGAAGAAGTTAAAATCAAACTTGCCGACTTAGGCCTTGGGTTAAAAAACGATAAATAGAGGAGGAATACATGGCTTACCGTAAACTAGGACGCACTAGCTCACAACGTAAAGCGATGCTTCGCGATTTGACTACAGATCTTATCATCAATGAAGCAATTGTAACAACTGAAGCACGTGCGAAAGAAATCCGTAAATCAGTTGAAAAAATGATTACTTTGGGTAAACGTGGTGATTTGCATGCACGTCGTCAAGCTGCTGCATTCGTACGTAACGAAGTTGCATCACAAAACTTTGATGAAGAAACAGGTAAATACTCAGAAACAACTGCACTTCAAAAATTGTTCTCTGAATTAGCACCTCGTTATGCTGAGCGCAATGGTGGATATACTCGTATCCTTAAAACTGAACCACGTCGTGGTGATGCTGCGCCAATGGCTATCATCGAATTGGTATAATATCATCAATTTTGTTGAGTGTTATGATGATGGAATACACTGTTATTCTTAGTCTAGCTCTGGTCTACCGCTGGGGATTTTCCCCAGCGGGAACACTCATCATATTGAATGAATGGTAGACGCTTGTTTACGAAATTGCTTTAATTTAAAACAATTTCGTAAGCAGGCGTTTTGTCTTGCTTTTTCATGAGTAGTCGAGAATAGCAAAAAATGATATAATGGAACCCATATCTCCAATAGAAGAAAAAAGGATTCAATGACAAAACAACAAGCAATTAAATTACTAAAAGAGAAGTACCTTAGTAATATGAAAGAGGATTCGGAACTCTTTGTCGGTGTTGAATTAGAGTTTCCGATTGTAGAAATAAATGGAAACAAAACAAATATAGAGGTGACGAAAAATCTTTTTCGAACCTTAGCCAACTTATCAGATTTTGAAGTTGAAAAAATAGATGACGATCAAAATCCAATTCAATTGATTCACTGCTCTTCTAAAGATCGTATTCTATTCGAGTTGAGTTACAATACAATTGAATTTGCATTTGAGAGAGCTCGTTCTATAAATGAGGTGGCCAAACGTTTTGAGGACTATTTGAAGATCATTCAACCGATTTTACAAGAAAATAATCACGAAATTCAAGGGCACGGAATCCATCCTTTGTGGAAAGAAAATGATAATAGCCCAGTGAAAATCGAACGATACAAGATGTTAATGGCTTTCCTTGCAATGAATGGTACAGGGATGAAGACACACTCCTATCCTTCGTACGGAGCATTTATATGCGGAAACCAGGTTCAATTGGATGTAAAGCGCGAAAATTATATTCGCATCATTAATGCATTTAATAAAATTGAAGCAGCAAAAGCATATTTGTTTTCTAACTCAGAATTTTCAGCAGAAGCTTGGGATACAAAAATTGCCAGAGATATTTTCTGGGAAGAATCCTTACATGGTTATTATAAGGAAAATGTAGGGATTTATCCTAAGGACTACAAAAGCGAAGAAGAGTTTTTTAATAATCTCGCTAGAACGGCTATTTTTACGGCAACTAGAGAGGGCAAATCATATTATTTTAAACCAATTCGAGTGGAGGACTATCTAGATCAAAAAGAAATTATAGCGTATACGGCTGATGGAAATGAGAAGATCATTAACCCTGTAAAAGAAGATCTAAAACAACATCGAAGTTACCAATTTCAAGATCTAACTGCTCGTGGGACTGTGGAATTTAGAAGTGTTTGTACGCAACCATTAGAAACCACTTTTGCCCCGATTGCCTTTGAGTTGGGCTTGTTTGTAGAATTAGAAAAACTGGAAAACTTTTTAGAAGATTCTTCATTTTTTAAAAATGAAGAACAGGACTATCGAAAACTTAGAAAGAAATATTCAAAGAAAATTCTAAGTAAAGAAGAAAAAGAAGCGATCCAATCCTTTTCAAAAGATCTTCTAGACATAGCTGAAGCAGGTTTAATGAAAAGAGGTTACGGAGAAGAAAAATTTCTCATCATTAACAAAGAACTAGAATAATAGAAAAGCCTGTAATACAGGCTTTTCTTTATTACTTTTAAAAAAACTTTCAAAAAAATAAATTTTTTTGAGAAAAAGTGTTGACAGTAAGGAGAGGTCATGATATACTAATATAGTTGTCGCGCGAGAGCGACAAAGACCTTTGAAAACTGAACAAGACGAACCAATGTGCAGGGCGC
>JAGZZN010000103.1 GCA_018377375.1 Streptococcus parasanguinis
CATGCAAACACCCCTTTCACTTTAACATTCCTAATCATTATACATTATTTGATTAGTTTTGGCTACGCTTTCTTAAAATTTTTCCGCGATTTTTTTATCAGCCTCCAGTTGAGCACATAGTTCATCGATATTATTGAACTTAATCATATCACGGATATAATCCAGCCAAAAAACTTCAATTGTCTTTCCATAAATATCGCCTTCAAAATCAAAGATATTGGCTTCAAGACGGAGTTCTGTTCCCCCAAAGGTAACGTTTTTTCCTAGGCTAGTCATGGAACGATAATGTTTGCCATCAATTACAACATCAGCAACATAGACACCATCAGCTGGTAGAAAAGTCCTATCAATAGGTGCTAAATTTGCTGTTGGAAAACCAATGGTACGTCCACGGGCATCACCATGCACCACGATGCCACGTGTAGAGAATTCATGGCCAAGGAGTTTATTGGCTTCTTTAACCTTGCCTTCTCGTATTAATTGACGCACACGTGTTGACGAAATCTTTTCACCATCGCTTTGTTGCTCCTCAATGACATGAACATTACCAGAAAAATTACGGGCTAGGTAGTCCGCATCTGTTCGATGATGTCCAAATTTGTAATCAAAGCCCACAACAACCTCTTGGGCTTTTAGACGTTTAATATAACGAGCAATGAAATCGTCTGAACTTGTTCGAGCAAAATCACTATTGAAATCTGTTAAATAAAGCTGATCTGTTCCATAGGCTTCAAAAAGATCACAACGTCTCTTGGGTGCTGTGATATGAAGGAGGAGATCATCCGTATACCTTTGAAAAGTCAGTTGAGGACTCTCATTAAAGGTAAGGACAGCTACTTCAAGCTGTTTTTCATCAGCAATCTGGCGCGCCTTATCAAAAAGGACCTTATGACCACGGTGAAGCGCATCGAAATACCCTAAGACAAGGACCGTTTCCTTTTCCTGATGGATATCTTTATAATCATTAATAGAAGTTATTTTCATTGACTTAATACTTTTCTAGGTTTATAAACTTGATTTCGCTTTTCCATGATGGCTAGAACCTTGTCTCCTAAAAAGGCCGCAACTAAGGGTTCTTGGCTATCGATAGTAATAAAGCGACCAAATGAAATTTCTTTAGCATCATCCTCAGTGACTTGAACAGCTGGTAGGTCCTGAACACCAAATTCGATGGGAAGGAGGAAGGAGGTATCCCCTGCTTCTACCATTTCTGAGATTTGTGAAAGCGTTAGTGCCTTATCTAAGGTTAGACCAGCTGAGGCTGTTCGACGAAGAGCAGACATATGACTTGCGTAGCCGATCTTAGCACCCAAATCGACAGATAAAGTACGGACATAAGTCCCCTTGCTACAAGCAACACGGAAGGTGAATTTTGCGGTATTGTTTTCCAATTCAATAGGAGAGGTACGGACAAATTCGGAAATTGTCACTTGACGTTGTGGACGCTCTACTTCTTCTCCAGCGCGTGCGTACTCATAAAGTTTCTTTCCGTTGACCTTAACCGCTGAATACATAGGAGGAATTTGTGTGATTTCTCCCTCAAAACTAGCCATTGCCATATCGACGGTTTCTTCATCTAACTCTGTAACCGGAGTTGTTTGAACGACATCTCCACTAGCATCCTCGGTAGTTGTTGAAAATCCAATGGTAATTTCTCCCTCGTAGACCTTTCCTGCTTCAGTCATGTACTCAATAACACGAGTCGCTTTTCCAACCGCTATAGGTAAAACACCAGTAACATCTGGATCAAGGGTACCTCCATGTCCGATTTTTTTCTCTTGTAATATTTTACGTAGTTTAAATACAGCATCATGACTGGTCATTCCAGCCTCTTTTTTTAGATTAATAATTCCTGAAATCATACTTTTAATTATATCAAAAGCAATCCTAAAGAGCTAGGTAGAAACATAAAGAGGCAGAGAGCAAAGTCTCAAACCTCTTAAGTATTATGGTCATAAGCAATCGTAGGTCTGCTAGCTTTTTAATCGATATCTCTATTAAGGTCGCTTTCCAATTCAAAGAAAGGCTGAATATCCTGCACATATTCTAGGACACCCTGAAAGTCTCCCTTGTCATCTCTAACAGCTGCATAGGTAACATAAACGAATTTCCCTAAACGTTCAGATTTGAACCACATTGGAACTTGGTCACGCTCCCCACTCTTCAGTAATTCAAAGATTTTCTTGACCTTATCAAGCACTTTTGGCGGATGACAAAGTTCAACGTTTCGTCCAATTTGGCTAGGTGTTCGTTTAAAAACCATTTCATTGGCGGGAACATTATCATTATAGTACTGGAAAATATCGTCTTTATTGACGAAAGTGATTTCCAAAGGGAGATGATTTAGAATAAGATTGGCCTGCTCCACAGAAAGATAACCATTGCCAAAAGGTTGCGTTGTTTCTCTATCTACGACAGTTTCAGTTTTTGGTTTTGGGGTGAAGCTGATGGTGAATTGCCCTTCTGGGGTTTCAATAATTCGGGTATTGCCCGTATGTGCGTCAGTGCTCAGACCTGACTGTTCTTGCGATGTTTCCGTATTGTCTTCCTCAAAACGCTCACGCTTAGGTTTCCAAACGGCTGTAGGTTTTATAATTGCATAGCCATAAGCATCGCTCTCCTCGGCAATTGAAAGCCAATCATCCTGCGTAAAGGTTTCTAGCAGAATCATAAGTAAGATGGCTTCTTCCTTGAAAATCATGGCTTCAAATTCTTCCGAAAAGGCTTCAAATGCTTTTGAAAATTCTTCTAAATCAGCATCCGGAAGTTCCTTTAGTTTAGCTTCTGCCACTCGATAAAGTTTTCGGATGTCATCGTCCACTCCCCACATCACTTTTGGTGGGGAGTCATGGCCGTAACGCTCCATTATTGGAAAGAAGAGCTTTTCTTTACGTGTATAATGATTATGGAATTGTCCCAGTAAAGCCATCTGATGCTTAAGACCATTGAGCAGGTCAGATTTAAAGTCTTCATTTTCGGGTTTACTGATGTTTTCTATGATACGTCGAATACGGAGAATAGCTGAGCGTAGGGCTAAATTTTCCTGTTTAAAGACATAGACAGGGTGTCCCTCTTGATCAGCATCTGCCACCTCCACATCTGCAATAGCACCTTTAAATAAGTTAGCGTGGACATTGCAGAGACTCATAACATCTTCAAAGGTAACCCCCTCATCTGATGACATCAGTTCATGCTCCATCATAGAGATTTCAAGGGCAGATACCCCTTTAAAGTGTTGGTTAAAACGTTCTTGAACACTCTCAGGACTTGCTCCATGGTGCAAATCTAGGAGAATTTCTTTCAGTATTTGAATACGATTGTTTTCCATATCAGTCACCAATTACGTCGTAACCGTTGAAAATCAAGGTTTGCTTGATTTTATCTAGTGGAATATTAGCTAACTTAGAGCCAGCTTTAAGACTGGTTACCTTACCGACAGTATTGAGCATAGCTGGGTTGGACAAGGGCTTGAAACCAAGATCAATCAGTAAATCCTTAACCTCTGGATGCTCTTTTATGATTGTTGCGACTGGTTGTGATAAATCTATGGTGTTGGTAGTCATAATGACCTCCTAATAACATATTTGCTACTACCATTATACACGAGAATAATAAAAAAAGACCAACAAATCCTAGTTTGCTGGCTTTTGGTTAATTTCCAAATAGAGCT
>JAGZZN010000022.1 GCA_018377375.1 Streptococcus parasanguinis
GATTTCGTCGTCCCACCTCCGCACAGTTGAGTAGGGCTGTAAAAGCTGATGAAATCAGCGTAGTAGAGCCCACTCAACCACTGCGTCTTGCTCGACAATGCAAAGACAATTGAGAGGCTAGGACTTTTGTCCCAGCCTCTTTTAGTCGGTTTTATTAGTAATTTGATGGAAAATCTTTTGCCAAGTTTCGTGGCGACGCCAGAGACTGGTATGGATTTGACCGTCTAGTTCATAACGTATGAGTTTGGTTTTTTGGCTGATGGACTCGAGTTCAAAGTTTTGGAATTGAACTTGGTCGCTTGCGAGAGCCTCTATTAATTCCGCTTTGTGGTGTTCGTGACCAGTATCGTCAATCAAGGTGTAATTATCCGCTAGCAATGTATCAAATTCTTGCTTAGCATAGAGGCGTTTTTCGTAGGTCAAGAGTTTCTTTTCAACGTTTTCGATCAGCTCATCTTCAGGAATCGAGCTAGGTTCTACATGGACGTCAATGTCAAAGACTCCAAATTCTTCTGTCAAGAGATCCTCGACTTCTTCTGTAATGGCATGACTTTCATAGACTGAAAGATCGGGATTCATTTCCAAGACAACGTCCAGATAGATATTGCTTCCATAGGTCCGTCCGCGTTGATATTTCACACGCGCAATCTTAGGGAGTTTTAAAATAGCTTTTTCGTAATCTTCGAGGAGACTATCGTCAAAGCCGTCTGAAAGACTAAAGGAAGATTCCATAAAAATATCGTAGGCTGTTTTGAGGATAAAGAAGGTGATGATGATGGCTGCGATTTTATCGACAATTGGATAGTTAAAAGCACTAGCAGCGATCGCGATCGACGTTCCAAGAGAAGTGACGACGTCTGAAAGATTGTCTTTTGCGGCCGCTTTTAAGGCCTTTGATTTAGCTCGTTTTGCTAAGCGAAGATTGTAGAAATAAACGCCTAGCATGACAAGGGCTGAAACCACTCCGACACCAACACCGAGTGGATCAATGCTAATGGTTTCATTGCTGAAGATCTTTTGGAGGGTATCGCGTAAGACATCAAAACCAACATAAAACATAATGATGGAGGTGACTAGACTAGCTAGATCCTCAATTTTCCAGTGACCAAACTTGTGATCACGGTCAGCAGGTTGGCGAGCGAGACGAATCCCGATGAGCAGGGCAGCATTGCTGATAATATCTGATAAGTTGTTAAATCCATCAGCGACCAAACTAGAGGAGTGAAGCAGATGGCCAGTAGCTAATTTTGCTGAAGAAAGTAGTAAATAGGCTAAAATACTGATGATGGCACCACGTTCGGCCAGTTTTAAGTTACTGTATGGTTTTTCCAAAATTTCCTCCTACAACCTCGGATATGAACCTGTTTTCTTTAAACTACTATTATATCGTTTTTGGAAGGGAAATTCAAATGAGTCTTTTTTAAAAGAAGCTAGGTCGGTTTTTGTGGTATAATAGAACGATTGAATGAATGAGGAGTATGAGATGAATCCTTTATTGAATGGTATGAATGACCGCCAAGCGGAGGCGGTCCAAACGACAGAAGGTCCCCTCTTGATCATGGCGGGGGCTGGGTCTGGTAAGACACGTGTCTTGACCCATCGTATTGCCTACTTAATTGATGAAAAAATGGTCAATCCTTGGAATATTTTGGCCATTACCTTTACCAATAAAGCCGCTCGGGAGATGAAGGAGCGGGCTTATCAGCTAAATCCGGCGACTCAAGACTGCTTGATCGCCACCTTCCACTCCATGTGTGTGCGCATCCTCCGTCGAGATGCGGATCACATTGGCTACAATCGCAACTTTACCATTGTTGATCCAGGTGAGCAACGAACACTGATGAAACGTATTCTCAAGCAGTTAAACTTGGATCCTAAGAAATGGAATGAACGAACCATTTTGGGAACTATTTCCAATGCCAAGAATGACTTAATTGATGAAGTGGCTTATGCCGCCCAAGCGGGGGATATGTACACCCAGATCGTAGCCAAGTGCTATGAGGCTTACCAAAAGGAACTCCGTCAGTCAGAAGCAGTGGACTTTGATGATTTGATTATGCTGACCTTGCGTCTTTTTGATCAGCATCCAGATGTACTGACCTACTACCAGCAGAAGTTCCAATACATCCATGTAGATGAGTACCAAGATACCAACCATGCCCAGTACCAACTGGTCAAACTCTTGGCTTCACGTTTTAAAAATATCTGTGTCGTTGGGGATGCGGACCAGTCTATTTATGGCTGGCGTGGTGCGGATATGCAGAATATCTTGGATTTTGAGAAGGATTATCCTCAAGCCAAGGTTGTTTTATTGGAGGAAAACTATCGTTCAACCAAAACCATTCTCCAAGCAGCTAATGACGTTATTAAAAACAATAAAAATCGCCGTCCTAAGAACCTATGGACTCAAAATGCGGATGGGGAAGAGATTGTCTATTACCGGGCTAATGACGAGCAGGATGAAGCGGTCTTTGTTGCTAAAACGATTGAAGAGTTGAGTCGGAAAGCGGGCTACAAGCACCGTGATTTTGCGGTTCTCTACCGGACCAATGCCCAGTCACGGACCATTGAAGAAGCGCTGCTCAAGTCCAACATTCCCTATACCATGGTAGGGGGCACCAAGTTCTACAGCCGGAAGGAAATTCGGGATGTCATTGCTTATCTGAACTTGATTGCCAACCTCAGTGACAATATCAGTTTTGAGCGCATTATCAATGAACCCAAGCGGGGTATCGGACCAGGTACAGTGGATAAGATACGCGATTTTGCCCAAATGCAAGAGACTTCGCTCCTAGATGCTTCGGCCAATATCATGCTCTCAGGCATTAAAGGAAAAGCTGCTCAAGCCATCTGGGACTTTGCCAATCTCATTCTTGATTTGAGAGAAAGATTGGACCAGCTAACCATTACAGAGTTGGTCGAAGAAGTCCTTGACAAGACAGGTTATATGACGGCCCTAATCAATCAGGGAAATTTGGAAAGTCAGGCCCGCATCGAGAATATCCAAGAGTTCCTGTCTGTTACCAAAAATTTTGATGAAAACGAGGAAACCGTCGAAGACGAAACAGGTGTGGAAACTTTAAGTCGCTTCTTGAATGATTTGGCCTTGATTGCCGATACAGACGATGGAGCGCAAGAGACCTCAGAAGTGACCTTGATGACTCTTCACGCGGCTAAAGGATTGGAGTTTCCAGTTGTCTTCTTGATTGGGATGGAAGAAAATGTCTTTCCTCTTAGTCGTGCAGCAGAGGATCCAGATGAGTTGGAGGAAGAACGTCGTTTGGCTTACGTGGGGATCACGCGGGCAGAGAAGGTTCTCTTTTTGACCAATGCCAATTCTCGTTTGCTCTTTGGGCGGACCAGCTACAACCGTCCGACGCGCTTTATCAATGAAATTAGCTCAGATTTGTTAAGCTACCAAGGATTAGCGCGTCCAGTCAACACTAGTTTTAAGGCTTCTTATAGTAATGGTGGCGGAACAACCTTTGGAAAAGGCATGAGTCTGTCACAAGCCCTTCAAGAGCGCAAGAGACAAGCAGCTCCAAGTGCTCTCACGTCATCAAGCCTACCCTTTGGCAATGGTAACCGAGCGGGTGCCAAAGAAACTGTTGCTTGGTCTATTGGCGACATTGCCATTCACAAGAAGTGGGGCGAAGGAACCGTGCTTGAGGTATCAGGGAGTGGCAACACCCAAGAGCTCAAGATCAACTTCCCAGAAGTGGGGCTCAAGAAACTCTTGGCAAGTGTCGCGCCGATTGAGAAGAAATAAACTGGAGCCAGTAAGCTAAGTGTACTGTTTCAGATCATAAACATGCACTATCTCCTTGAGGATCTAATTTGTTACTGCAAGAAAAAGTTCCAAGAAAAGAACTTCTGGGAATAGTGCAGAATAGGTTGAGACTTTTCGCCGTGAGGAAAGCACCAGAAACACATCAGTTTCTGGTGCTCGGTAGATTTGAGACGTGAGGCTCAAATCTAAGGTATGGAATCCCCAAGGGAGTCGCTGCCGTCCGTCCTCACCTAAGAAAAGTCTCTATAGAGGAATGAATATTCAGTTGAAACCAGCAAGCCTCGTTTGCTGGTTTTGATTTTACAGGTGGCATGATATAATATACTAAGAATAGAGAAAGAGGCATACTATGAACGAAATCAAGTGTCCCAACTGTGGGGAAGTTTTTACAGTTAATGAAAGTCAATACAGCGAGCTCTTGTCACAGGTACGGACAGCTGAGTTTGACAAGGAAATTCATGAGCGAATTCGGCAAGAGTTGGCTTTAGCTGAGCAAAAGGCCCTTAACGAGCAACAAGAGAAGTTAGCCAAGAAGGACCAAGAAATCGCTCAGTTACAAAACCAGATTCAACAGTTTGATACCGAAAAAGAATTGGCGAAAAAGGAAGTAGAGCAAACCGCTAGCCAAAGTCTGCTAGAGAAAGAAAAAGAAGTTCAACAACTTGAGAATCAGCTGGCGACCTTGCGCTTGGAGCACGAAAATCAGCTTCAAAAGACGCTTTCTGACCTAGAGAAAGAAAGAGATCAGGTCAAAAATCAGCTTCTTTTACAAGAAAAAGAAAACGAGCTTTCTCTTGCTTCGGTGAAACAAAACTATGAAGCACAGCTCAAGGCAGCTAGTGAGCAGGTTGAGTTTTACAAGAATTTCAAGGCCCAACAATCTACAAAAGCTATTGGTGAAAGTCTAGAACAGTATGCGGAGAGCGAGTTTAATAAGGTTCGTAGTTTCGCCTTCCCAAATGCCTATTTCGAAAAGGACAACAAAGTCTCTGCGCGTGGTTCTAAAGGAGACTTCATCTTCCGTGATTTTGATGAAAATGGGCTGGAATTCATTTCCATTATGTTTGAGATGAAAAATGAAGCGGATGGAACTGAGAAAAAGCATAAGAATGCAGACTTCTACAAAGAGTTGGACAAGGACCGTCGAGAAAAAAACTGTGAGTATGCTGTATTAGTATCGATGTTAGAAGCCGATAATGACTACTTCAACACAGGGATTGTGGATGTCAGTCATGAGTATGAGAAGATGTATGTCGTTCGTCCTCAGTTCTTTATCCAGATTATTGGGCTCTTGCGAAATGCGGCCCTTAATTCCCTTAAATACAAGCAGGAATTGGCGCTTGTCCGTGAGCAAAATATTGATATTACCCACTTTGAAGAAGACCTAGACGCCTTCAAGGTTGCCTTTGCTAAGAACTACAATTCAGCCTCGGTCAACTTTGGCAAGGCCATCGATGAAATCGACAAAGCCATTAAGCGGATGGAAGAAGTCAAGAAATTCCTCACCACATCAGAAAATCAACTCCGCCTCGCCAACAACAAGCTGGATGATGTATCAGTCAAAAAATTGACTCGGAAGAATCCTACCATGAAGGCTAAGTTTGATGCCTTGAAAGAAGACTAGGAGGCTCCTATGCAGATACGAAAAGCAACTATAAAAGATGCTGAAGCCCTACTGTCTTTATACGAAGACTTGGGCTATCCAACGAGCGCTTCTAAGCTGTCTCGACGTTTAGAAATGATTCTTTCTCAACCACATTATGGCTGTCTTCTAGCTGAAAGAAACGGAGAAATTTTAGGTTTCTTAGGTTATGCAAAGCTCTTCTTTTTTGAAGCAGATGGATCTTACTATCGTATTTTGGCTTTGTCAGTTGCAAAAGAAGCAAGACGACAAGGAATTGCTAGTAGGCTAATTGATGAATTGAAAAAACAAGCGCTAAAAGAAGGAGTTAAGGCACTGGCTCTAAATAGTGGATTAACCGCTGAACGAAATGCTGCACATCAGTTTTATCAGGCGGTTGGATTTGAAAAAGTGACTGCCGGCTTTGCCTTGCATTTAAAAACTCAACATAAATAAATCATGAAAAAATAGTAGAGGGAACGAAGTAATGTCTTCAACAAAAGGGAAAACCTTATATTTTAACAATAAGAGCATGGACTATGTAACATTTGGAAAAGGTAAGCAGCCATTAGTGATCATACCAGGCTTGGGGGATGGGCTTCAGACCGTTAAAGGAAAGGCACAGCTCTTTTCTCTCTCGTATCGTCTACTTGCTAAACGTTATAAAATCTATGTTTTTTCTCGAATCAATGAGCTGAGACAGGGCTATACGACGTGGGATATGGCAGCAGATGTAGCAGAAGCAATGGAGACACTAAACCTAGATACCGCTTATGTTATGGGGATTTCACAAGGTGGAATGATTGCCCAATGGCTAGCTGCAGATTTTCCAGAAAAGGTTCAAAAGCTCATTTTAGCCGTGACCACTGCAAAACCTAGTCAACTTGCTAGAGAACGAATTGAGCATTGGCAAAAACTCAGTCAATCTGGAAATTTTAAGCATCTCATGCTGGATATTGCAAAGCATTCCTATACGCAAAAGAGTTATCATAAATGGCGATTACTTTATAATATCATGGGTTGCTTGGGGCGAATCAAAGATGAGAAACGAATTTCCATTCAGTCTCAGTCTTGCCTGGAACATAATAGCCTTGAGGTCTTAAAAGAAATTCATTGTCCGACCTTGGTTCTTGGTGCCCTCGAAGATGATGTGATCGGTGTGAAGGGATCCAAAGAACTGGCAAAAGCGATTTCGGATTGTCAGCTCCTTATTCTGAAGCATTCAGGTCATGCTCTGTATGAAGAAAATAAAGCATTTCAAGAGGCTGTCTGTGGATTTTTAAACTAAAAAAGCTGGAATTTTCCAGCTTTTTTATGTTAGTTAAATCGCAAAGAGATCGTTTAGGTTTTCTGCCATGGTTGGGTGGGTAAAGATTTGTTTTGCGATGTAAGTATAAGGAATCTTGTTGTCCATGGCCATAGTGATCAGGTTGATGAGTTCGCCTGCAGCTTCTCCAAAGAGAGTTGCTCCAAGGATTTCTTTGGTTTCTGGATTGACCACAGCTTTGAAGGCACCTCGAAGGTCTGCATTGACATGTCCGCGAGGCATGGCAGCAACTGGCAATTCTTTGACAGCAACTGGAAGTCCTTTGTCGCGTGCTTCTTGCTCAGTCAAGCCGACTTGGGCCAATGGAGGAGCAATGAAGAGTGTTGTCGCATAGTTTCCGCGTGTTTCGAGATTGTAGCTACCATCTCCTGTAAGGTAGTTGAAGACGATGCGGAAGTCATCGAGTGACATGTAAGTGAATTGAGGGCCACCATTGACATCCCCAACCGCAAATACACCAGGGACGCTGGTTTCCAAATGACGGTTAACTTGGATCGCTCCACGATCGGTGACTTGGATATCTGTATTTTCAAGACCAAGTCCAGCTGTGTTTGGCTTACGTCCTGTTGCGTAAAGAAGAATATCGAATTCGAAATCCCCTTTATCCGTTACAACCGTTAAGCTGTTTTGGCCATCTTTGATTTCTTGGGTATGAACGCCTTGCAAGAATTGAATGCCATCTTCTTCAAGGTAGCCTTTTGCAAGAGCTGCAATGCTTGGCTCGATCCGTGGCAAGAATGCTTCAGAAGCATCCAATACTGTTACTTGGCTACCCAAGGTATTGTAGAGATGGGCAAATTCCAATCCGATAGGTCCACCACCAAGGACGCCCAGGCGTTTTGGTAGGTTTTCCAAACGTTGAATACCGGTTGAATCCACAGCAAATTTGCTTTCAGCAAGCCCTGGGATTGGAAGGATAGTTGGCACCGCACCAGTATTAATAATAATGGTTTCAGCAGTCAATTCTTCCTTTTCATCTCCAGCTTGAATTTCGATGACCTTATTGGAAAGGAATCGAGCTGTCGCATCAATAATGTCTACACCCGTTCCAGCAATGGTTGCATAGTTCTTGCCATTGAGACGAGTGGTGACCGCATTTTTTTCGCTCATAGCTTGCTCAAAATCCAAGCCTTTTTCTGCGGCAACAATCAAGGTCTTAGTGGGAATACAAGCGATATTGATACAAGTACCACCATACATAGACTTGCTCTTTTCAATTAGAGCGACTTTTTTCCCTTGGCTTGATAATTTCGCTGCGAGTGTTTTACCAGCTTTACCAAATCCAATAACAATAACATCATACATTAACATATGTTACACCTTCTTTCGTTTTCTATTGTATCAAACCCATTTTAAAAAGTCTGAAATCTGCTACGGGATTTTTTAGGAGATCATGGGAAGGGGGAAAGAGGGACAAGAAGTCTCGTTTCGTGGTATAATAAGAGGTCGGTGACCCGGATGGTCACACAACCAGTTAGAAAGAATAAATCAAATGAACGGAATTATCAATGTAAAAAAAGAAGCAGGAATGACTTCACATGATGTGGTCTTTAAACTGCGAAAAATCTTAGGCACCAAGAAGATTGGCCATGGAGGAACTCTGGACCCGGATGTGGTGGGGGTACTTCCGATTGCTGTAGGAAAGGCGACCCGGATGGTTGAATTTATGCAGGATGAGGGTAAAATCTACGAGGGAGAAATCACTTTGGGATTCTCTACCACGACGGAAGATGCCAGCGGGGAAATCGTTGAGCGGACGCCAGTAGAAGCACCTTTAGATGCAGCAGAGGTAGATAGTATGATTGCCCAGATGGTGGGAGAGATCGAGCAGGTACCCCCCATGTATTCAGCGGTCAAGGTCAATGGGCGTAAGCTTTATGAATATGCACGGGCAGGAGAAGAAGTGGAACGCCCTGTCCGGCAGGTAACCATTTATGAATTCATGCGCACCAGTGAGATCGGCTATGAGACAGGTCTAGCCCGTTTTCGTTTCCGGGTTAAATGCAGCAAGGGGACTTATATCCGGACCTTGTCGGTGGATCTGGGACAAAAGCTAGGCTATGCAGCTCATATGTCTTACTTGACACGAACTAGTGCCGCTGGATTGTCACTGGATGATGCCCTGACCTTGGAAGAGCTTGCTGGAAAAGTAGCGAAAGGAGATTTGAGCTTCCTTCATCCTCTTGAAATTGGGACAGGAGATCTAGAAAAAGTAGAGCTGACAGCAGAAGAGGTTGGCGAAGTCCAAGTAGGACGCTTTATTCCAGTCGAGAGCGAAGCCAGAGAGTTAGCTGCTTTTTACCAAGGGAAATTGGTAGCCATTTTAGAAAAAAGGGAAGAACTTTACAAACCTCGAAAAGTTTTTCTAACAGAAAGTGTGTTACAATAAATTCATGAATATTCGTACGATAACTACTGCTAACCAGATCCACTTGGAGAATGAGACAGTTTTGGTTCTGGGCTACTTTGATGGCCTGCATCTGGGGCATCAAGAACTTTTTAAAAAGGCGCGTCAGATCGCGGATGAAAAAGGCTTGAAGGTTGCTTTGTTAACCTTCCCTGAATCTCCTAAGTTGGCCTTTGTTCGCTACCAACCAGAATTGTTGCTCCATTTGCAAAGTCCTGAGGATCGGTTCCAAAAATTAAACGAACTAGGAGTGGATGAGCTCTTTCTCATTGATTTTACGACTGATTTTGCTTCTAAAACAGCCAAAGAATTTGTTGATCAATTTGTCAAAGCCTTGAGGGCCCGAGTTTTAATTGCTGGATTTGATTATAGTTTTGGCTCTGATAAGAAAACGGCCTCTGACTTAGCTGATTATTTTGATGGTCAAGTGGAAGTCATTTCCCCTGTATTGGATCAGGGTGAAAAGATTAGTTCGACCCGCATTCGTCAAGCTATCCTAGAAGGACGCGTCCACGAAGCTGCCCGTCTACTTGGTCACCCTTTATCCAGTCGGGGAATCGTGGTGCACGGGGATGCGCGTGGCCGCACCATTGGCTATCCTACCGCCAATTTAGCACCGATTGACCGGACCTATTTACCATCAGATGGGGTTTATGTAGTGGATGTCGATTTTAAAGGGCAGACCTACCGTGGCATGGCTTCTGTCGGGAAAAATGTCACCTTTGATGGAAAAGAGCTTCGTTTCGAAGTCAATCTCTTTGATTTTACAGGAGATATCTACGGTCATACCCTGACCATTCATTGGTTAGATAAGATTCGAGAGATGGTCAAATTCGATGGAATCGATCAACTAGTGGCGCAACTAGAAGAAGATGAAGCAGTTTCACGAAACTGGACCAAGGATTAGGAGCTTTCCTAATCCTTTTTTTGGTGCCTCTTCTTGGGAAAAATGAAAGGGATTTCTTTTTTCCACTAAAATTCAGAAAAATCGTCGAGAAATCAAAAAAGCGCTTTTCAAGCACCTATTTTTTTTGTATAATAGAGTCAGATAGTTATATATAAAAAAAGAAGTGAACCACATGATTACATTATTTTTATCGCCGAGTTGTACATCATGTCGAAAAGCTCGGGCTTGGTTAAAAAAGCACGATGTTCCATTTAAAGAACACAATATTATGACAAGTCCTTTGAGCAAACAGGAGTTGACAAGTATATTGGCCTTGACCGAAAACGGAACAGACGACATTATTTCAACTCGTTCAAAAATTTTTCAAAAATTGGATGTTGATGTTGAAGATTTATCCATCTCAGCCTTGATACGTCTGATTGAGGAAAATCCAAGTCTCTTGCGGAGACCGATTATTTTAGATAACAAACGCATGCAGATTGGCTTTAACGAAGACGAAATTCGGGCCTTCTTGCCACGGAGTTATCGCAAACAAGAGTTACGCTCTGCCACTCTAAGAGCAGAAATAAACTAAGAAGTATGTCGAATGCAAAAAAATTATAGTTACCCACTGGACTTATCGTGGAGCACTGAAGAGCTTGCTTCAGTGCTTTCTTTTTTCAATAAAGTTGAAGAAGCCTATGAAAGTAAGGTAGAGGCCAAAGAATACATGGAAGCCCACCGCGCTTTTAAGAAGGTCGTGCCTAGTATCGGAGAAGAAAAGCGTCTTGGACGGGAGTTCGAAGAAGTGAGCGGTTATTCTCTCTATCGTGCGACCCAGGCTGCAAAGCAAAAAGAGGAAGGATGGTTTTCTCTTGAAGAATAAATTAGAGTTTGCCAAACAAATCGTTTTAGAGGCTGGAGACTACTTGCGTCTTCATCTCCATGATGACTTGATGATCTCAAAGAAGACAGGGCCGACAGATTTAGTCACCCAGATGGACCAACAGGTTCAAAAGGATTTGGTCGATAAAATCACACATCGCTACCCAGAAGATCGGATTTTTGCGGAGGAAGATGGCCTTCGCTCACCGATTTCAGAAGGATCCGTTTGGGTGATTGATCCTATTGATGGGACCAATAATTTTGTGACCCAAAAGGAAGATTTTGCTGTGATGGTGGCCTATTTTGAAGACGGAATTGGTCAGTTTGGCCTGATCTACGATGTGATGAGGGATCACCTTTTTTACGGGGGTGGAGAATTCCCTGTTTATCGCAATGAGGTTGAACTGACGCCCTTTGTGGACCAACCTCTGGAAAACTTTTTGATTGCTTCAAATGTCGGTATGCTTGAGAAAAATGACTGGGGCATGGCCGATCTTGGAATGGACTCTCTTGGCATTCGGGTCTACGGAAGTGCCGGTATTAGTTTTTCAAAAATTCTCTCAGGTGGGATTCTAGCTTATTTTAGCTACATCTGGCCCTGGGATTATGCCGCAGCTGCGATCATGGGGGAACAGTTGGGCTATACCGTTTTAAATCTAAATGGAGATAAACCTAATTACCAGTCAGTGGAACCCATTATGATGGTTCCAAAAGTGAAGTTAACAGAAATTCAAACCTATCTTAAGAAAGGGAGAAGTTAAATGAATTTTCCCAATGGTTTTAAAGAAAAATACCAGCATCTTCTAGGTGAGGATGCTGCTGCTTTTTTTGCAACCTTTGAGCAAGAAGCAGTATCGGCCTTTCGGACTAATCCCCTGAAAGAAGCGCAAAAATCATTTGATGAACCGATTCCCAATACCCCTTGGGGACATTATGGAAAGGTCTCAGGAAAATCCATCGAGCACGCAACGGGCTTGGTCTATTCGCAAGAACCAGCAGCTCAGATGGTGGCACAAGTCGCTCAGCCGAAGCCAGGGATGAAGGTCCTAGACTTAGCCGCAGCACCTGGTGGTAAGACGACGCAACTCTTGTCTTATTTGGACAATCAAGGACTCTTGGTCTCCAATGAAATCCACAAGGGACGCTCGAAAATTCTCGTAGAGAATGTCGAACGCTTCGGTGCCCGAAATGTATTGGTAACCAATGAGTCAGCCGATCGTCTGGCAAAAGTTTTCTCAGGCTTTTTTGATCTGATTGTATTAGATGCTCCTTGTTCGGGTGAGGGGATGTTTCGTAAGCAACTAGATGCCATGGACTATTGGTCTGTCGAATATCCTCGAGAGTGTAGTCTTCTTCAAAGAGAAATTCTGGAGGATGCCCTCAAGATGTTGGTTCCAGGAGGTTCCTTGGTTTATTCAACCTGTACCTGGGCTCCTGAGGAAAATGAAGAGATCGTATCCTGGCTTGTGGAAAACTATGATCTGGAGCTGGAAACGATCGAGAAGATCAATGGTATGGCAGAAGGCATTGACTATCCAGAAACGGCGCGGATGTATCCTCATCTCTTTAAAGGGGAGGGCCAATTTGTCGCTCGCTTCCGCTATCTAGGAGAGAATCGGCCTGCTAAAATCCCTTCCAAAAAGAACCAATTATCTGCAGAACAAAAGAAATGGTGGCAGGAGTTTGCTAAGAAACACTTGAAGATCACTCTAGAAGGTGTCCTCGAAACCTTTGGGGACGAGCTATATTTGGTTCCACTTGGTTTACCAGATTTGCGAAAAGTAAAAATTGCCCGAAATGGCTTGCACCTAGGAACCTTCAAGAAAAATCGATTTGAACCTAGTTTTGCCCTTGGTCTAGCTCTGAAACCGAGTGAAGTCAAAGAGACCGTTTCGATCACGCCTGAGGACTTTGTTCATTATGTGGCGGGAGAGACAGTTCAATTGAAGGAAACGCATCCAAATGGATGGTACCAGGTTCTTGTAGAAGGCAATGGTTTGGGCTTTGCTAAAGTGACCGGACAGACCCTGAAAAATTTCTATCCAAAGGGGCTTCGCTTTAGGTAAAATGCTGGGCAAAGAACCCGTTCTATGATATAGTGGAAGTACAGTTTTTTTGAAAAAAACTTGTCAAAATCATAAGTGAAATAGTGAAATATCAAGGAGACATGATTTGAAAAAGTCTAAAAAGCTGATCCTAGGACTAGCGACGATCGCATTAGCAGGAAGTTTATCTGCTTGTGCTTCTTGGATCAATCGCGGAGAATCCATCACTGCTGTTGGATCCACTGCCTTGCAACCCTTGGTTGAAGGAGTGGTAGATCGCTACATTGAAGAACATCCTGGTAAGATTGTGAATGTACAAGGAGGAGGTTCTGGTACAGGACTTTCACAAGTTCAATCAGGTGCTGTGGACATCGGAAATAGTGACCTGTTTGCAGAGGAAAAGTCTGGGATCGATGCCTCTAGTCTGGTCGATCATCAGGTAGCCGTAGCAGGGACAGCCATCATTGCCAATAAAAATATCTCGATCGACAATCTGACAACGGAGCAATTGCGAAAGATCTTTACTGGTGAATATACCAACTGGAAGCAGTTGGGAGGTCCAGATCTTGAGATCACCATTGTGAATCGTGCAGTTGGTTCTGGTAGCCGTGCTGTCTTTGATGCCATTATCATGGATGGCAAACAACCCAAGCAGGCCCAAGAGCAAGACTCTAATGGAATGGTGAAAAACATCGTTTCTCAAACTCCAGGAGCCATCTCTTATCTAGCCTTTACCTACTTGGATAGCAGTGTCAAAACCATGAAGCTCAATGGTTATCAACCAACCAAAGCCAATGTCGTCAACAACAACTGGCCAATCTGGTCTTACGAACATATGTATACCAAGGGAAAACCCAATGAGTTGTCTAAAAAATTCATTGACTACATGATGACGGATGAAGTTCAGCAAAAAGTTGTTGGCAAGATGGGCTATATTCCAATCAATGATATGAAAGTCACCCGTGATTTAAAAGGGAATGTGACAAAAAAATAAAAGAATTAGGTAAAAAATGAACGAAGTAGCAAAAAAAATGCTGACGAAATCAAAAAACTCCCGCCTAGAAAAATTTGGGAAAACCATTACCTTTCTATGTATGAGTTTGATTGTTGTCGTCGTTGCCATGATTTTGATTTTCGTGGCCCAAAAAGGTTTATCGACTTTCTTTGTTAATAAAGTCAATATCTTTAGTTTTCTATTTGGGAGCTCTTGGAATCCTGCTGCGAAGGAATTTGGAGCCCTACCCATGATTTTAGGTTCCTTTATTGTAACCTTGCTTTCTGCCCTCTTGGCAACGCCGTTTGCCATTGGTGCAGCTGTTTTCATGACAGAAGTCTCCCCCAAAGGAGCTCGTTTCTTGCAACCAGCCATTGAGCTTTTGGTGGGAATTCCTTCAGTTGTTTACGGATTTATTGGCCTTCAAGTGGTCGTTCCATTTACGCGTAGTCTCTTTGGAGGAACCGGTTTTGGGATTCTCTCAGGGGTCTTTGTCCTCTTTGTTATGATCCTGCCAACTGTTACCTTTATGACGACCGATAGCCTCCGAGCTGTGCCCCGTCATTACCGGGAAGCTAGTATGGCCATGGGTGCGACCCGCTGGCAAACCATTTGGCATGTCACGCTCAAGGCAGCTCGCTCTGGAATCTTTACAGCGGTCGTCTTTGGAATGGCGCGTGCCTTTGGGGAAGCCTTGGCTATCCAGATGGTGGTCGGAAACTCGGCAGTGGTACCAACCTCGCTCACCACACCAGCTTCCACCCTCACCTCTATTTTGACCATGGGAATTGGAAATACCGTCATGGGTACGGTCAATAACAATGTTCTTTGGTCACTCGCCTTGGTATTGCTCCTTATGAGTCTTGCCTTTAACAGTGTGATTAAACTGATTACGAAAGAAAGAGGTAAGAAGAACTATGCACGCTAAACGAATGGATAAAATTGCAACAGGAGTACTGTATGCTATTTCAGGGATCATCGTTGCGATTCTTGCCTCATTGATCCTTTATATCTTGGTCCGTGGCTTGCCCCATGTATCTTGGCACTTCTTGACTGGGAAATCTTCTTCTTACCAAGCAGGAGGAGGGATCGGAATTCAATTGTATAATTCCTTCTTCCTCTTGGTCATTACCTTGGTGATTTCCTTCCCACTTTCTCTTGGAGCTGGGATTTACCTCTCTGAGTACGCAAAAAAAGGTCGCTTGACCAATTTGGTTCGGACCTGTATTGAGATCTTGTCTTCCTTGCCATCTGTCGTTGTAGGTCTCTTTGGTTACTTGGTCTTTGTTGTCCAGTTCAAATATGGATTTTCGATCATTTCAGGGGCCTTGGCCTTGACCGTCTTTAACCTACCTCAGATGACCCGTAATATCGAAGATAGCTTGCAGCACGTCCATCATACGCAGCGCGAAGCAGGTCTAGCACTGGGCTTGTCTCGCTGGGAAACTGTGATCCATGTTGTGGTACCAGAAGCTCTTCCAAGTATTATCACTGGGGTCGTCTTAGCATCAGGACGGATCTTCGGGGAAGCCGCTGCCTTGATCTATACAGCAGGTCAATCGGCTCCAGCTCTTGATTGGTCAAACTGGAACATCTTTAGTGTGACGAGTCCGATTTCGATCTTTCGTCAGGCTGAAACCTTGGCCGTCCATATCTGGAAGGTCAACAGTGAAGGAACCATTCCAGACTCGATCGAAGTCTCAGCCGGTTCTGCCGCAGTTCTTTTGATCTTTATCTTGATCTTTAACTTTGGAGCCCGCAAACTCGGAAGTTACCTCCATAAAAAACTAACATCTGCTTAAAGGAGAAGAAATGTCAAAATACAATTGGGATGAGAGACACATCATTACTTTTCCTGAAGAAAAGGTGGTCCTATCGACCAAAGATTTGCATGTCTATTATGGAACGAACGAGTCCATCAAAGGCGTCGACATGCAGTTTGAAAAGAATAAGATTACAGCCTTGATTGGCCCTTCAGGATCGGGGAAATCTACCTACCTTCGTAGTTTGAACCGGATGAATGATACCATTGATATTGCGCGTGTTACGGGTGAAATTTGGTATGAAGGAATCGATGTCAACCGTCCAGATATCAATGTCTATGAAATGCGCAAGCACATCGGGATGGTTTTCCAACGGCCCAATCCTTTTGCCAAATCGATTTACAAAAATATCACCTTCCCGCATGAACGTGCTGGTGTGAAAGACAAGAAAGTCTTGGACGAATTGGTCGAAACTTCTTTGAAACAGGCAGCTCTATGGGATCAGGTCAAGGATGATCTTCACAAATCAGCCCTGACACTTTCAGGCGGTCAACAGCAACGACTTTGTATCGCACGGGCCATCTCTGTGAAGCCAGATATCTTGCTTATGGACGAGCCAGCCTCAGCGCTTGATCCGATCGCGACAGCGCAATTAGAAGAAACCATGCTTGAGTTGAAGAAGGATTACACCATTGTCATTGTGACCCACAGCATGCAACAAGCAGCGCGTGCTAGTGATTATACCGGTTTCTTCTACCTTGGAAACCTCATCGAGTACGATAAGACTTCGAATATTTTCCAAAATGCGAAATTGCAATCGACCAACGATTATGTATCGGGTCACTTTGGATAAAGTAATATGACAACAAAAAGGAAAATAGAATGACAGAACCAATTTTGCAAGTCAAGGACTTGTCGGTTTATTACAATAAAAAGAAGGCTTTGAATAGTGTCTCTTTGGATTTTGCTCCAAAGGAGATTACAGCCTTGATTGGTCCTTCAGGATCAGGGAAATCTACCCTTTTAAAAGCCATTAACCGCATGGGTGACCTCAACCATGAGGTCACCACCACAGGAACCATCCTCTACAATGGACATAATATCTATGGACCACGGACCGATACGGTCGAATTGCGCAAGGAAATCGGAATGGTCTTCCAGCAGCCCAATCCTTTCCCAATGTCCATTTATGATAATGTGACCTATGGCTTGATGATTAATGGTGTCAAGGACAAGGCTGTCTTGGATGAAGCAGTTGAAACTTCTTTGAAACGCGCTTCCATTTGGGATGAAGTCAAGGATCGCCTGCATGATTCAGCGATCGGGCTTTCCGGTGGTCAACAGCAGCGGGTCTGTGTGGCGCGGGTCCTTGCGACCAGTCCGAAGATTATCCTTTTGGATGAGCCAACTTCTGCACTAGACCCGATTTCAGCTGGGAAGATTGAAGAAACCTTGTATGGACTAAAAGACCGCTACACCATGCTTTTGGTGACCCGCTCCATGCAGCAAGCGAGTCGGATTTCTGATAAAACAGCCTTTTTCTTGGATGGCGATTTGATTGAGTACAATGACACCAATGAAATGTTCTTGAACCCAGCTAAGAAAGAAACAGAAGACTATGTCTCTGGTAAATTTGGATAGGAAGAAAATAAAATGTTACGAGTTCAATTTGAAGAAGATTTAGAGAAGTTGCATAACCAGTTTTATGCAATGGGAAATGAAGTGTTGAGTCAGATCAACCGTACGGTCCGCGCTTTCGTTACCCATGACCGTGAATTGGCCCGCCAAGTTATCGAAGATGATGCGGAGATTAACGACTACGAAGTGAAATTAGAGCGTAAATCCTTTGAGATTATTGCCCTTCAACAGCCCGTTTCACAAGACCTTCGTGTCGTGATGACTGTCTTAAAAGCGGTCTCTGACTTAGAGCGGATGGGTGACCACGCAGTATCAATTGCCAAAGCAACCATTCGCATGAAAGGGGAAGTCCGGATTCAATCTGTTGAGGAAGAGATCAGCAAGATGGGCCGTGAAGTCAAAGATTTTGTCGAAGCGACACTAGATGTTTACCTCAAAGGCGATGTGGATTTGGCCTATGAAGTTGCGACACGAGACGAAGTCATCAACCATTACTTCGATAGCATCCAAGAATTAGCAACAGAAGAAATTCGGAAAAATCCTGAGTCCATCGTGACAGGACGGGATTATTTCCAAGTGATCAACTTCTTGGAACGTATCGGAGATTATGCAAAAAACATCTGTGAATGGGTGGTTTACTTCGAGACAGGTAAAATTATCGAAATGTAAGATCATGGACTCTTTTCGATCACAGACAGGCATTGTCATGCTTGTCTTTTCTTTTATCTTAACTTTGTGATAAAATAGTTTTGTTAGGGCTTTTCATTGGAAAGCATGAAACATTTAAAGGAGGAAATTATGCAAGCAGTTGCACATTTTGTAGAAACATTCGTTCCAGAACATTACGAAGTGTTTTTGGATTTAAGTCGTAAAAGCAAGACCTTTAGCGGTCGTGTGGTGATTACAGGTCAAGCCAAGGCGGACAAGATCTCGCTTCACCAAAAGGATTTGACCATCGAAACAGTAGAAGTAGCAGGTCAAGCCCGTCCATTTACGGTTGATGATGACAATGAAGCAGTCTATGTTGAATTGGAAGGAACAGGTCAAGTGACAGTTACTCTGACCTATTCTGGTAAGATCACAGACAATATGACAGGGATTTACCCATCTTACTACAGCATTGATGGCGTGAAGAAGGAAGTCCTCTCTACCCAGTTTGAGAGCCATTTTGCGCGTGAAGCTTTTCCAAGTGTGGACGAGCCTGAAGCCAAAGCAACTTTCGATCTTTCTTTGAAATTTGACCAAGAAGAAGGTGAAATTGCCCTCTCAAATATGCCTGAAATTGATGTGGAAAACCGCAAAGAAACAGGTATTTGGAAGTTTGATACGACTCCACGGATGTCTTCTTACCTCCTTGCCTTTGCTGCTGGAGATCTTCAAGGAGTGACAGCTAAGACCAAGAATGGAACCCTAGTCGGTGTCTACTCTACCAAAGCTCACCCATTAGAAAACTTGGACTTCTCATTGGATATTGCCGTTCGTGCTATTGAATTTTATGAAGACTACTATGGCGTGAGGTATCCAATCCCTCAATCCCTTCATATCGCCCTTCCAGACTTCTCTTCAGGAGCGATGGAAAACTGGGGCTTGGTAACCTACCGTGAAGTCTACCTTCTAGTAGATGAAAACTCTACGGCCCAAAGCCGTCAAACAGTAGCCTTGGTGGTGGCTCACGAATTGGCTCACCAATGGTTCGGAAACCTCGTGACCATGAAATGGTGGGATGATCTCTGGTTGAATGAAAGCTTTGCCAATATGATGGAATATGTCAGCTTGGATGCCATTGAACCAAGCTGGAATATCTTTGAAGACTTCCAAACAACTGGAGTGCCTGCTGCCTTGAAACGCGATGCTACAGATGGCGTTCAATCCGTCCATGTGGAAGTCAAACACCCAGACGAGATCAACACTCTTTTTGACCCAGCAATCGTTTACGCTAAGGGTAGCCGTCTTATGCACATGCTTCGTCGATGGTTAGGCGATGACGCCTTCCGTAAAGGGTTGAAGATCTACTTTGAAAAACACCAATACGGCAATACTATCGGTCGTGACCTTTGGGATGCTCTTGGGCAAGCTTCAGGTCGTGATGTCGCAGCCTTTATGGATTCTTGGTTGGAGCAACCAGGATACCCTGTTGTTTCAGCTTCTGTGGAAAACGATACCTTGATCATCCGTCAAGAGCAGTTCTTCATCGGAGAAAGAGAAGAAAAAGGACGCAAGTGGGTTGTTCCGTTAAATAGCAACTGGACCGGTATTCCAGATACCTTGGAAACAGAAGTTTTAGAAATTCCAAACTACAGTGCCTTGAAAGCAGCTAATAGCGGAGCTCTTCGCTTCAATACAGAAAATACAGCTCACTATATCAGTGACTACCGTGGGGAATTGTTGGAAGACATCCTTGCTGACCTTGCTAGCTTGGATAGCACTTCAAAATTACAAGTGGTTCAAGAACGTCGTCTTTTAGCTGAAAGTGGTCAAATTTCTTATGCAAGCCTCTTGCCAGTGATTGAACACTTGACAGAAGAAAGTTCCTACTTGGTTGTTTCAGCTGTTTCGAGCGTCTTAGCTGGAATCAGTCTCTTTGTGGATGAAGGAACTGAAACAGAAGCTGCCTTCCATGAGTTGTTGAAACGCTTGAACCGTTACAACTTTGAACGCTTGGGTCTAGAAGCTAAGCCTGGTGAAACAGAAGAAGACGAAAAAGTTCGTCAGCTAATGATTGCTAATATGATCAAGGCCAATGATGAAGCTGCAAAAGCTCAAGCGAGCGTTATCTTTGAAGCGCATGCAGATGATTTGGAAAAACTTCCAGCTGCCATCCGCCTGCAAATCTTGGTCAACCAAATCAAGCACCAGGAAACCAAGGAGCTTAGCCAACAATACCTTGATACTTATGTTAAGACAGTAGATGGAAACTTTAAACGCCAGTTGGCGGCTGCACTTTCTTATACCAAGGATGAGGAAACTTTGGAAGCTCTATTGAAGGAGTGGAAGAACAAGGATGTGGTGAAACCTCAGGACTTGGCTATGAGCTGGTACTACAACTTCTTGCACGATGACTTTACCCAAGGAAGAACTTGGACTTGGGCGCGTGAAAACTGGGATTGGGTCAAGAAAGCCCTCGGTGGTGATATGAGCTTTGATAAGTTTGTCATCTACCCAGCTAACTGTTTCAAGACCCGTGAACGCTTGAATGAATACAAGGCCTTCTTTGAGCCTCAATTGGATGATATGGCGATCAGCCGAAACATCAGCATGGGTATCAAGGAAATTGCAGCGCGTGTGGATTTGATCCAACGGGAAAAAGCAGCAGTAGAAGCCGCTATCCTTGCTACGAAATAAATGAAATAAATTTATAAAAGATGCTACAGAATTCATTCTGTAGCATCTTTTGTTTTTCAATGAATCATTTGTATTGGATATCGAAGGAGAAGGATCATTAGTTTATTGGACTTGGTAAGAGAATCTCCGTTCGATAGCGGCCATTTTCTTTGAAACGCTTGACAGTTCCTTGGTATTCTTGTACTAGAGCATCAACGTTTCGTAAGCCCCAACCATCTCTTTGACGTGTTTTACGAGTCTCTTGTTCTTGTTCATTAAAGGTATTGTTGATCGAAATAAATAGGTTTTGTTGAAAATAACGTATATTCAGAGCCAATGTTCTCTCCGATTTATCAGTTAATCGAAGACAGGCTGAAATACTATTATCCAAACAATTTCCTAAAATAACAGCTAGAATATCAGGCTGAATAGATAATTCTTGAGGGACAAAGCAGTCAATTTCCAATTCAATTTCATCTTCCACATCATGCAATTTTTGATTCAGTAAAAAATTAATTGTTGGATTTTTGGAGTAAAAGGTTTGTTTTCCTGAAATACTATCGGTTAACGAGTGAAGATACTCTCTAGCCTCATCTGGATTTTCTTCTAGAAGTGCCAATAGAGTTAAATGTTTATTTTTTAAGTCATGCCGAAGACTTTGCAATCGTTGGTATTCCTCTTGAGACTGTTGTGTTTCTCTTAATTGGAATTGAAGCTGTTCTTTATCTAATTTATTTTGATAATAAGCGTGCTGTTGTTGAGAAAGATGTAGGGTAAAATAAAGCGAGGAAAACGACAATACAATAAGAGACAAGAGTGAAATGACAGAAAGATAATCTGGTCCAAATACTTGCCCTTGAATAGCTGATACAGTAAAGGCAAAAATAATCGATAAAATCGGCACGATAAATAGATACAGCCAATTTCTTTTAGATGTTGCCATGCCTAACTTTTGATGTGTTCGGAATAACTGTCGAAGAACAAGTGTTATGACGGTTGAAAAAAGAAAACTAATGGCAAGGTAACCACTAATCAGTCCTAAATTTTTCGATACTTTTGACAGTGGAAGAAAAAGTTGGATAACTTGATTGAGGACAGCTCCTGCTAATAATGTCAGGCTTGTCTGTAAGAATATCCAAAAGGAAGAATCACGAAAGGAGTAGCCAAAATAGAGTCCTACAAGAGAGGATTCTACAATACTAAGGAGGAGATTGCTCACTAAAAAAACGCGACTTTCTAAAAATATAAACACAAAAGCCACATGAAGAAGAAAGCAACAACAAAGGAGTAAAAGTGTCTTTTTTGATTGTTTACTTTTGGATATTGACCTAAAAAATAAAACACTTGCCAGAAATAAGTCGAACAAGATACTAATGATCCGCAATCCTATTAGCATTAGAAATTCCTTTCACTGAGGTAGTTATAGTATTTTTCTTTAAAAGAAGACTGGAACTTACGACTAATTGGAAGTGAATGCTCCTCGGTTCCATTTAGCAAAATAGTCACTGTTTTCGCATCAAAATCTTTGATATATTTGGGATTTACAATATAAGAAGCATGAATTTGAATAAAATAATCAGGTAGTTTATCTAAAATGTCTTGAGTTTTCAGTAAGGACTTATAGGTATCTGCTAGCGTGTAAATAAAAACGGATCGCTTATCTTTCTCAAAATAGGTAATGTCACTTAAAGGAATAGAGTAACTTTGTTTTCCAAATGAGAAGTTAAAGATGATTTGTCCTAAATCTAGATAACGTAAAATTCTGTCTACTACCTTATTTAGTCTTTGAGGTTCAATTGGTTTTACTAAGTAATCAAAAGTCTGCACTTCAAATACTTGTTCCATGTAATCACGATAGCTAGTCACAAAAATAATAGGGATAAAAGGATTGAACTGCCGAATTTCACGAGCAAGGTCAATTCCAGTAATTTGTGGCATATCAATATCCAAAAAGACACAATGAGTATCCTTTGTTAACTGCTCTAACATCTTTTGAGGATTGGTATATAGTTTTGTTTCTACAGGAACCTTGTCGTAAGAAAGTAAATACTGTTCTAACTGACTAGCATCTCTAGTTGAGTCATCACAAATAACGACGTTTAACATAAGTCCCCCTTATCAAATTGAGTTGGCTAATTATGACACTAAAATGGTAAATCATGACGTAAACCTTGGAAAGTCATATGTTTATTATACAATAATCTTATCAAAAATGAAGGAAGCTGGGAAATCTTCTCAGTCTTGAGTGATGAGATGAAGACATTTGCGACACTGACTATTAGAGATTTGACAAAATCATTCGATAAGCAACATTTTGCTAATAATCATATTTCTTTAGAAATAGAAGCTGCTAAAATTACAGCTTTTTTAGGACACAATGGAGCTGGTAAGTCCACCCTCTTAAATCAAATGATTGGTTTTACCAAACCTGATCAAGGAGACGTTTGCTATGGAGATATTTCTTTTGTTCAAAATCGTAAACAAGCTCGCTCAATGATGAGCTATATGTCTCAACAGTATGCCCCACTTGAGAAATTGACGGTGGAACAAAACTTAGAAATGCTTGGAAGAATGAGAGGGTTAAACACCTTGGATTTGCAAAAAGAAATGGATCAGCTCTTAACCGAGTTGGAAATTAAGGAGTACCGGGCAAAACAAGGAAAGGACCTTTCAGGTGGTTTAAAGCGTCTGACCTCTTTTGCAATGGCTTTAATCGGATCTCCGACCATCATTCTTCTTGATGAGCCGACGAACGATGTTGATCCAATACGTCGTGAAAAACAATGGCAATTATTACAGAAGCTAGCGCATAAAGGTCATACCATTATTATCGTGACGCATAATCTCTTAGAAGTTGAAAAATATGCTGACAACTATGCCTTATTTAACCATGGGAAGTTAATCAAATCAGGACCAGTTCAGCAAATAACCTATCAAAAACAGTATCAAATATCTTTTGAGTTTAGGAATAAAGATAGCTTAGCTCTATTTCAAGATTACACCATTATCAATGGTTCGATCTGCCAGATTGAAATAGAAGAGAAGGAGTTAACGAGACTGCTACCAAAAATCACACAGGAATTGGATAGAAAGAATATTTTCAATCTGTCACTTACTCAGAAAAACATATCCATTTCAGATCTTTATAGAGAGGAGTTGACAAACTGATATGACTCAATTTTTTTACTTACTTCGTTGGAACTATCTTCGTCAAAAAGATTTATTTTTACTCTTTACGCTAGCTCAAGTTCTGTTATCCATTTCACTTCTTTTTGGTTATCCACTAGTGATAGGTGAGATTGATACGACTGCTGCCTACTATCTCTCTTCTGGTTCAATTCTGATAGGAATTATTTCTATTGGCTGTACTATCTCATCACCTGTTATAGCAAATGCGAAGTCAGAAGGACATGTAGACTATGTACGAGCCCTTCCAATACCTCGAATTCTTATTTCCTTAGCAGATCTTTGGATGTGGATGATTGCTATTTTACCTGGAGTGTTCATTTCTGTTATACTGGGCTATTTTCGTTTTTCTGTCCGCCTAAATGTATCTGTTCTGGCTGTTTTCATCCTATTTATTATCTGTCTTACAATGATCAGTCTTGGATTTGCCATTGCGTATACTTTTTCTCCCAATATTGTCACGCTGATGTCTCAGTTGATTCTTATGATTGGTTTGATGTTTTCACCAATCATGTACCCTGCAAGTCGTCTTCCAGATTGGATAAACCATCTCTACCATGTTCTTCCATTTGTCCCTTCTGTCAACCTCTTACGAGCTTGCGTCTATGGCCATGACCGCATCTCATTGTTTGACTTCACTATTCTGATTATTTGGATTTTGCTAACACAGTTACTGATCTTGAGAGTTCTTTATAAGGAAAAATAAAGGAAGGAGGGTAGATAGAAGGTTCTTCTACGAAACAGTCATTCATTTAAAAGTAGTTCAATTGAAGAGATATTCCTACAACAAAAAGCAACAACTGTGTTCAGATGTTGCTTATTTTAGTATGTTCGTACCCTTTGTATCTTATTTGAAATACCAGTGGTGTTTGAGGCTAGCAAAAATAGCTTTGCTGGTGATCGTGATGATGATCAGTTTGATGAGGTCGGCAAGGATAAAGGGAGCAACGACCAAAGCAAATGCTTTTTGGATATCGGTATGCGTGACCAGCATAAAGCCGATAGCTCCAGCTACAAAGAGGAGAGCACTACTGAACAAATTAGCAAGGAAAATGGTCAGCACGCTGGATTTAGCATTTGTAAATAGAGACGTGATCCATGCTCGGAATGGGAAGAAGAGGAGAAAACCAGCAGTAGGGCCAAGGAAATGCGAAGCACCACTAGCACCACCTGCCAATACTGGGAAACCTAAGAAACCAAGAAGTAGGTAGAGGCAGACTGTGACAAAAGCATGACTGGGTTTATAGATGGTCCCGATAATCCCGATCATGAGCGTTTGCAGGGTTAAAGGAATTGGACCAAATGGAAGGGTAAATTGAGATAGGACGGAGATCATAGCTACTCCAATGGAGATGAGCACTAAAGGAAAGATTTTCTTCATAACAGTTAACCTCTATTTTATTTTATGGTAACTATTCTACAATATCGGTTTCATCCTGTCAATACTCCCAGTCGTTTTAGGTTGTTTTAAGTAAAAATTTAGGCCTGTTTAAGACTTCTAAAGTATAATCGCCTTACTTAAAGGATCGAGCTCCCTTTAAAATTTAAAAGACAAGTACTTGTAAAAAAGATAAAAGGTAAAAAGATGAATCAAAAAGAAACAAAACAAGTAGTCGAAACGCAAGAATCCAAAGAAAAAATGGTCGTCCTCAAACGAAGCCCTAAGTGGTGGATCGGTATGGCAGCAGTTGGTGGATTGTTGGTCGGTGCTGGAAGTGGCTTTGGGGTCGGTGTCATCGCCTCTCAATCTTCCAATAACCAACAATTTTCTCAACCGGTCCAAACGGGTCAAAACCAAGGATCCAATCAGCAACAAAATAGTCAAAATGGCCATGCTTCACAAGGAAACCAGCAAACTGGTGGCCCACAGGACGGCGGCCCTCAAGGTGCCGGTCCACAAGGCGGAGGCCCACAAGGTGGAGGCCCACAAGGTGGTGGTCCTGGTCAGATCCCACAGGATGGTATTAGTGGCCCACATGGAAATGGTCCAGAAAATGGCATGAACCAATCTGGCGGACAAGATGAAAACCACGGTTCTTCTAAGAAGTCCAATAAGAAGAATTCAAAAAATAAAAACAAGACGAGTGATAGTCAAAATAACAAAGAAAACACGACAAACTCATAGAATAAGCCTTCCTCAGATATACTGAATTTGATCATCAAACCAGGTTCTAAACTATAGGAAATGAAGGCAAGTCGTGTTATAATGGTTAAGAATAGATTAGAAAGACTCACTCAGGAAAGAGAAGAGGATACGACGATGATTAAAATTCTATTGGTCGAAGATGACCTTGGTTTATCAAATTCAGTATTTGATTTTTTAGATGATTTTGCGGACGTTATGCAGGTCTTTGACGGAGAAGAAGGTCTTTACGAAGCAGAAAGCGGGATCTATGATTTGATTCTGCTGGACCTCATGCTTCCTGAAAAAGACGGATTCCATGTTCTAAAAGAGTTGCGTGAAAAAGGCGTGACAACCCCTGTTTTGATCATGACAGCTAAAGAAAGTCTGGATGACAAAGGGCACGGCTTTGAGCTAGGGGCAGACGATTATCTCACCAAGCCTTTCTATCTTGAAGAGCTTAAGATGCGGATCCAAGCTCTCTTGAAGCGCTCAGGTAAGGTCAATGAAAACACCCTCAATTATGGCAATTTGAAGGTCAACTTATCTACCAATTCGACTTACGTGGATGATAAGGAAGTAGAACTTCTTGGGAAGGAATTCGATCTCTTGGTCTATTTCCTTCAAAACCAAAATGTCATCCTTCCAAAGACACAGATCTTCGATCGTCTCTGGGGCTTTGATAGTGACACAACTATCTCAGTGGTTGAAGTCTATGTTTCAAAAATCCGTAAGAAATTAAAAGGAACAGATTTTGTTGAGAACTTGCAAACATTGCGCAGTGTGGGGTATATCTTAAAAGATGCTAACCAGAATTAAGAAAACCGTCGGGGAAGATGATTTTTCCTACTTCATCCGATATTTTGGGCTCTTTACTTTGATATTCTCAGCCATGACCCTGATTATCATCCAGGTCATGCGCTCGAGTCTCTATACAACGGTCGATGAGAACCTCAAGACTCTCAGTCAGGATCCCTACTCACTTGTAGCGATTGCTTATCGAGACCAGCGACAGTCAAATACCAAAGGAGATGATAATGATCATGAGATGATGATCCCAGATCATGATAAATCAGAACCTAAAGGGGATGTCACATCCAATACCACTGTTGTTTTGCTAAATAAAAAATATGAAAACTTGACAACCGGTAATGGGTTTTTAAACTTCAAAACGGTGACGTTTGGTCGAAAGCTCCTCAACAAGGTTTCCCAGCTTCAAATTACAAATAGCTATGGGAAAAAAGAAAGTTACCGGGCCTATATGGCAGAGTTGAGTTTATCTGATGATGAAAGTGATAGTGATATCAAGTATGCGGTTGTCATGACCAATATCAGTCAGCTAGAGCAGACCAGTGAAGAGCATGAAAGCCAAATCGCTCTTGTCATGATTTGTTTCTGGGGAATCTCCTTATTCGCTAGTCTCTTCCTAGCACGTCTCAGCGTCAAGCCTCTTCTTGAGAGTATGCAAAAGCAAAAGGCTTTCGTGGAAAATGCTTCCCATGAGTTGCGGACGCCTTTAGCAGTCCTGCAAAATCGCCTCGAAACGCTTTTTAGAAAGCCTGAAGCGACCATTATGGAATCGAGTGAGAATATTGCATCCAGCTTGGATGAAGTTCGAAATATGAAGCTCTTGACTACCAACCTTCTCAATATCGCCCGAAGGGATGATGGCTTGAAGCCAGAGATGGAAGAGATTGAACCAAGCTTTTTCGATCAGACCTTCTCGAATTTTGAGATCATTGCAGAAGAAAATGGCAAAATCTTCCGAGGAGACAATCAGGTGGACAAAGTCATTTGTTCTGATAGAACGCTCCTCAAGCAATTGATGACCATTCTCTATGACAATGCCTTGAAGTATACCGATGAAGATGGTGAGATCCAGTTTGAAGTTCAATTGAAGGATAAAAATCTTCTTTTGAGAGTGCTGGATAATGGTCCAGGGATTCGAGATGAGGATAAGAAACGGATCTTTGATCGTTTTTACCGGGTCGACAAGGCCAGAACCCGTCAAAAAGGTGGATTTGGCTTGGGATTATCCCTCGCTAAGCAAATCGTAGAAGCCTTTAAAGGGGCCATTCAAGTCAAAGATAATAAACCAAAAGGGACCATCTTTGAAGTGAAATTATCCATTAAGACGGAAAGTCGTAAAAAAAATCGTTCATAATCTTTTAAAAATAGAAAAGAGGAAAACCTATGAGTTCAAAAATGTTGCACACTTGCCTTCGTGTGGAAAACTTAGAAAAATCAATCGCTTTTTACCAAGATGCTTTTGGTTTTGAAGAAAAACGTCGGAAAGATTTCCCAGACTACAAGTTCACGATTGTTTATTTGGCCTTGCCTGGAGATGACTATGAGCTGGAATTGACTTACAATTATGATCATGGTCCATATGTGATCGGAGATGGCTATGCTCATGTCGCCTTGAGTACTCCTGATCTAGAAGGTTTGAATGCGGAACACAAGGCTAAAGGCTATGAAGTGACAGAACCAAAAGGTCTTCCAGGGACGCAACCGAATTACTATTTCGTTGTAGATCCGGATGGGTATAAAGTAGAAGTCATTCGCGAAAAATAAGAGGGACTAAAAATAAGGGGGCTGGGACAAAAGTCCTAGCCTCTCAATTATTTTTTTGATTGTCGAGCAAGACGCAGTGGTTGAGTGGGCTCTACTACGCTGATTTCATCAGCTTTTACAGCCCTACTCAACTGTGCGGAGGTGGGACGACGAAAT
>JAGZZN010000023.1 GCA_018377375.1 Streptococcus parasanguinis
CTGAAGAAGGCTTTCTTCATCGGTGTAACGATTGGCATCCGTTACATACTCTGTTTCATATGGAAGGATTACCGTTTCTGTCTCTGTTACCGTCCCTTCCGTTACTTGATAGGCTGGGTTCTCCGGTTGAACAGGGGCTTCGCCGACATGACCTTCTTCTTGTGTCCCCTTGGCTTCCACTACTCCTGTATAGGCTGGGTTCTCCGGTTGAACAGGGGCTTCGCCGACATGGCCTTCTTCCTGCGTCCCCTTTGCTTCCACCACACCTGTATAGGTTGGGTTCTCCGGTTGAATTGGAGCTTCGCCGACATGGCCTTCTTCCTGTGTCCCCTTGGCTTCTACCACACCTGTATAGGTTGGGTTCTCCGGTTGAATAGGGGCTTCGCCAACATGGCCTTCTTCTTGTGTCCCTTTGGCTTCCACCACACCTGTATAGGCTGGGTTCTCTGGTTGAACAGGAGCTTCGCCGACATGGCCTTCTTCTTGTGTCCCCTTAGCCGTTACAACTGGAGAAGGGCTGGGTTGAGGGGTTGGTTGGGCATCTTCTTTTGTCCCAACGGCAAGAATTTGTGAAACTGGTTCTTTAGTGACCTTGCTTTCAACGACTCTGCGAACTTCTTGTCCATCTACCACACTCACTTCCGTCAATAGGGTCCGCTCCCCATTTTGGCCAGCAGTCAGCACCTTGGTTTGCCCTTTGGCTAATGTAGGATCAGCTTGCTTGACGGTTTCAAATGGCACAGGCTCAGTAGAGACTTCCAGGCTTGGTTTTTCAACTTGAGGAAAGGCTGGAGCGGCTTCTGGGGTCACACGCGCTTGTGCTTCCACTTGTGGAATCCCTGCGCTTGTTTTGATCGTTCCATCTACAGAAGGTTTCGTTTCCTGCATAGCCTTTGGCTCTTGTAAGCTCGTCTTTTGGACTGACGGGTAGCGCAGATAACCAACATAATCATAGCCATCAATTTGAATCACGCCATTTGCAAGATCTTTGCTCGATGCGATCGCAAGATCCTGATTATAGGCGCGCAAAACTTGATTTTGTAGGGCTGCGACTTCAACTGGAAGTAGAAGACTTTGTCCCATGGCTCCAATCAAAAGGACGCCCATGACCTTCTTCCGGTGCTTTTTAGAAAGTAAGAGGACCGCAAAGGAAGCTGTAGCTAAACTTAGGCCAAAGAGGGCAACTTCCTGACTTCCTGTTTGTGGAAGAACTGGCTGAGTTGATTCCTTCTTCTTATAGACGAGATAGAAAGTATCTTCATTTTGATACTCTTCAGGGATTGCATGAATCACCTGTGCTTTTTCTTCAGCTGTTAGCTCTTCTTCTGTCACAAATCCTAAGTGCACATGAGCAGGTAGGGTCACCTGATCTGCTTGGACAGGACGAGCTCCTAACAAGCTTCCTCCTAATAAAAAGGCTCCAATGGCTACCGGACCAACACCGACAGATAATTTTCGAATCGAATATTTGGTCATTTTTTCAAACGTTTGTTTCGCTTTTTTCATCCTAAAATTCCTATATAGTAATATTTAGCCCTCGAGCAGGGACCTGATTATTTTTAGAGAGGATGGGATCCTTTCCAGAAATAAGAACCTTCCCGGGATTTTTTACCTTTACTATCTTATCTTTTTTCTTCTATTTTAGCAAGCTCTAAAACTCAAAAATATAAACCGTTTTCTTTATAGGAAGAAAGCAAACCAAAAAACGCCTCGAAAGGCGTTTGTATCATAGTTCTATTTATAAGGATTGGTACAAATCATTGTATCGTTGACTAGCCGTATCCCATGAGAAGTCACGCGTCATAGCTTGTTCTTGGAGACCATACCAAGCCTGTTTATCATTGTAGTAGACAGCCAAGGCTTCATCAACTGCCCAGTTAAACCAATAGCCAGACAAATTATTAAAGCTAAAGCCTGTTCCACTTCCATCAACAGCATTAAACGGTTGGACCGTATCACGAAGTCCGCCGACTTCATGCACCAAAGGAAGGGTTCCATAACGCATGGCCATCATTTGAGAAAGGCCACACGGTTCAAAGCGGCTTGGCATCAAGAAGACATCCGACGCTGCATAGATTTCTTGGGCCAATTGGACATCAAATGTGATATTCGCTGAAAGTTTATCTGGGTAGGCTTGACCAAACCAAGCAAAGGCATTTTCAAATCCAGGATCTCCTGTACCGAGCAAAACAATCTGAATATCCTTTTGCAAGAGTTGATGCAACTCTTCTACCACCACATCAAAACCTTTTTGACGTGTCAAACGAGAGACGATCCCAAACAAAGGAACATCATCGCGAACAGGTAGACCAACACGTTCTTGAAGAGCTCGTTTGCTAGCTACTTTACCTGAAAGATCTGAGAGACTGAAGTGATATGTCAAGAGTGGATCCGTTTCAGGATTATACAGATCTGCATCAATCCCGTTAACAATTCCGGTCACCTTGCCAGACTCCATCCGAAGGATCTGATCCAAGCCACAACCATATTCAGCAGTCATAATCTCATGCGCATAGCTAGGAGAAACAGTTGTCACACGGTCAGCATATAGAATGCCGGCTTTCATCCAGTTCAGGCAATCATTCCATCGAAGTGTTCCATCTGCATAGCGTTCAAATCCAACTCCGAAAAGATCCCACAACATTCCTGGGTCGAACTGACCTTGGAATTCCAAATTATGGATGGTCAATACTGTCTTAATTCCATGATAAGCTTGAATCCAACGGTATTTTTCCTTCAGCAAGAAAGGAATCATCGCTGTATGGTAATCATGGGCATGAAGAACATCTGGAATGAAGTCAACTCGTTCCATCGTTTCTAAGGCCGCGAGCTGGAAGAAGGCAAAGCGTTCGCCATCATCGAAGTCACCATACACATGTCCTCTAAAGAAATAGTGTTGGTTATCAATAAAGTAAAAGGTGACTCCATCACGTACAATGCGTTTCACACCAACATATTGACTTCTCCAGCCAACCTTGGTCTCAAAATGCAAGACATCTTCGATTTGATCTCCAAACTTGGCCTCTACCATATCATAGTAAGGGAGGATCACGCGCACATCATGACCACTTTTCGCTAAGGATTTAGGAAGAGCGCCAATAACGTCTCCCAAACCACCTGTTTTAGAAAACGGTGCTCCTTCAGCTGCAACAAATAATAGTTTCATTAGACAATATCCTCTGTAACAATCGTTCCTTTTTTAACCACGACAGGTGCTTCTTCTGTCCCACGAATCGTCACACCAGCAGCCACTTCGACACCCTTATCCAGGATGGCATGTTCGACGATTGCATTTTCATGAATCACAACACCAGGGAAGAGAAGACTACTGCGGACCTCTGAACCTTGATGAAGGTGTACCCGACGTGAAACAACGGAGCGTTCAACGGTTCCTTCTACAATACTACCCGAAGCAAATTGAGACGATTTAATATGTGAAGTCTTGGAATAATACGTTGGTTCTTCATTCTTCACTTTCGTATACACTTTTTGATTTGGTGAAAAGAGCTTCATGAATTTTTGGTTTTCCAACATATCCAAGTTTGCCTGGTAGTAGGATTCCACTGAATGAATATTGGCAAGGTAGCCTGTATATTCAAAGGCAAAAGCATTGTATTCCACCGCCAAATCACGCAAGATATAGCGCAGTTTTTGTGGGTATTCTTTCTTGGCTTCTTCTTCTATTTTTTCAATCAACCAAGGGGTATCCACAATAAAGACATCTGTTGACATGTTGTAGACTTCATCAGGAGACTTGCTGTCAAACAGTTTTTGCTCCGTAACATGGTCTGTCTCATCAATCTGTAGAATCGCATTCACTTCAGAGATATTTTGAGGATGCAACTTTTTGTAAACAACTGTAATCGGACGGTCAACGCTATTATGCAAGTGGAAAACTTGATTGAGGTCAATATTCATCAAAACATCACAGTTTAAAGCAACTGTTTGGTTGGAACCAGACCGTTTCAAATAGGTCAATAATTGTTGGTAGTATTCTGGCCCTACCGTTGTATTTTCAACTGGAGTATTATAGATTCCAAGGTAATAGTGGCTCAATAAAGTAGACAAGCCCCACTCACGACCTGAACGAATATGGTCAAAGACCGAACTAATATTTTCTTGTTGGAAAATCCCAAAAACACTACGAATACCAGCATTCGCAAGGCTAGACAATGGGAAGTCAATCAAGCGGTATTTCCCATCAAACGGTAGGGAGGCTACCGGACGATGGCTGGTCAAAGTGGACATATCATGATACCCAACTGTATTTCCTAAAATGGCTGAATATTTATCAATCTTCATCTGTTGCTACCCCCACTTTTTCATTGTAACCGACAACTTGTACTTCCTCTGTTCCATCAATCACGACACCTTCTGCAATGACTGCGCCTTCTCCAATAATCGCGCGTTTCACAACAGCTCCTTTACCGATAATGGCATTGCTCATCACGACAGCATCTTCGACAACTGCTCCTTCACGAACTTGAGCTTCTGTTGATAAGATGGAGTGTTTGACTGTACCGTCTACCGAACAACCATCGACGACAAGAGAATCTTCGATGTGAGCATGTTCCCCAAAGAAGTTTGGTGGAGAAATGAGGTTGCGTGAATAGATTTTCCAGTGACGATCGCGACTATCCAAGGCATTATTTGGATCGATATATTCCATATTGGCTTCCCAAAGAGACTCAATTGTACCAACGTCTTTCCAATAGCCATTGAATTCATAAGCATAAACACTTTCGCCTGATTCTAGATACGTTGGAATGACATTTTTACCGAAGTCTGACATATCGATATCGCTCTTTTCAGCAGCAACTAACATATTGCGCAGACGAGCCCAGTCAAAGATGTAAATCCCCATTGAAGCCTTAGTTGATTTTGGTTCAGCTGGTTTTTCTTCAAATTCGACAATCCGATTATTAGCATCGGTATTCATGATTCCAAAACGACTCGCTTCCTTCAAAGGTACATCTAGGACGGCAACGGTCAAGCTCGCATTATTATCCTTGTGCGCTTGAAGCATATCATCATAGTCCATCTTGTAGATATGGTCACCAGAAAGAATCAAGACATATTCAGGATTGATGCTGTCGATATAGTCGATATTTTGGAGGATGGCATGACTAGTTCCTTCAAACCAACGATTTCCCTCACTAGCTGAATAAGGTTGCAAAATAGAAACACCTGTGTTGATTCCATCCAAGCCCCAGCTTGAACCATTTCCGATATGACTATTGAGGGCAAGTGGTTGGTACTGTGTGATCACACCAACATTGTGAATTCCTGAGTTGGCGCAGTTTGATAGCGCAAAATCGATAATCCGATAGCGCCCACCAAATTGAACCGCAGGTTTTGCGATGTTTTTGGTTAATTTTCCAAGACGTGTTCCTTGCCCACCGGCAAGAATTAAAGCGAGCATTTCATTCTTCATTGACTACTTCCTCTTTTTAAAGCTTGGACTCCCATAGAGTCAACCGATCGTCATTTCTTATCTGATGTTTTAGATTTTGTCTTACGCACCTTGCGTTTCACCTTCCAAATGCTAGCTCCTAAAGCCGGCAAAGTAAAGGTCAAGGTTTGTTCATAATCCTTCCACAGTCCCTCTTGAGACTGAACTGTCGGATTGTGCTCTTTCCAGACACCTCCCCATTCTTCTAATTCTGTATTCCAAATTTCTTCATAGACCGCTGATACAGGCACACCAATCGTAAAGTCCTTGCGTTCTACTGGTGCCATATTGAAGACACATACTAGAAGCTCGCCTTTCCGATTCTTCCGGACCATAGACAAGACGCTCTGATCCCGGTTATCTGCATCAATAATCTCTAAGCCATCAAAGCTATCATCAATCTCCCACAATTCTTTGTGTTCTTTGTAGAAATGATTGAGCTGAGAAGTGAAACGACGCATCTTAGCATTCATTTCATCCTCTAGATTCCCCCATTCTAGTTGCTCCTCTGACTTCCATTCCAAAAATTGACCAAATTCTGAACCCATGAAGAGTAGTTTCTTACCAGGGTGGCAGATCTGATAGGTTAAGAGGTTACGAAGTCCAGCAAATTGATTGTAACGATCTCCCCACATCTTATGCATCAAACTCTTCTTACCATGCACCACTTCATCATGTGAAAATGGTAGTAAGAAATTCTCAGAAAATGCATACATGTAACTAAAGGTCACCAGATTAAAGTCAAATTTCCTGTAGACCGGGTCTTCCTCATAGAATCGGAGAATATCATTCATCCAACCCATATTCCATTTATAGTCAAAGCCTAGACCACCTTCTTCTTCTGGGCCTGTGATCTTTTGACCAGCAGAACTTTCTTCAGCAATCATCATAACATCTGGGTGTTCGTTCTTGATAATCGCATTCAAACGTCTGAGGAAATGAACCCCTTCATAGTTGAGGTTTCCCCCATCAATATTTGGTGTCCATGGACCACTATCATAATCGAGATAGAGCATATTGCTCACGGCATCAACCCGAATTCCATCTAAATGATAGGTGTCAATCCAAAACTTCAAACTAGAAATCAAGAATGACTGTACTTGATTTTTTCCTAAATCGAAGTTCAAGGCTCCCCATCCGTAGTTATGGGCCCGATGTTCATCCTGATACTCAAAAGTTGGTGTTCCATCATAATAAGCCAAGGCATCATCATTGATAATGAAATGGCCAGGTACCCAATCCACAATCACTCCGATATTGTTGAGGTGACATTCTTCCACGAAGTCTTGAAACTCTTCTGGGCTACCATAAGTCTGCTCGAGGGCAAAATAGCCCATGAGCTGATAACCCCAGCTCAATCCCAATGGATGGGCCATCACTGGCATAAATTCTACGTGGGTGTAGTTCATCTCTACCAGATATGGAATGAGTTCTTCTTTTAGTTGTTTGAAAGTATAGGAACTATAATCATCATTTCGTTTCCAAGATCCTGCGTGAACCTCATAGATATTAACAGGTCGTTCCTTAAAACCAAGTTTTTTACGGCGTGCTCTCCAAAGACCGTCTTTCCAGTTCTTTTCCGGAATGGTCTTAATGATAGACCCTGTATTGGGTCGTTTTTCCATCCATAACGCTAGAGGATCAATTTTTTGAACCTGATGACCATTATTTCGTGTCACCAAATATTTGTAGATATCTCCCTCTTTTGCATCCGAACAGAAGACTTCCCAGACGCCTCCTTCATTACGAACCATTGGAATTTTACGGTCTTCCCAATCAGTGAAATCACCAATCAGATCCACAGCCTGAGCATTGGGAGCCCAAACACGGAAGGTAAAACCTTCTTGTTCTCCTCTTGTTTCCTTGTGAGCTCCTAAGTACTCTTGAAGACGGAAATTATCCCCTCTTCCAAATGTCCATAAGTCTGTGCTTCTATCCATATACTCACCTCTTTATTTTTTGAAAGCGTTTTCTAATTGTTTTTATTTTACTATAAAATCACTTAATTTTCAAGTTGATTCCTGTAAAATCATGTAAAATTATCAGGAAAAGTTTTTCCATTTTCTTTCCCGAACCTTTTACTTCATTCCTTCGCTTTCCTCCCAATCTTACTTACGATTATACTATATATACGAGGAAAATTAAACAAAAAACCGAACTTTTAAATCACTATTTTTATTACTAACTAGTTTATTACGAATAAAATGAACATTTTTAAGAACAATGTAAAAAAAAAGACTAAGACAGATTTGTCTTAGTCTTGTTGAATTCTTAGTCTACGTTCACGTATTCTTTTGAAAGTTCAAGAACTTCTTCCATTGTTGAACATTCAGTCAGAGCACGGTTAGCGTATTCTTGCATTTTAGCTGTGTCGAGTTTCTTCATCAAGCTACGTGTACGAAGGACAGATGTCGCTGACATAGAGAACTCATCCAAGCCCATTCCGACAAGAAGTGGAACAGCAGTTTGGTCACCGGCCATTTCACCACACATACCTGCCCATTTGCCTTCAGCGTGAGCCGCTTTGATCACGTTGTTGATCAAACGAAGGATTGATGGGTTATATGGTTGGTAAAGGTATGAAACTTGTTCGTTCATACGGTCAGCAGCCATTGTGTATTGGATCAAGTCATTTGTACCGATTGAGAAGAAATCAACTTCTTTAGCAAATTGATCCGCAAGCATAGCTGCAGCTGGGATTTCAATCATGATCCCTACTTGGATATCGTCTGCAACAGCAACACCTTCCGCAAGCAATTTAGCTTTTTCTTCTTCAAGAATACCTTTAGCTGTACGGAACTCAGTCAACAAAGCAACCATTGGGAACATGATCCGCAATTTACCGTGAACAGATGCACGAAGCAAGGCACGCAATTGTGTACGGAACATTTGGTTACCAGTTTCAGAGATAGAAATACGCAAAGCACGGAAACCTAAGAATGGGTTCATTTCTTTAGGAAGGTCGAAGTAAGGAAGTTCTTTATCCCCACCGATATCCATTGTACGAACAACCACAGGTTTACCATTCATACCTTCAAGAACTGCTTTGTAGGCTTCGTATTGGTCATCTTCTGTTGGGAAGTCTTGAGAATCCATGTACAAGAATTCTGTACGATAGAGACCAACAGCTTCTGCACCATTATCGTTTACACCTTCAACGTCTTTAGGTGTACCGATGTTAGCAGCCAACTCGAAGTGTTTTCCATCAGCAGTCACTGTTTTCGCATCTTTAAGGAGAGCCCATTCAGCTTTTTGTTTGGCATAAGCTTCACCAGCTGCTTTGAACTCTGCGACTTGTTCTTCAGTAGGGTTGATTACTACTTCACCAGTGATTCCTGAAACAGCCAAAACATCGCCATCTTTGACAAGCTCAGTGATGTTATTTGTACCAAGAACAGCTGCGATTTCAAGTGTACGAGCCATGATAGCTGAGTGACTGGTACGTCCACCGATATTCGTAACAAAAGCTTTTACATACTTTTTGTTCAACTGTGCTGTATCAGATGGAGTCAAGTCATGCGCAACCACGATTGCTTCTTCATTGATAGAAGCAGGGTTTGGCAATTTTTTACCAAGCAAGTTGGCAAGGACACGTTTGGTAACGTCACGAATATCTGCTGCACGTTCTTGCATGTAAGGATTGTCTTCCATTCCTTCAAAGATCGCAATGAACATGTCAGTGACTTCTTTCAAGCCAGCTTCTGCATTAATTTTTTTCGTACGAATTGTTTCTTTGATCTGACCAATCATTTCAGGGTCAGCAAGAACCATCATATGCGCATCAAAAACTTGCGCTGCTTCTTCACCAAGGCTTGCTACTGCATTCTCCCGAATAAGAGAAAGCTCGTTTTGTGAAGCTTCAAGAGCTGCATCCAAACGAGCTTCTTCTGCACTTGTATCTTCGACTGAAACAGTCTCAAATGATAAGTCTGGTTGAATGAGCAAATATGCCTTAGCAACGGCAACACCGTCAGATGCTGCAATTCCTTTTAGCATTTTTGTCATATTTTTAAGCCAATCCTTCTTTAGTCATTGTTTCTGAGATAGCTGCGATAGCATCATCAGCGTCAGCACCTTCTGCAGAGATTACAACGTCTGCTCCTTGACCAACACCAAGGCTCATAACACCCATGATTGATTTCAAGTTAACTGATTTACCTTTGTATTCAAGAGTAATATCTGAAGCAAATTTGCTAGCAGTTTGAACCAACAAAGTTGCTGGACGTGCGTGGATACCTGTTTCTGCCACGATGTGGAAATCTTTAGAAGCCATAGTTTGACTCTCCTTTTTAAAAATAGTTTTTGAGTTACCTTTTGATAACCCTTACAATTTGGTATTATATCATCTTTTGAAATTTTTTTCAAGATTTTTATCACTGACTTACAGAAAAAGACTGCGAAAAATCCCAATTTAGATACATTTTAAGAAGCACTTGAAGAACAGAGGAAATATCTTTTCAATTTTCTACTATATTATAAGTAACATTTTCCTCCGCTTTCAATGAAAAGAAGCTCTTGAACCACAGGATATTGATTCACCAAAAAATTATAACTAATTAAAGATGCTTTAAAGCCTATTCCTATCCCATTTCTTCGATTTTCACACTTTTCACTCACCACAATATATTGTGCTTTGAAAACTCCATTTCATATCTTTGCACAATATTTAGTTTTATTTTGTTGACAAGTTGCTGGATTTTGTTTATACTGTTTACAGATTTATATTTCGATAGGAGAACGGAAAAGAAATGGTAACCATTTATTCAAAAAATAATTGTGTTCAATGCAAAATGACCAAGCGATTCCTCGATAGCAATCATGTGGAATACCGCGAAATTAACTTAGATGAACAGCCAGAATTTGTAGAGCATGTTAAGAACCTTGGCTTCAATGCTGCTCCAGTAATTCAAACACCGGATGAAGTATTTTCTGGTTTTCAACCAGCTAAGTTGAAGAAACTTTCTTAATAAACACAGTATTTTGCTTAAATAGGGTCTAGCGTTAGCAACCTAACACTAGACTTTTTACTTGTAAAGAGAGGACTTCTCCTCTTCATTTTTTGAACTAGAAAAGGATTATTATGGGATTAAAATCTCTTGAAGATGTGACGTATTTTCGTCTTAACAATGAAATCAACCGTCCAGTAAACGGCCAAATCATGCTTCATAAGGATAAAGAAGCTTTGGATGCATTCTTTAAAGAAAATGTTGTACCAAATACTAAAGCCTTTGACTCGATTACAGACAAGATTCAGTACCTTCTCGAGCACAATTACATTGAGAGAGCTTTTATCGAGAAATACCGTCCTGAATTTTTAGAGGAATTGGCCCAATTTATCAAAGACCAAAACTTCCAATTCAAGTCCTTCATGGCGGCCTACAAATTCTATAACCAATACGCTTTGAAAACAAATGATGGAGAATACTATCTTGAAAGCATGGAAGACCGTGTCTTCTTCAATGCTCTCTATTTTGCAGATGGAAATGAAGCTATCGCGCGAGACATCGCAAACGAAATTATCCACCAACGCTACCAACCAGCTACTCCTTCTTTCTTAAATTCTGGTCGTGCCCGCCGTGGAGAATTGGTTTCATGTTTCTTGATCCAAGTAACTGATGATATGAATGCGATCGGACGTTCCATCAACTCTGCCCTTCAACTTTCACGTATCGGTGGTGGGGTTGGGATTTCCCTCAGCAACCTTCGTGAAGCTGGAGCACCAATCAAAGGGTATGAAGGAGCCGCTTCTGGGGTCGTACCTGTTATGAAACTCTTCGAAGATAGCTTCTCTTACTCTAACCAATTGGGACAACGCCAAGGGGCTGGGGTGGTTTACCTCAATGTCTTTCACCCAGACATCATCGCCTTCCTTTCTACTAAGAAAGAAAATGCTGATGAAAAGGTTCGGGTTAAGACTCTCTCACTTGGGGTCGTCGTGCCAGACAAATTCTATGAGTTGGCTCGTAAGAATGAGGAAATGTACCTCTTCAGCCCTTACTCTGTGGAACGTGAATACGGAGTGCCATTCAACTACATCGACATCACTGAAAAATACGATGAGTTGGTTGCTAATCCAAACATCCGCAAGACAAAAATTAAGGCACGTGATTTGGAAACTGAAATTTCTAAATTGCAACAAGAATCTGGCTACCCATATGTAGTCAACATCGATACTGCTAACCGGGCAAACCCTGTTGATGGAAAAATCATCATGAGTAACTTGTGTTCAGAGATCCTCCAAGTTCAAGAACCAAGCTTGATCAACGATGCCCAAGAATTTGTCCAAATGGGAACAGACGTCTCATGTAACCTTGGTTCAACCAACGTAGTTAACATGATGACTTCACCTGATTTTGGACGTTCGATTCGTGCCATGGTTCGTGCTTTGACCTTCGTTACAGATAGCTCTCATATCGTGGCCGTTCCAACTATCGACCACGGAAATAAACTGGCGCATTCGTTTGGACTTGGAGCAATGGGACTTCACAGCTACCTTGCGCAACAATTAATTGAATACGGATCACCTGAGTCTGTTGAGTTTACAAGTATCTACTTCATGCTCATGAACTACTGGACTCTCGTAGAATCAAACAACATCGCTCGCGAACGTGGTGTTACCTTCCACAACTTCGAAAAATCAGACTATGCCAACGGTACTTACTTTGATAAGTACACGACTGGAGAATTTGTACCAAAATCTGATCGCGTCAAAGAACTCTTTAAAGATATCTTTATCCCAAGTGCAGAGGATTGGGCAGAACTGCGTGCTAAAGTTCAAGCAGATGGTCTTTACCACCAAAACCGCCTAGCTGTCGCACCAAATGGATCTATCAGCTACATCAATGACGTATCTGCTTCTATCCACCCAATTACACAACGGATTGAAGAACGTCAAGAGAAGAAAATCGGTAAGATCTACTACCCTGCAGCAGGATTGTCAACGGAAACGATTCCTTACTACACTTCTGCCTACGACATGGATATGCGAAAAGTCATCGATGTCTATGCTGCGGCTACTGAGCATGTAGACCAAGGACTTTCACTCACTCTCTTCATGCGCAGTGATATTCCAAAGGGTCTTTACGAATGGAAAACTGAAAACAAACAAACCACACGTGACTTGTCTATCCTTCGGAACTACGCCTTTAACAAGGGTATCAAGTCTATCTACTACGTCCGTACTTTTACAGATGATGGTGGAGAAGTTGGCGCCAACCAATGTGAAAGCTGTGTCATCTAATCCGCTATCCTAGATAGCTATCAAAAGTCGGTTCGCCGACTTTTTGTGCGGTATTCTATCAATTTATGGTAGAATAGTAACGATTGAATGAATAGAAAAAGAAAGTGATGCAAATGGAAACATACTACAAAGCCATTAACTGGAATGCGATCGAAGATGTCATCGATAAATCGACCTGGGAAAAACTGACAGAGCAATTCTGGTTGGATACACGTATCCCTTTGTCAAACGACTTGGATGACTGGAGAAAGTTGTCGAATAAAGAAAAAGACCTAGTGGGTAAAGTCTTTGGGGGATTAACCCTTCTAGATACCATGCAATCTGAAACAGGTGTTCAGGCTCTTCGTGCGGATATTCGTACTCCCCATGAAGAAGCTGTCTTTAACAACATCCAATTTATGGAATCAGTCCATGCTAAGTCATACTCTTCTATCTTTTCTACTTTGAATACCAAGTCAGAAATCGAAGAGATTTTCGAATGGACCAACACCAATCCTTTCCTTCAAAGGAAGGCAGAAATCATCAACGAAATCTACCTCAATGGGACCCCTCTTGAAAAGAAAGTAGCCAGCGTTTTCCTTGAAACCTTCCTCTTCTACTCTGGTTTCTTCACACCTCTCTACTATCTTGGAAACAACAAATTGGCCAACGTAGCTGAAATCATCAAGTTGATCATTCGGGACGAATCAGTTCACGGAACCTATATCGGCTACAAGTTCCAACTTGGATTTAACGAATTACCAGAAGAAGAACAAGAAAAACTCAAAGAGTGGATGTATGATCTTCTCTACACCCTCTATGAAAACGAAGAAGGCTACACAGAGAGCCTCTATGACGGTGTGGGCTGGACTGAGGAAGTCAAGACCTTCCTTCGCTACAACGCCAATAAAGCCCTCATGAACTTGGGACAAGATCCGCTTTTCCCAGACTCAGCAGATGACGTTAACCCAATCGTCATGAACGGAATCTCAACCGGTACCTCTAACCACGACTTCTTCTCTCAAGTCGGAAATGGTTACCTTCTCGGTGAAGTAGAAGCCATGCAGGATGACGATTACAATTACGGACTATAAGACAAAAACCTTTCCAGACGGAAAGGTTTTTAAATATAGACAACCTATTGTTTTACATAAAACAGATAGATGATTTTCAAAAAATGACTTTTATTTTTTGAAGATTAAAAACTTTCCGCCGTGAGAAAAGTGCTAGAAACAATCATGTTTCTAGCACTCGGGAGTTTTGGAACCTTAGGTCCAAAACTAAGTCATGGAACTTCTTTGAAGTTCGCTGACGTCCGTTCTCACCTAAGGAAAATTTTTTAGAAGACTTTATCTTCAATCTGAAACCTTTCCAGACGGAAAGGTTTTTTTGTTGCAATTTTTTTCTAATTGGATCTGCTCCTTTTTTGAAAAAAGAGGTTGGACAAACATCCAACCTCTCCGATTATTACAACTTACCTGCTACGGCATCCAACAATTCTTGGATTTTCTCTTGGTTGCTTCCTCCTGCCATAGCCATGTCTGGTTTACCACCACCACGTCCATCGACGATTGGAGCTAGTTCTTTGATGACATTACCTGCATGCACATCTTTTGTCTTGCTGGCTACAAGGACATTCACCTTGTCACCGATAGCTGCGACAAGAACAAGCACATCAGAGTAATCTTTTTGTTTCCAGTTATCCGCAAAGGTACGAAGAGCACCTGCATCTGAAACTGAAACTTGGCTGGCAATATAACGGTGTCCGTTTGCTTCTTGAACATTCTTGAAGACATCGCCTGCTGCAGCTGCTGCCGCTTTTTCCTTCAATTCTGCATTTTCTTTTTGCAATTGACGGAGTTGTTCTTGAAGACCTTCCACCTTATGAGGGACTTCCTTAAGTTGAGGTGCTTTCAATGTTGCTGCGACTGCTTTCAGTGCATCTTCTTGTTCACGGTAAGCTTCGAAGGCTTCCTTACCAGTCACTACCAAGATACGACGAGTCCCTGATCCGATCCCTTCTTCTTTGACAATCTTGAAGAGACCAATTTCAGAAGTGTTGCCTACGTGAGTACCACCACAGAGCTCAACAGAGTAATCACCGATAGTGACAACACGGACTTCTTTACCGTATTTTTCACCAAAGAGGGCCATGGCTCCCATTTCTTTAGCAGTATCGATATCTGTTTCAATCGTTTCGACTGCGATCGCTTCCCAAATCTTTTCATTGACTTGTTGTTCAATAGCGCGCAATTCTTCAGGAGTTACGGCTTGGAAGTGGGTAAAGTCAAAGCGAAGGAATTCTACTTCGTTGAGAGATCCTGCTTGGGTTGCGTGGTTACCAAGGATATTGTGAAGAGCCGCATGGAGCAAGTGAGTGGCTGTGTGGTTCTTCATAACACGATGACGACGATTGGTATCGATCGCCAAGGTGTATTCTTGGTTCAAGGCAAGAGGAGCAAGAACTTCAACCGTATGAAGTGGTTGTCCATTTGGTGCTTTTTGAACGTCTGTCACAGTCGCTACGACGTTTCCTTGAGCATCCAAGATTTGACCATGGTCCGCAACTTGTCCACCCATTTCAGCGTAGAATGGAGTTTCTGCAAAGATCAGTGATGCAGTCCCTTCTGATACAGCCTCTACTTCTGCATTGTCCGCTACGATAGCCACCAACTTAGAAGGCAATTGGCTGGCATTGTAGTTGAAGCTACTTTCAACTGTAATGTTTTGAAGGGTTTCATTTTGCATCCCCATAGATCCACCTTTAACAGCTGATGCACGCGCCCGTTCTTGTTGTTCCTTCATGGCTGCTTCAAAACCGTCACGATCGACTGTCATTCCAGCTTCTTCAGCGATTTCTTCTGTCAATTCTACTGGGAATCCGTATGTATCATAAAGTTTAAAGACATCTTGTCCAGCAATCACTGTTTGACCTTTGGCTTTCAAGTCTTCAACAATGGTTTGGGCAAAGTGTTGACCAGAGTTTAAGGTACGAGCAAATGATTCTTCTTCACTCTTGATGATTTTTTCGATAAATTCTTGTTTTTCAAGTACTTCTGGGTAGTAGCTTTCCATGATCTTCCCAACAGTTGGAACCAATTTATACAAGAAGGTTCCTTCAATCCCCAATTTTTGACCATGCATGGAAGCACGACGGAGGAGACGACGAAGAACGTAACCGCGTCCTTCATTACCAGGAAGAGCCCCATCTCCAATCGCAAATGAAAGCGAACGGATGTGGTCAGCAATCACCTTGAAGCTCATGTTATCGCCATCTGGATCATAGGTTTTACCAGACATCTTTTCAACTTCACGGATGATCGGCATAAAGAGGTCTGTTTCAAAGTTGGTCTTGGCACCTTGGATAACAGCTACCAAACGCTCTAAACCAGCGCCCGTATCAATGTTCTTGTGTGGCAATTCCTTGTATTCGCTACGAGGAACAGCTGGGTCAGCGTTAAATTGTGACAAGACAATGTTCCAGATTTCGATGTAACGGTCGTTTTCGATATCTTCTGCAAGCAGACGAAGGCCGATGTTTTCTGGGTCAAAAGCTTCTCCACGGTCAAAGAAGATTTCTGTATCTGGTCCAGAAGGCCCCGCACCGATTTCCCAGAAGTTGTCTTCGATTGGGATCAAGTGACTTGGATCCACCCCAACAGCGATCCAGCGGTTGTATGAATCTTTATCATCTGGATAATAAGTCATATAAAGTTTGTCTTTGGGGAAGTCAAACCATTCAGGACTTGTCAAAAGCTCATAAGCCCACGTAATAGCTTCATCACGGAAGTAATCTCCGATTGAGAAATTCCCCAACATTTCAAACATAGTATGGTGACGAGCAGTTTTCCCTACGTTTTCGATATCATTAGTACGAATAGCTTTTTGAGCATTGGTAATCCGTGGATTTTCAGGTTTGATGGTTCCATCGAAGTATTTCTTAAGAGTGGCAACCCCTGAGTTGATCCACAAAAGGGTTGGGTCATTTACAGGAACCAAGCTAACAGATGGTTCTACAGAGTGGCCTTTGCTTGCCCAGAAATCAAGCCACATTTGACGGACTTGTGCACTAGATAATTGTTTCATATTTGTCTCCTAATTTTTTTAAGATTAATTTGCGCTAGCTTCTAACATTTCGACATAATCGATGGCGACACAAAGTGAGATGACTAAATCAGCGTATTCATCCTCATACACCGATACTTGGTAGGTAGAGGTTAGATGAAAGAGTTCCTTGCTAATCTCAGCGACGATTTGATCCCGATCATCGAATAATTTGAATTCTAGGTCCCAGATATTTCCCTGTACCCGCAGTCCCAAATCTTCGATATCGTATTTATCCCTGAAGAGCGTCAGTTTTTTATGGATAAAAAAGCGGTCCCCATCCTTCAACTCAACCACAAACTTGGGAAGAAAGCTGATTGTTTTTTTAGTAATGTGGCTCACTTCTTGTCCATTCTTATCATAGATGGTAAAAGTCTTGGGAATCTTAAGAAAAGACCCCTCAACCTGGTACTCAACATTTCCCAATTCATCTTTGATATCGAACCGCTCGCCACCCAATCGAAATTTTTGTTTCACTTGATAGGTTCGCATCTTTTGATCTCCTTTAAAAAGCTCCAGACAACTGCCCATAAACAAAAGACAAGCCACTAAACGAAGGGCGAAAAACCGCGGTACCACCTTCATTCAATGAACTTGTCATTCTTCATTTTATATGCAATTGTCTCAGCCGAGTAGCAAAATCATTTCTCTTCCATGGCTCGCACCCCCGCCACTTCTCTGATTCCGAGTAACAATGATTTATTCTCAACTATTTCATTATACAAGTTCCAAAAGGAACCGTCAACTATTTTTTAGATGATGAACTGCTATCGCTCGTTTGAACACCGATATTTTGCAAATATTGGTTAAATGTTGATTTGAAGGCATCATCTTTGACCTTGATATTGGCATTGGTCATCGCTTTTGCAATAATGCTACGGATGTAGTTAGTATCTTGCTTACGACCGTCAACAATGATCTCTTTCAAACGTTTTTCGTATTTCTTCCAGTCAGAACCTTTTTCTGTCTTCTTATTCAATTTGACAATATAGTAGCTAGCAGAATAGTTTTGACCTGCTGAAACTGTGATCACATCTGAAATCCCATTTTCATCCAACTTAAAGGCAGCTTCTTTGACTTGAGATGGAACATCTGCTGTTCCTGAATCGAACTTGACTTCGCCACCTTTGTCTTTTGTAGCAGTATCTGTTGAATTGTCTTTGGCGATTTGGGCAAAGTCTGCACCTTCCGCTTTAGCTGCTTCCAACACTTCTTTTGCTTTATCTTCTGAATCCAACTTGATAATTTGTGCTGTTACTTCTGGTGTGTAAGATTCAAAAGCCGCCTTGTAGTCAGACTCTTTGATATCTTTCTTAGCTGCTTGGTTAACTGCATATTCCAACAACATATTGCTGCGGATTTGTTTCTTCGCTGTTTCTTCCGTCAAACCTTGTTGCGCCAAGTATGCATCGAATTGGTTGCCTAATTGTTTCTTTTGTTTAGCCAATTCTTTATCGACTTCTTTATCAGAAACTTTTGATCCATATTCTTTTTCAAAGACTTTATTGATGGTCATTTGGAAAAGAACTTGTTGAGCACCTTGGTTGGTTTTGATTTCATTATAGAAATCAGAAACTGTAATCGTGTCCCCTTTCATGGTCACGATATCTTTGTTTGTGCCATTGGCACACGCTGCTAGTGTTACGACTGATAGCAAGGTCACAGCACCCGCTACAAGTTTTTTCTTCATGAAAATTATTCTCCGTTCCTTTTTAAACTTCTTCTATTTTACCACAAATTAGAGAGAATACCTTAAATTTACCTAAAAAGAGCTAGGATCTGGCAAGGTTACCGTCTCTGCATTTTTCCGAATCATCAAAATACCATCTCCAAGTGGCACCAAACTAGCGGTCAAATCTGGATGATTGAGAGTCGCATGAAAGAGGTTCTGAAGCCCCCGGTAAATGGTTCGTTGTCCACGACGCACTTCCATGATGTCCTTGGCAACATCTCCTCCTTGGAAAATATCATCCAGTACCACAATTCCCCCAACCTCTATGAGTTCGAGAATCCGTGGTAAAAAGACGATGTACTTAGACTTAGCAGAGTCCATAAAGACAAAGTCATAGGTCTCTGTCAAATCCTGCAAGACATCTACTGCATCTCCTTCAAGCAAGGTGATTTGTTTTCTCTGATCGTATTTAGCCAGATTTTCCTTGGCAAAGCCAATCATCTCTTCATTCCGATCAATAGTGGTAATTTGTGCATCGGGAGCATTTTCAGCCATTAAGAGCGCTGAAAATCCAATTGCTGTCCCAATTTCCAGGATTTTCTTTGGTTGTAGGGCTTGCAGGAGTAGTCTAAAGTAAGCTACCGTTTCATGCGGAATAATCGGAATATTTTCCTTGCGGGCGAATACTTCTAACTCCTCCAAGGCACCTGCTACCGGTTTTTGACGCGTGCGCATAAAGTCAACGATCTCATCTTTAACCACTGGCCGGCGCATATTGTGGTTGGCATTTTTACTATAAGACTCTACCATCTTATGCGAGTCCTAATTTTTCTACTAGGGCTTCAAATTCATTCAACCGACGTTCAAAGACCGCAAAGGCTGCGTCCAAGTAGTCTTCTTTTTCCATATCCACACCTGCTTTGCGGATGACATTGAGTGGATAGTCAGAATTTCCAGCCTTCAAGTAGTCGATATATTTATCACGATCTTCTTGTGTTCCATGAACAATTTTTTCAGCTAAGGCTGAAGCTGCTGCAAAACCTGTTGAATATTGGAAGACATAGTAGTTATAGTAGAAGTGAGGAATCCGAGCCCATTCATATTGGATCTCAGGGTTGTCTTCTTTTGAAAGACCATAGTATTTTTCATTGAGCTCTGCATAGAGGTTGTTTAAGAACTCACTAGTCAAAACGGTACCTTCTTGGTCTGCTTTATGGATAGCATGCTCAAATTCAGCAAACTGCGTTTGACGGAAGACGGTGCCACGGAAGCCATCCAAGAAGTGATTCAAAATAGCAAAGCGTGTCGCATCGTCTTCTACTTCTTCTAACAGACGTTCGGTCAGGATATTTTCATTGGTTGTAGAGGCGATTTCAGCAAGGAAGATGGAATAGTCCCCGTAGACATAAGGCTGGGTTTCACGAGTATAGCTAGAATGCATACTGTGACCAGTTTCATGCACCAAGGTGAAGAGATTATCCAATGTATCTTGCCAGTTCAACAACATGAAGGCATTGGTATCATAAGAACCACCTGAATAAGCACCTGAGCGTTTTCCTTGGTTGACATGCACATCAATCCACCGTTCGCTGAAGGCACGTTTTACACGAGAAAGGTAGTCCTCACCCAAAACAGCCAAGACTTCTTCTGCTTTGGCCAATGATTCTTCATAGGTAAACTTGTAGTCTGTATCGGATAATGGCGTATACATATCGTACATCTTCAAGTCTGAGATTCCTAGAATTTTTGAACGCAATTGCACATAGCGTTGCAAGAGTGGCAAGTGTTTGTTCACCGCTGCTACCAAGCTATCATAAACACTTTCTGGTACAAAGTTTTCAGAAAGGGCCGCTTCACGGGCAGATGAGAATTTGCGAACTTTGGCATTAAAGTTGTGAACTTTCACATTGGTTTGCAAGGTTTTAGCATAGGTATGTTGGTACTGTTCATAGACCTTGTAGAGGCCTTCGTAAGCTTCTTTACGAACGGCACGATCTTTAGATTCTACCAAAGAAATATAGTTTCCATGTGTCAGTTGAACTTCTTCACCCTTGTCATCATGTACAGTTGGGAAAACAATATCTGCATTGTCCAAGATTTCAAAAGTTTCACCACCAGCCGCAAAGATCTCACCAGCTCCTGCAAGTAATTCCTCTTCTTTTTGAGACAAGACATGTTCTTTTTTCTCTAGCAAACGATCAAAATAATGACCATATTGTTCCAAGGCTGGAACTTCACTCACAAAGGCCTTGTACTGCTCATCCGTAATGGCCATGAATTCAGGCTCATAGAAGGCAAAGGTTTCACCCAACAAGCTATAAAGAGACATCCCTTTTGATTGGTACTCTTGGTATTTAGCCACTCGTGTGTCTTGGTCATTTTTCATATGAGCATAGACGTAGACCTTTTCTAAGCGACGGCTCAATTCCAAATATGCATTGGTTGTATCCAACAGTGTTTGCGCCGAATCCAACAAATGACCAGCATAGTGGCTTGCTGCTTTAATATCTGCAGCTAAGCTAGCTGCTTCTTCTTCCCAAGCTTGATCTGTCGCAAAAATTGTCGACAAATCCCATTGGTATTTTTCATCAATTTCATTTCGTTGTTTTACCATTTCAATTCATCCTCCAAAGTACTATTTTAGCATAAAAATAGTGTTTGGTGGGGAATTCCAACACAGAAAATTATCTTTTCTGCAACCTATAAAAGCAGGGAGAATAAAGAGTTTGGACTGGCTTAATTCCTTGCTCCTTGTAATACGTGAGAAATAGCTTGTAATAATCTTTGAGATCGCCCTCAATTTGAATGAAGTAGTCTGAAACAATGGGACGACACAGAGGATAAAAGAAATCTAGCCCCAGTTCCATCAGATGGTGTCCCTGCAAATAGAGTTCTTCCTGAAGCTTCAGCCACTTTGGATGACGATAAAAGAGTTGCTGCTGTATATACGTTAAAAATGTACGATCGAGCTCGACTGCCATTTGCTGCATGGGTTGCGAAAGATAAGGGGTCCGTAAGACTTCCAGTAAAGACCTTTGGCCAAAAGGGAAAATTTCTGTTTGATAATGCAATCGCCCTCGTAAATCCTCATGGATGAGGTATTGTAGACGTAGCTCTTTCTTTGTCAGATCCAATTCCCAAAGATGGAACCCTCGATTCTGACTAAAATAAAGAAAGCCAGCCTGCAGCTTTGTTAGTCTTTCCTTGAGCCACAACTTTTTACCAAGTAACCAATAGACATGGTAACCGTTGGATCGATAAGCATCGCTCCTCTCCTTCAAGCGTTCTAAAGATAAGGAGCTGCACTGCACTTCCAAAGCTAAGTTCTTGTCTACTACCAAAAGATCGGCAATTTGTTGAAAGTCTGCTAAATAACTTTCTACCTCTGTATGAGATTCCTTAGAGGCCCAATCATAAAGACAAGCTTTTAATTCCAGATGTTCAAAACTCTCAGCTTCGTGATGATAGGGACAATGCTGTAATTTTATATGAGCAAAATGAGCCCGTAGAACCGAGCCATTTTTTAGACGCACTGGACTATGACAAGCCAAGCAATAGAAGGGACCTTCTGTCACAGCTGGGATCTCTTCCATACAGTTCCACCGCTTTTGATTGTTATCCATGGCAATAAACATAGGCCCACCTCCTCATCTATATCATTCGAAAAAAAAATAGGAAAAAGGCTGGAAATTCCAACCTTTTCTTCTTTTTATTCTTCAGAATCTGAATCTGAATCATCACTAGAATCATCAGCAACAGGAGATTTACTCAATTCTTTCTGCATATCTTTCATTTCTTTACGAGTACTTTCCAACTCTTCACGAGCATCTTTCAAGATTTCGATCAAAGCTTCACGGTCTTCTTTAGGAACGACTGTACTATCTGAACCGATGCTTTCCAAGCCTTCATTAAAGATATCTTTTTGGTTTTCTAATCCTTGCTTTAAGGTACTAATCATTGCATCGTATTGTTCTTTTGCAGAACCTGTCACAGAAGTGCCTGCTTCTTCAGTAATAGAAACAGAATGATCCATTAATTTTGCAAACAACTTTTTGAAGTCTCCAACTGTCTTAGCCTTGTTGATTTCAGCATCTGTTAAGAGGCTAGAAGATGACGTATCTTCTGAATCTGTTGAATTATCCTTACTTTTTGAAGTGTTGGCAGATTTGCTCGTCACTTTAGTCGTTGATTGACTGTTTGAAGTTTCTTTCTTTGTGTCTTGTTTGTTTGAACAAGCAGCTAGGGAAAAGATCGTCAAAAGAGCAGCTGTCGATAAGATCATTTTTTTCATAAAATGGTCTCCTTTATATTTATTTTACCTCATTCTACCATCGAATACTTTGACTGTCAAATTAATCACTAGTTCTTAATAATAGCAAAAAAGTTGGACAAAACACTGTGAAATCAGTGTTTCTGTCCAACTCCTCGATGATTAGTCATACAATTGTAACAATTTCATTAGTCTACTTTGCCACCAAAAAGTCCGTGAGCTTTCCCTTGGGGCATTTTTAAGGCAAAGCTCAGCAAAAAGACGATCCCTACAACCCCTGCTAAAAAGAAACTCATGACTTGGTAACCACCTCTTTCAATACAGAGGGCTGCGAGGGGTTGTAAAAGAATGGTTCCTAAATAACGAGCTCCTTGGACAATGGCCATGGCAAGAACCAAGTCTTTGCCATTCACCTGTTGGGCAATAAACCGTAAGGAGACCATAATCAAAACCATCCCTGTTGTATGCTTGGCTAAAAGAGTCAAAAGCACTTTTAAGAAGACAGGACTTGGAAGAGCGTAGACAACATATTGAGCAAAAATAATCCCGATTGGAAGAGCGATCAAAACCCGTAAAGGCCAGTGGTCCATGAATCGATCAGAGAAAAAGATCAAGGGGGCTTCCACTACGACGGAGACAGCCACAACTGTTGAGGCAATATGCACTGGTAGACCACTATCCATGAGTAGCTCAGGAATATAGGTATGACCAATATTTCCAACCCCTGAAGCCAACCCAATCAACACAATAAAGAAGAGATAAGGTCCATTGTGAAGAAGAGGACGAATAGAGACAGGGTGTTTTTCCTTTTCTACGACTGTCTCTTTTTTCTTCATTCGAACGGCACTTAGACAGAAAATGCTGAGTACAATGGTGATCAAAACCGTATAATAGACTGCTTGGGGGCTAAACTGATGATAGACCCAGCCAGCTATTTGGACACCGACCGAGTAGCCAATGGTTCCCCAAACGCGAATCTTCCCAAAAGCGTATGGACTTTGCGTTGCAAAAACTTCCATCATGGGAGCTGTCCCATTCAAACAGACTAGAACAATTCCGTAAAAAACAGTCAGCCAAAAGAGATTGGGGGCCCAAAGAAAACCGAAGACACCACCAATGATCACACTCAGACTGAGGGTCGTCATTTTTACGATTCCAAATCGCTCATTGATATACCCAAAGAAGGGTTGGGCTACCATAGATAAGAAAAAGGCAACCGATACCAAGGTCGACACTTGAGTTGCACTATAGTGCTTTCCCATCAAATAAACGGAAATAAGAGTCGTAAAGAGAGATGTGGACATAAAATAAAAACTATAGAGTAGCATATAAGCCGTATAAGAATTTCGGAATGTTTTCATATAAATCCTTTCTAAAAATATCGGAATGAGACAATGACAAAACCCAACTGACAATCAGTTAGGTTTTATTTTACTCTTTATTATAGCGCTTTTGAGCCTCTTTTTTGCGTCTCTCACGACTTTGTTTTTCAATCGAGAGAATGATGACAAGAATGAGAATTGGAATCAAGATCAGGAAGTGATCCAGCGAAAGCCATTTACTGTGCTTAGCCGTTGTCTTCTTCCCACTTGCTGTTTCTTTGACAAGCTCTGGCTTGGCCCCTTCTTCTACCTTCATATCATCTCGGATACCTTCAGACAACGTGTAGAGATCATTATCTACTGTCAGATAGCCATCTTTTACCGCAAGGGTCGGTTCTTTAGCACCTTTTTTGACCGTTGCATAGAAGGGTTTTTCAAGTGTATAGGTCTTGCCGTCAATCTTCTGGACACCTGCATCTAGCAATTTTTTATAGCCAAAATCTTTATAGGCTTTTTCGATCAAGGCATTGCCAAACGGGTGACGGTAATATTCCCCATCTTGGTCTGCCCAATCTCCTACGCCCATAATGACAGCAATTAAGCGCTGATTGCCCCGTTTGATGGTCGCGATATAGTTGAAAGCTCCACGAGGGCTTGAACCAGTTTTCAAACCATCCACACCTTTCAAGGCATACTTGGCTCCTGGCAATGAATAATTGTAGGTATCAAAGGTTTCCTCATATGGAGTCCCTTTTTTGACCGTGACTTGTGCTTGATTGGTATAGTTTAAAATATCTGGGTATTGATTGATAAAATGATAAACCAGAATCCCTAAATCACGCGCAGTTGTCTGGTTGGCCGCATCATTTGGATAATTGTTGACCTGATAGTAGCCCTGCAAGGTGGAGATGGCCGCCCCACTCGGGTTATTCCAGACCGTATTGGTCATCCCTAATTCCTTAGCCTTGGCATTCATGCGCTCGATAAAGGCATCTGGATCATTGTTGGACATGAGATTGGCCAACATGAGGGTCGATACATTTGAGGATGGAACCACTGTCATGGTAATCAACTCAGGAATTGTGTAGTCTACCCCAGCAACAATATTATTGTTGGAGATCTCATAGATCTTTCCGATCGCTTGGTCTGAAGCGGTCGCCTTGATCACTGTATCCTTACTGATCTTGCCATTTGCCATATCTTCAAACAAGAGATAGAGCGTCATGAGCTTACTCATGCTGGCCGGATCTCTGGCTTCATCGATATTGTCTTTCCAAAGAACATTTCCCGTATTGCCGTCAATGATGAGCGAAGAATGTGGACGGTTTATAGCTTGGACATTGTCATTTGGATACATCTTTTGCGCCATATCTACCAATTCATCCGCACTCGCTAGAACTGGCTGGCATAAGAGACTCAGAAGGAGGCAAATATGGATCAAATATTTTTTTATCATAAACTTTTCCTTTATAACAGACTAATCAGCTGGAGGCTAAAATAAGCTTCTAGCCCTCATGCCCTTTCCTCTTGTCTCCCAGTAGATGAAAAGAGCTAATCCCAGCAGATAATTACTTGTATTGTACCATATTTTGAAGCAGAAAAAAACCTATCTGGCCCGAATAAATCGGCGATAGGTCCTGTTTTTTATCGACTTAACAAGCTCAAGGCTTCCTTATCCGCAATAATGGTCACATTTGGATGTCCTTGAAGGGCACTAGCTGGCACTTTTTCTGTCCTTTCACCCTCTACTGTACCTTTGATTGCTTGGGCTTTTGATTCCCCATAAGCAAACAAGACAATTGATTTCGCAGCTAAGATATTGGCAATCCCCATCGAAATGGCTTGGGTTGGTACATCTTCGATCTTATCAAAGAAACGAGAATTGGCCTCAATGGTAGAGGCATCCAACTGAACTAAGTGGGTCTGACTATCAAAGGATGTCCCTGGCTCATTAAAACCGATATGCCCATTGCGTCCGATTCCCAAGATTTGAAGATCCACTGGATGGTCTTCGAGTATTTTGTTATAACGGATCACTTCTTGATCGGCAGATTCTTCTACACCTGATGGGAGATAACTTTCTTTGAATGGTTTGGCATCAAAGAGGTTTTTCTCCATGAAATACCGATAAGATTGAGGATCATCTCCCGTCAACCCTACGTATTCATCTAAGTTCACACTGATTAGATTAGACAGATCCAAATCACTTTCACGAATTTGTTTATAAAACTCAAGGGGACTGCTTCCAGTCGCAAGACCTAAGGTTTGAGCACCTTCCTTTAAAGTTTCTTTCAATATATCAAAGGCAACTTTTCCACCCTCAATTTGGTCCTTTACTTCAATAATTTTCATTGGATAGACCTCCTATTTCTCTATGCTTTTATTATATGGTATAGACCAATTTTTGTCAAGTGAAACCGCTATCTTTTTCTGGCATTTTTTTCATTTTCAAGTCGATTCGTGATATAATGAAAGGTATGATTGTATCACTATTATTCATCATTTTTTTGATCGGACTCCTTGTCTTTCTCTTATCTTTCTTGATTCATCAAAGAAAGATTCTCAAGGTCCTGATCTTTTTGATGGGAATCAGCCTGATGCTCTTAGCTGTCGTGACTACCATCTATCTACTCACAAATTTATTATAAAAGGAGCGCAAATGAATACCAACGACTTTGACTTTGATTTGCCTGAAGAACTGATTGCCCAAACCCCTCTTGAAAAACGAGATGCCTCTAAACTCTTGATCCTCGATCGAAAAACAGGGCAATTCCAAGACCGTCATTTTGATGCCATTTTGGATGAATTGGAGCCAGGAGATGCTCTTGTCATGAATAATACGCGCGTACTGCCTGCCCGTCTTCATGGTGTCAAACCAGAAACAGGTGGTCACGTCGAATTCCTTCTCCTTAAAAATACCCAGGATGACTGTTGGGAAGTCTTGGCAAAACCTGCAAAACGCTTAAAGGTAGGAGCCACAGTCAGCTTCGGAGATGGTCGTTTGACTGCAACCGTTGAGGAAGAATTGGAGCACGGAGGTCGCATCGTTCGCTTCCACTATCAAGGGATCTTTTTAGAAGTCTTGGAAAGCCTTGGTGAAATGCCACTTCCTCCCTATATTCACGAAAAACTTGCTGACCGCGAGCGCTACCAAACCGTTTACGCCAAAGAAAATGGTTCTGCTGCAGCTCCAACGGCAGGTCTTCATTTCACCCAAGAATTGCTCCAAAAGATTGAAGCAAAAGGGGTTCACCTGGTCTATTTGACCCTTCATGTGGGCCTAGGAACCTTCCGTCCAGTATCTGTGGACAATCTTGAAGACCATGAGATGCACTCTGAATTCTACCAACTTTCTGAAGAGGCTGCTGCTACCCTTCGTCAGGTAAAAGCTGCAGGGAAACGCATCGTAGCCGTCGGAACGACTTCTATTCGAACTCTTGAAACGATTGGCAATAAATTTGATGGTGATATCCAAGCCGATTCCGGCTGGACCAATATCTTTATCAAACCAGGTTACGAATGGAAAGTCGTCGATGCCTTTTCAACTAACTTCCACCTTCCAAAATCAACTCTGGTCATGTTGGTTTCTGCCTTTGCTGGCCGTGAATTAACCCTCGAAGCCTACCACCATGCGATTCAAGAACGCTACCGTTTCTTCAGCTTTGGGGATGCCATGTTCATCAAGTAAAGGAGTCTCTCATGAATAAAATTGAAAGCCGCCACCGCTTGATCCGCTCGATCATTTCTGAGCGTAGGATTCATACCCAACAAGAACTCCAAGAAGCCTTAGAAGCCAATGGCGTTCTCGTTACTCAGTCCACCCTTTCACGGGATGTCAAATCCTTGAATCTAGTAAAAATTAACGAGGGGGATAGTTCCTACTATGCCATGAACACCATCGCTCCTTCCCGTTGGGAAAAACGCCTGCGGATGTATATGGAAGATGCCTTAGTTATGTTACGGCCCGTTCAAAACCAGGTCGTTGTAAAAACTCTTCCAGGTCTGGCCCAATCCTTTGGAGCTATCTTAGATGCATTGGAACTCCAAGAAATTGTAGCCACCATCTGTGGAGATGATGTCTGTTTGGTTATCTGCGAAGACAACCAAGGAGCTTTGGATTGTTTTGAAAAATTAAAAGAATTCACTCCTCCCTTCTTCTTTAGTAAATAAAAAGAGAGTGGGACAGAAATCGGTAATTCGTTAGAATTCGATTTCGTCGTCCCACCTCCGCACAGTTGAGTAGGGCTGTAAAAGCTGATGAAATCAG
>JAGZZN010000104.1 GCA_018377375.1 Streptococcus parasanguinis
GGCCCTTGAACAGTTAACGGTTGACGACTTGGTTCGTATCTTGACAGAGCCTAGAAATGCCTTGGTTAAACAGTATCAAACCCTCTTGTCTTATGATGGAGTTGAACTGGAGTTTGACCAAGATGCTCTTGAAGCTATTGCAAGTAAGGCGATTGAACGTAAGACTGGTGCGCGTGGGCTTCGCTCTATCATTGAAGAAGTCATGATGGATGTCATGTTTGAAATTCCTAGCCAGGAAGATGTGACTAAGGTTCGTATTACTAAAGAAGCCGTTGACGGTACAGCTGCTCCAGTTTTGGAAATAGCGTAAGGAGGACCTATGGCTGAAGAACAAGTCCTAAATACGCACAATGCTGAGATTTTGCTCAGTGCAGCAAATAAGAGTCACTATCCCCAAGATGACCTTCCTGAGGTTGCCCTAGCAGGACGCTCGAATGTTGGTAAATCAAGCTTTATCAATACCCTTCTTGGTCGTAAAAACCTCGCACGTACATCTGGGAAACCAGGAAAAACTCAGTTGCTCAATTTCTACAATATTGACGACAAGCTACGCTTTGTGGATGTGCCAGGTTACGGTTATGCCCGTGTGTCCAAAAAAGAACGTGCCAAATGGGGGAAAATGATTGAGGAGTATCTCGTGACTCGAGACAATCTTCGTGTGGTTGTTAGCTTGGTTGACCTCCGACATGAACCAACTCAAGACGATATTCAAATGTATGAATTTCTTAAGTATTATGAAATTCCAGTTATCGTTGTGGCGACTAAGGCTGACAAGATTCCTCGCGGAAAATGGAACAAGCACGAATCTATTATTAAGAAAAAACTCAATTTTGATAAAAATGACCATTTCATCGTCTTTTCATCTGTCACACGTGACGGTTATGATGAAGCATGGGATACGATTTTGGCAGAATTGTAAGAAAAGCTCGGAGAAATCCGAGTTTTTTTCTTGTGATAGTCTTTAACTATCTCTTTGATAGTTTTCACTTATTATCCAAGGGGATAATATTGTGATAAGCTTGTTTTATCACATATATTGGAGGAATCTATGGAAAACCATAATTATGAAAATGAGGGTTAGTTCCAACGGAAGATGACTTCTCGACACCTCTTTATGCTATCGCTGGGTGGTGTCATTGGTACTGGTCTTTTCTTGAGTTCAGGCTATACGATTGCACAAGCTGGACCCCTTGGAGCTATCCTATCTTATCTTGTGGGAGCTATTGTTGTTTACTTGGTCATGCTTTCATTAGGTGAGCTAGCTGTTGCCATGCCAGTAACAGGATCCTTTCACACCTATGCTACTAAATTTATCAGTCCGGGGACCGGCTTTACGGTAGCTTGGCTTTATTGGATTTGTTGGACGGTAGCCTTGGGAACAGAATTTCTCGGCGCTGCCATGTTGATGCAACGTTGGTTTCCATCAGTTCCGGCTTGGATGTTTGCGGCATTCTTTGCCTTGGTGATTTTTGGGATTAATGCTCTGAGTGTGAGGTCTTTTGCGGAAGCAGAATCTTTCTTCTCGTCTATAAAAGTCATTGCTATTCTGGTTTTCATTATTCTGGGGCTAGGGGCTATGTTTGGATTGGTGAGTTTTGATGGTCATCATGAGGCCATTATGTTCAAGCACTTGACGGCCAATGGTCTCTTTCCAAATGGTGGTCTTGCTATTGTGTCAGTCATGTTGGCGGTTAACTATGCCTTTTCAGGAACAGAGTTAATCGGTATAGCGGCTGGTGAAACGGACAACCCTAAAGAGGCAGTTCCTCGTGCGATTAAAACAACTATTGGTCGTTTGGTGATCTTCTTTGTACTGACGATTGTTGTATTAGCTTCGCTACTTCCAATGAAAGAAGCAGGAGTTTCTTCAGCACCTTTCGTTGATGTCTTTGACAAGATGGGAATTCCATTTGCGGCGGACATCATGAACTTTGTTATCTTGACAGCTATCCTTTCTGCTGGAAATTCAGGACTTTATGCGTCAAGCCGTATGCTGTGGTCTTTGGCCAATGAGGGAATGCTCAATAAAAAGCTAGTGAAAATTAATAAGCATGGTGTTCCAATGATAGCCCTTTTGATTTCTATGGCAGGAGCAGTTTTATCGCTCTTTTCTAGTATCTATGCAGCAGATACAGTTTACCTAGCTTTGGTATCGATTGCTGGATTTGCAGTTGTTGTTGTCTGGCTCTCTATTCCTATGGCACAAATCAACTTCCGTAAACAGTGGAATTTAGAACATTCTGATGATGAGTTGGACTACAAGACGCCGTTTAACCCAATCCTACCTTATATCACAATCGTTCTCTTGGCCATTTCTGTTCTCGGTATTGCTTGGGATAGTTCACAACGTGCAGGACTCTACTTCGGGATTCCTTTCATGATTTTCTGCTACCTCTATCACTACCTTCGCTTTAAAAAATGGTAAGGAGGCCTTTCATGGCAATATTTAAAGACTATTTAGAGAATAAATCTCCCCTTATCCTTCATGGGGCACTAGGAACAGAGATGGAGAGCTTGGGTTATGATATTTCTGGCAAACTCTGGTCAGCCAAGTACCTGCTTGAAAAGCCAGAAGTTATTCAAAAAATCCACGAAACCTATGTAGCTGCTGGGTCTGACTTGATTACCACATCGTCTTATCAGGCAACCTTACCAGGCTTGATAGATGCTGGACTTACTGAGAAAGAAGCGGAGCAGATTATTGCCTTGACAGTTCAGTTGGCAAAGGCTGCACGCGATAAGGTCTGGGCAACTTTGGATGACAGTGAGAAGGCTAAGCGTCCTTATCCATTGATCTCTGGTGATGTCGGTCCTTACGCAGCCTATTTGGCCAATGGTTCCGAGTATACTGGTGATTATGGTCAAATTACCACAGAGGCTCTCAAGGACTTTCATCGCCCTCGCATTCAAATTCTCCTAGATCAGGGTGTCGATTTGTTGGCTTTGGAAACCATTCCGAATCATCTGGAAGCTCAAGCTTTGATTGAACTTCTGGCTGAAGAATTTTCAGAAGCAGAAGCTTATATCAGTTTTACAGTCCAAGAACCAGGCACTATCAGTGATAGGACTTCTCTAGATGAGATTGCCCAGCTTGTTGGCCAGTCAGACCAAATCTTGGCTCTAGGAATCAACTGTAGTTCGCCTCTGCTCTATAATCAGGCTCTTACTATTCTTAAAAATGCTGGAAAAGCCCTCATTACTTACCCCAACTCAGGTGAGGTTTATGATGGTAGCACGCAGACTTGGAAACCTAAGGATAAGGATGCTCTGACCTTAGTTGAACACAGCAAGGATTGGCATGCTCAGTTTGGGGTGAAGATTTTAGGTGGTTGCTGCCGCACACGTCCAAATGATATTAAAGCCTTATATGCAGAGTTTAGAACCTAGTCAAATTTCTAATTATTTGTTATAATAGGAGACTGTAAGGCTATGAGCTCTACACACTATTAGTAGAAAATGAAGCCAGCGTTAAGCTGGTTTTTAAAATGAAGAGGAAAATATGACCTACGAACAAGAATTTCTAAAAGACTTCGAAGCCTGGGT